>NZ_QKLB01000001.1:0-344893 GCF_003224295.1 Curtobacterium sp. MCPF17_046 | reverse complement strand
ACCGCCTCTACCGTCTGTCGGTCGCCTTCCCGTACATCGCCGGGTCGTTCGCCGGCGTACTGCTCATGGTCTGGATCGTGCTGGGAGGTGCCTCGTGAGCCGCATCGTCGTCGTCGGCGGCGGGATCGGCGGCCTCACCGCCGCCGCGCTCCTCGCGCACGCCGGCCACCGCGTCACCCTGCTCGAGGCCTCCACCGAGCTCGGCGGCAAGAGCCGACGGATCCAGCTGGGCGAGGACCGCATCGACACGGGGCCGTCGTTGATGACGTTCCCGGCGGTGTGGGACGAGCTGCTGCGACGGCTCGGCGACGGCGGACCCGCCGCCGACCGCGCCCGCGACGACGGGCACCTCGACCTGGTGCGGATGCCGGAGGTGGGCCGCTACTTCTACAACGACGACGAGACCTCCCTGCCGGTGGCCCGCGGTCACCCCTGGTACGCCGCCTGGCGACGGTTCTCCGACCTGCACGCACCCCTCGCGGACGACGTGACCGAGTTGCTGCTCGCCGACCCCCTCGACCGAGCCGCCCTCCCCGCTCTCCGGAGGCTGTTGGCCGTCTACGGCTCCCGCCTCACCACGCGCGCGTACCTCGACGGCCTCCCCTGGCTGCCCGACGGGCTGCGCGAGGTGATCGCGATCCACACCCTCAACGCCGGCGTGTCGCCCGCACGCACGCCGGCCCTCTACGCGAGCATGCCGGCGATCATGGCGGAGACCGGGGCATGGGTGCCGCGCGGTGGCGTCTACGAGATCGTGCTCGCGCTGGGTCGGCTGGCCGAGGCGGCCGGGGTCGACGTCCGCACCGGCGAGGCCGTCACCCGCATCGAGCGCGGATCGGTCACGACCGATGTGGGTCGTCACCCCGCCGACCTCGTCGTCAGCGCCCTGGACGCCGATCGGCTCACCACGCTGATGGGTCCGTCGCGGGTCCCCACGCTCCCCCGTCTGCGCCCCCGCGCCCTCTCCTGCTCGGCCATCGCCCTGTACGGCGTGCTGCGGGAGGAACTGCCGGCGGACCTCGCCACGCACAGCGTGGTGCTGCCGACGAAGCCCGCCGCGCTCCACCGCAGCCTCGAGGCGGGCGACGAGCCAGCGGACACCATGGTGTTCGTCAACCAGTACCGCGCGGGCGAGGTCTACCCGAACCCGCGCAGCACCGTCGGCATCCTGCTCACCGCCCCCGCCGACGGCGGTCACTACACGGCCGAGCACCCGTTCGTGCGGCGCGAGGTCGACCGCGTCTCACGTGCGATGGGGCTCGACCGGCCGATCACCGACCTCATCGACGAGCAGACGGTGCTCGACCCGCAGTACTACGGCGGCGGCGGCGAACCCCACGGCGCGCTCTACGGCGCGGCGCGTCCGCCGTGGCTCAGCGGGCCCTTCCACCGTCCCTCGTACAACGACCCCTGGCGGCCGTGGCTGTGGCGCGTCGGCGCGTCGGTGCACCCCGGCGGCGGTGTCCCCGCCGTGGTGGGCGGCGCGATGATCGCGGTGAACCGGCTGCTGAAGTCGACCCCGGTCTGACACGGGGGCGTCAGACGGGCCCTACGGCTCCACGCCGACGACCGCCTGCGTGATCGCGAGCGGCCTGCGCGGTCCGAGGTACCGCTTCGCCGTCGCGACGCTCGGGTGCACGCCGTCGCCCTTCCCGGTGCCGGCGACCCAGCCGTTGTCGATGCGGCGCACGGACGAGGACGGGTCCACCCATCCCCGTCCACGACCAGGCGTTCGACGCCTGTGTGACGCTGTCGTCGGCGAACGTGTACGACACCGGAGCGGCGGCACGGGCGGCTGCGGGCGTGGCGTCGGGTGCGGTCCCGTTCGGCAGGACCGCCACCGTCGCGACCGTGGCGCTGACGAGGACGGCGCAGAGGAGCCCGAGGAGACGGGGCGGAACCGTTCGGGGCACGGTGGAGAACCCAGCGGATGCCGCGATGGCACCCGTCTGGGACGATCAGAGCATGCCCACTGACGGACGACCCCTCGCACGCCTCGGCTTCCTGACCATCGGGACCTTCGACCCGGCCCGCCCCGCTGCCGGTCACGAGGACACGCTCCGCGTCATCGAACGCGCCGAGGCGCTCGGCCTCGACAGCGCGTGGCTCCGGCACCGGCACCTGCAGCACGGCGTCTCCTCCCCCGTCGCGGTGATGGCGGCCGCGTCGCAGCGCACCAGCTGCATCGCGCTCGGGACGGCCGTCACCCCGATCGGCGCGGAGAACCCGTTCCGTCTCGCCGAGGACCTCGCCACCGTGGACGTGCTCCTCGGCGGACGACTCAACCCGGGCTTCTCCGTCGGGACCCCGATGAACTTCGACCTCTACCGCGAGGCGATCTACCCGGACACCGCCGAGCACGAGGACCTCGGCAACGCCCGGCTCCTGCGCTTCCGGGACCTGGTGCGCGGCGACGCGGTCGTCCCCGTCGCCGAGCGGCGCGGGTTCGAGGAGTTCGCCACCGGAGTCCAGCCGCACAGTCCGGGGCTCGTCGACCGGCTCTGGTACGGCACGGGCAGCACGGCGTCCGCGGTCTGGGCGGCCCGCAACGGGTTCCACCTGCTCACCTCGAGCGTCACGCGGAGTGAGATCGGGACCGACTTCGCCGCGAACCAGCGCGCCCAGGTCGACGCCTACCTCGACGCACACCCCGACCCGAGCACCGCGCGCGTCTCCCAGGGCCTCGTGGTGATCCCGACGGACACGGCCACCCGGGAGCAGGAGGCGCGGTACCGGGCCTACGCCGAACGCCGCGCCGGCCGTGTCGGTGTCCCGACGGGTCCGGCGGGACTGTTGTTCGCCGCGGACCTCGTCGGCTCGTCGGTCGAGATCGCGGACCGGCTGCGCGCCGACGCGGGGTACCAGGTCGCCACCGAGGTCGCGTTCGCACTGCCGTTCTCGTTCGAACCCGACGAGTACGCGCAGATCGTCTCGGACATCGCCGAGCGACTCGGGCCGGAACTCGGGTGGGCGCCGCACGACAGCGGTCTGGCGGCACCATGACGTCGAGCACCACGAGTCGAGGGGCTCATCGCGCAACGGCGACCACACAGCAAGGCCGCTGACGGGAGCGCAGCCACAGACCGCTGAACGAGCGCGACGCCCTACGAGGAGGACGGTGCCACCTCAGGGCAGTGGCCTGGTGAACGCGGCGACGAGGAGCAGCGTCACGCCGACGAGGAGGAAGGGCACCCCGCCGAACGCCAGGAAGGCCGCGCCGAACGGGAAACTGCCACCGACCGCCGCCGAGATCACGAGGATGGCCCAGCCCGTGCCGGAGATGATTCCACCGATGGCGGCGAAGACGGCACCGGTGATGGTGATGGGGCGTCGAGCGGTCATGTACGCAGGGTATGCGGTGGAGGAGCGGTACCGTCGGCGGGTCCGATGCGGCGAGCGGGCCGGAAGCGAACCCCGAGCTCTGCTTGACTGGGCAGCATCGAGCGGGATTCCGGACGTCGTGCCGCATCTGCCGCCCGACGAGCACGCCACGAAGCACAGGGGGACCACCGATGGCCACACTCACCGCCCGGGAACGAGACCGCCGCGCCAACCGGTACCTCCTCGGGACCATCGCCGTCGTCGCAGTCATCACCTCGGCCGTCCTGCACCGGCCGGTGCTGAGCAGCGATCCAGTGGCGTTCTGGTTGCCGACGGCGGCCGGGCTCGCGTACGGATCCGGGTTGTGGTTCCTCGGCGAGCGGCAAGACTCCAAGTGGCTGTCGAACCTGACCTGGGCCGGATGGCTCGTCGTCTTCTGGGTCCTGCTCTGGACGAAGGTCGTCTCCGGCCCGGCGTGGTTCCTGGCCGTCATTGCCGGCGGCCTCGCGGTGACGGCTGCGTTCCCCCGGAAGACCAAGCCGTCGAAGGTGGACAAGGTGCCGCTGGCGGCAGCGAAGCCGTGGTCAGGGTCCGATGTCACCGCAGAGCCCACCACCCACACGTTCGGACGCCGCACCGTGCCCGCAGTCACCATCACCACCCGGGACGGCGCCACCCGCTTCCGTGTCTCCGAACTCGCGGGTTTCTTCGACAAGGAGACGGACACGGTGGAGTCCATCCCGGGAGAGCGGCTGACGTTCCTCACCCGGGTCGGCGTCGCAGCGCCCGATTCCGTCATCGGCGAGGCGACAGCTGGTCTGCCAGATGACACCCTCGTGCTCATCGACGAGAAGGACGATTCCCGCCCGGCCGCAGTGATCGTCGACGAGGACGCCGTGACGTTCGAACACTGGGTCCGCACGCTGCCGGAGGACTGACCGATGGCGCTCGGCGGTCGGTGCGCTTCGGTACGGTCGACTCGTGACGGGGGAAGCAACGAGTGTGGTGCGTGGTGAGCGCCCGGTGACGGTCCGCGGGAGCATGATCACGCCGATCGCGTGGACGGCCCTCTCTGCAGGCGTGTTCGCGACGGGGCTCTGGCTGGCGTGGAGCCGCGACGTGTTCGGGGCAGCTGTGTTCACCCGTGTGTGGACGAGCGGGATGCTGCTCCTCGTCGGCACGTTGGCGCTCGTGTCGTCTGTCAGCGCGCTGTTCGCCGGGGTGCGGGTGTTCCCGGACCGGCTCGAAGTGACCCGTGGGATCTTCCGGACGCAGGTCATCAGGCCCGGTGAGCTCGTCCACTTCCGCGCCTCGGGGAAGGGCAACACCGTCATCAGTGGTGTGACCGCTCGCGGGCGCGGATTCACGACGGACCGGTACCACCGTCACCACGACGTGCTCGTCGGATGGTTGGAACAGAACGCGGCCGAGCCGTGGGCGGAGTTCTCCGACTTCTTCAGCAAGCTCACCGTCCAGACACGACCTCGGCCGGTGTACCGCCTGTTCACCATGGTGCTCATCGTCGGCTTCTTCATCGTCTCGCTGCTGATGTGCCCCGGCTTGTGGGTCGCTGTCGCCTACGACGACGCACACAAACAGCAGGTGACGTGCACCATCACCGCGGCTGAAGCCGTGACGGTGTCGAACCGCTCGACGAGAGGCATCGGCTCGTCCCACCCGGCTGTCGCAATCGACACGTCCGAATGCGGTCCGCTGACACTGTCCCGCGGCGTCGACTCCGAGAATCAGGACGCCGTCGCCCGCACGCTGAACCGGACGGAGGGCCCGCACGTCTTCACGGTCGGCGGCGGCTCGTTCTGGTTCCGAACGCACACCCCGTGGCTCCGCTTCGTGCCGGCACCGACGATCTACAGCGTCGACGGGGTCGGCTGAGTCCGAGTCGATGGCCATCGGAACGGCACCTCGGGTGCGAGTGCGAACGCGGCGTTGATGCCGTACTCGTCCGTCCTGACGATCCCAATGGTGTTGCTCGCGTTCCATCGGCCGCTGTTCCTCTGTGCGCGGAGCCGACGCCTCGAGCTCCCCCGTGGCACAGGTGGAGAGCCCCGGACCGGGTCCCGCTGTACGCGCTCAGCGGGCCGGTGCAGGCCCACTTCGACGACCACCAGGTTCGCCGTGTTCGCGCACCATCCACCGCGGAGGTCCACCGCACCGCTGTTGCCGCCCGGGACCGACTGTTCCGCCGTCGGCGGTCCTGGTGCGCCGCGACGAAGCGGAACCGGACACGTACGCGTTGAGGAACGCGCACGTCATCCGTCAGCCGGGAACATGGGTGGAGGCCCTCCTCCCCGGAGTCGAGTACGTCGGACCAGTCGGCCACTGACCGTTCGGGCGCATCGGCACGAGTAGCCGTGTTGTCCGGTACCGTCGTCGGCTGGAGGGGGAAACGATGAGCGACGACATCAACACGTGGGGTGGCACAGCGACGAAGACTGCGGCGAAGCCGTTGTTCGTCGCACGGCGTCCGCGGTGGCAGGTATTGATGTGGCACGTCATGGGGTGGGGACTCATCGCCACCGGTGTCATCGGTGGGCTCTCCGACGTCCTGTCCGGGAAGCCTGACGGGTGGACGAGCTTGGGGTTCTTCCTGTTCTTCTTCGGTGGTGGTGGGCTGTTGTGCCTGCTGCTCGCAGCAGCGCTCGACGGCTCCCGGGTTCATGGGTACGACCAGCACCTGGATGTGCGTGTCGGCCTCGGGAAGTTCCGTCGCGTCGACGCGGACGACATCGCCGTCCTCAGATTCGGATCGCAGTCCAACGGAGGGCCGACGTTCTACAGCCTCACCGGCTGGAACGAACGGCGGAAGAAGCTGTTCATGGTCTTCACCGGGTACCGCGGGTACCAGGAGTTCACCGCGTGGCTCGCTGAACGCCGGCCGGAGCAGTGGGCTGACTGCGAAGCCGCCGGGCTGCCCGGGTAGCAGCCCGCCCGTCATGCGGCGCCCGGCACAGGGCCCGCATGAGCCGAGACAGCACGACGCCGACGGCCACCGTCTGCGAGCTCCGCCGAGCACAGTTCCAGCAGCTCCCGCTTGTGGTGCGACTCGGGGAGTGAGCCGTCCACGTTCGTTCTCGGTACTCACCGATGGGACCGCGTCGAGGAACGCCTCCCCACGATCTCGCTACGTGACAGCGGTCCTCGCAAGGCCAGCCACCGACCCCGGCAACACGTAGGCTCACCTTCGAAACGGGCAAGGGGACGCGATGCGGAACAGGTGGGTGGTCGCGACAGCGGTCGCCGCGGCGACACTGCTGACGGCGACGGGCTGCTCGTCATCGTTCTTCGAGCCGATGGCGGACCCTGTCGGGTCCTGGAGGATGACGACAGCGGACTGGGACAGCACCATCGACCTGCGAAGCGACCACACCTTCACCGCGGAAGGCGTCCCGCAGAGCGTCGCCTGCACGCACGATCTGCCTGCCAGCAACCCTGACGAGTGTCAGGGCAGCTATCCGGTGGCCTTCTCCGGCACGTGGAAGCTCGTCGAGAACAACCCGATCGAGATCTTCTTCTTCGACGGGGACACCCTCGTCATGAGTGGCGTCCGCAGCGGGAAGACGCTCGGCTTCTGGGTCGGCGACCGGGAGCGCCCCGAACCGACGTACGAGTACGTCCACGACTGAAACCGCGACACGCCGAACCGGCTGCTCACTCTTCGGGGTGGGCACCGGTTCGTCCTTCAGCCGGCGAACGCTGCTGCCACAGGCTGCACTTCGGAACCACGGCATGGACGGGACACCTGCCCCTCGGACAAGAGCGCTACCCGCTGCGCACAACGATGCTCGGCAGATGGTTCCATCACGAGTTCCGACAAGCGGTCACTTCCGGGAAAGTCGCGGCACACAGAAGCGGCGCGGATGATCATGTTGACTTTCGTGTCGGGTCGTCGCCGAAGTAGCTGACGTAGAACGTCGGCCCCGTGCGGCCGCCGTCGTAGGTGACCTGCGTCCACGAGCTCTGACCGCGGTCGCGCCGCGGCGTGTGATCTCGTACTTCGCCCACACTCGATCAGCGTTCTCGAGCACTTCCCGCGGGGTGACCTTCGAGGTGCTGGTGAGGTCCACCTCCTGCCGTTCGCCGACGTCAGCGGTGGTGAATCCGGCGATGTCCGGTTGGAGCAGACGGAGTACCCGGTGAGCTCACCGAACGGCTCCGGCCGGGACGCACCCTCGTCGTAGTGGTCCTTCCACTGCGACAACCCGCCGTTCGCTTCCATGAACGCGTTCACGGCTGCGATGGTGCGGTCGTCCTGCTGCACCGCTTCACCTCGCGAGGCAACGTACGGCCGGTCGCCCTGGCAGGCGCGGAAGGCGAGAGCGATGATGACGAAGATGACCGCCACGAGGATGAGTCGCCCGATGGTGCGGCAGCGCCGTGCAGCGCGCCCCTCGACAGTGTTCCCCGACACGGTGTCTCCCCCTCGATCGAGCATGCCAGAGGCCGGCAGCTGGCGGACCGTCACAACCGCGGTCCGCCAACCAGGTCGTCCGGGTCGGTCGGCATCCACCTCGCGGTCGTGCAGATGGCGACCGGCACAGCGCGAGCCGCGCCGACAAGTGAGCACGTTCGACTTTCGTCCTGGTGGGCGATACTGGGACCGAACCAGTGACCTCTTCTGTGTCAGGAAAGCGCGCTACCGCTGCGCCGATCGGCCAGATGAGTTCCGCCGGAGCGGAGTCGACGTGGGCACGACGTAACCGCCCGTCACTCTCCGTTGCCCTGCATCTCAGCGGCGTCCCCGTCGAAGCACACCGACACCCCGGTGATGCTGTACCGCTTCGGATTGGCGAGGAACGAGACCGAGTAGACCTCGTCGCTGGTGCCGTCGACCCCGAGGAGGGGTTCCTCTCCGCCGCTCTCGTACCGCTCGGTCGTGATCCCCTCCCGCTTCCAGTGGTCCTCCATCATGGCGCTGTCCGACGCCGGTTCGCCGGTGTCGAGCCGGTCGACTACGTACGTGTAGGCCGCACCGCGGCCACCGCCTGTCTTCGAGCAGACTCCGACGGCGGGGCCGCTCCTGACCTTCCAGTCACCGCCGAGAGCGGCCGCCGACTTGTCGACAACGTCCACGATGGTCCGCTTCGCATCGTCCGCGGTCGTGGCAGGACCTCCTTGTGTGCATTCCACGAGTACCGTCACCGCGAGCACCGCGACGACGAAGCCCATCGTCGATCGTGCTCGTACTCCCACTTCGATCATCTGTCGAACCACTCTCCGAACGGGAAGAGGACCATCCGCTCGTACGGCGTGAGGCCCTTCGGGACATAAGGGGTCTTTCTGTCCTGCTGGCCCGTCGTCGCGAGGGCGACATTCCGGAGAGACTCGGTGCCACCATCGAGGTATCCCGAGTCTCCGGCGTGCACGTTGTGGGACGCGACGCGCTCGAGTTCTCCGGTCCCGTCAGCTCGGAAGGTGGTTGCCCCGAAGCTCGGCTCGGTCGGGTCCTGCTTGTGGCCATCACTCAATCCACGACCGATTCCGGCGAGAGGATCTCCCTGCCCGAGCTCCTGGAGCAAGACGTTCCGAACTCCCATCCATGCAACGACGGCGTGGCTGTCCTCCGGGCCCGGCGACGGACGTTTGCTCGTCGAGCAGGTTCTGTCCCGCGGTGGCCCAGTCCGCCATCGCTGGCTGTACGGGGCGACTCGGGCCGGGTCCACGAAGTGCCAGAAACGTAGCGAGGGCCGAGCAGACGCCGGCTGCCGAGAACGACGAAAGCCCCCGGTCTCCCGGGGGCTTTCGTTCTGGTGGGCGATACTGGGATCGAACCAGTGACCTCTTCCGTGTCAGGGAAGCGCGCTACCGCTGCGCCAATCGCCCAGATGAGTTCCGCCGGAGCGGACTGGAGGTGGGGACGGGATTCGAACCCGCGTGGACGGCTTTGCAGGCCGCTGCCTCGCCTCTCGGCCACCCCACCATCAAGGTCCACGTCTGGCGTAGTACCCGATCGGTGGGATACCTCTTCTGGAGAGTTGCTGTCTTCCGGAGAAGACAGGCACCTCGAGCGGATGACGAGATTCGAACTCGCGACCCTCACCTTGGCAAGGTGATGCGCTACCACTGCGCCACATCCGCATGGTCTGACCTGAGTCACACCGGTGTTGTCCGACCCGCTCTCGCGGCGACTCGTAAACTGTACCCAGATCACGCTGTTTCTCCAAAACCGGTTCCGTCAACCGGGCGTGTCCCCCGGAGCGATGCGGATCGGCGGGGTCTCCACGGGCCTCCCGGCCGGTCTGGCCGTGAGCGACGCGCGCGACCGGCGACGCGTGTTCGGAGCACAGCCCGACATCCGCTACTATCGATCCGCACGCAAGTGCAGGGGGCGATTGGCGCAGTTGGTAGCGCGCTTCGTTCACACCGAAGAGGTCATCAGTTCGAGTCTGGTATCGCCCACGTGCCCGTCCAGGGCCGGAAGAACACCCCGAAGAGCCCGACGCAACCGCGTCGGGCTCTTCGCATCCCACGACCTCTTCGCATCCCGCGACCCGTCCGACCACCAGGGGCACCATGACCGACGTCGACCTCGAGTTCGCCAGGGTCAGGCAGGTGCTCGACCGGCCGACGCTCCGACTGATGTCGCGTCCGACGAGCGCGGCCGTGGTCTCGGTCTTCCGCACGGTGTTCGACCGTGACGTGCAGTACGTCCCTGCCGAGCGGATGCACCTGCAGGTCGAGGAGCACGTCGCGCGCCTGCAGGCGACCGGTGCGCGGGTGCCGGCGAGCGACTCCCCCGAGGGCGAGGTGTCCCGGCCCAACGGTCGGTCCCTCTGCCGCGAGTGGGTGGCCGCACAGTGGCTGGTGCGCTCGAACTCCTCGGACGGCGACGAGCAGTACAGCCTGACGAGCCACGCCCTCGAGGCGCTCAGCCTGATCGACGCCCTGTCCGCCGAGCGGGCCCTCATCAGCGAGAGCCGTCTCGCGATGATCGTCGACGCCGTGCACCGCTGGGCAGACCGGGCCGAACCGGACCGGGACGCCCAGGTGCGACGCCTGGACGCGCAGATCGCCGAACTCCAGGCCGAGCGTGACCGTCTCGCCCGCGGCGACGAGGTCGTCACGGTCGACGAGGACCGGATGCGTGACGGCTACGCGAACATCACCGACCTCATCCGGCAGCTGCCGAGCGACTTCAAGCGGGTCGAGGAGGCGGTGGCGACCATGCACCGCGAGATCGTCGAGGACTTCCGGCAGGAGGTCCGCCCGATCGGCGAGATCCTCGACGACTACCTCGCGCGCACGGACAACCTGATGGAGTCGACGCCGGAGGGCCGGGCGTTCCAGGGCGCGTTCGAGCTCCTCCGTGACGACGCCCTGCTCCTGCGGCTCCGCGACGACATCACCACGATCCTCGAGCACCCGTTCGCCGCCTCGCTCAGTCCGACCGAGCGCCGGACCTTCCGCGGCACGGTCGGCATCCTCCGGCAGGGCATCGAGGACGTCCTCGCCCAGCGTCGGATGCTCACCGCGACGCTCCGTGACCAGATCGTCGCCCACGACGTGGTGCGGGACCGCGAACTCGACGCGGTGCTCCGCTCGGTGAACCGCGGCCTGGCGGCGTGGATGGACGTCAGCTCCGCCCGGGACCGCGTCCCGCTCGGCCTGCTGCCCCCGTCCGCCGCCGTCGGCACGCTGCGTGAGAAGTTCTACGACCCGGACGCCGAGTCGGTGCCGCCGCCGATCGAGGAGCCGGACGACGACGTCTTCGAGGAGATCGACGTCGAGTCGCTGCGTCGACACGGCGGCCCGCTCCTCGCCGAACTCCGGTCGGTCCTCGACGCCTCCACCGCCGGATCGAGCGTCGAGGCGTTCCACGAGCTGCCACCCGACCAGCGTCGTCCCGTCGAGCTCTTCGGGCTCGCGCACCTGCTCACCGGACACGACGACTTCGAGGCCGGCACCGAGACCGCACCGCACCGCACGGTCCGGCCGGACGGCGGACCGGTCACCTTCCACATGCCGACCGCCGCGCTGCCCCATCAGGGCCGGACGGCACACCCCGACGACGAACCCGGCCAGGAGGCACGGTGACCGACACGACACCAGCACCCGTCGACGACGAGGTCGCGTTCGAGGACGCCTCCGGCGTGTTCGTCGACGAGCTCGCCGAGCGCGACGAGAGCACGTTCGCCCTCTTCGAGGGTGACGAGGGCCGACTCGACGAACCGCAGCGTCGGGCCCTGGTCGCGCTGCTCCGGCACCCGTACGTGAGCGCCCGGACGCACGTCGACGAGTGGCGTGCGGTCCTCGACGCGGAGCACCAGCTCCGCTCCCGCCTCAACGACCTGTTCCTCGAACTCCACGTCGACCGCGACCGCGAGGTGGCCTTCAAGCGGCAGGCCCGATCGGAGAGCACCCGTCGTGGCTTCCCGACCCTGCTCCGCGACGCCCCGTACACGCGCGAGGAGACGATCGTCCTCGTCTACCTGCGGATGCGTCTGCGCGCCGACGCCCGTCCTGGGCCCGACCAGGTCGTCGTCGACCGGTCCGAGATCCTCGGGCACGTGTCCGGCTTCCGCCCCGCGACCGCGACCGACCGCACCCGTGACGAGGCCCGCGTCGCCAAGGCCATCGAGCGCCTGGTCACGGCTCGGGTGTTGTTGAAGACCACCGACCCGGACCGCTTCCGGGTCGCGAGCGTCGTCGAGGTGTTGCTCCCGCTGGAGCGTCTCGTCGAGCTCGACACCTGGCTGCGGACCGCGGCCACCGGCGGCGGTGAGCCGACCGACGGGGCCGGGACGAGCCTCCCGGCCGGTCCGACGGGGGCGGACGTCACCGGCGACGGCGACGTCGAGACCGACGCCCGCACGGACGCCGACGACAACGAGGAGGACCGCGCGTGAGCACCGTCGACGTCGACACCACCGGGATCCCCGCGCTGTTCGACACCGTCGCCCAGTGGCGGGCCGAGTCCATGCAGGTCGTCAACTGGGGCGGCTTCCAGGGCCACCGTCACGTCGAACTGTCCGGCACGGCGACGCTCATCTCCGGCGCGTCCGGGACCGGCAAGTCGACGCTCATGGACGCATACCTGGCGGTGATGATGCCGTCCGACGTGCCGTTCAACGGTGCCTCGAACGACGCGACGACGGGACGCGCCCGCAGCGCCGACCAGCGCAACCTGCTGACGTACCTGCGCGGGAAGGTCGACACCCGCCGCGACCCGGAGACGGGTGCGCTGCAGGACGTCACCCTGCGCGGCGAGGAGCAGACCACGTGGGGCGCGGTCGCGGTCACGTTCCGGAACGACGACGAGCGCCGCTTCACGGTCCTTCGCGCGTACATCGTGCCGCGTCGTGCCCGGGGCGTGGCGGACATCCAGATGACCATGGCGACGGTCGACGACGTGTTCGACCTGCGGCGGCTCGAGGACTTCGTGCCCTCCCGGTTCGCGCACCTGGAACTCACCGGGCGGATCCCGGGGCTCGTCATCCGCGACACGTACCAGGAGCTCGCGTACACGCTGCAGACGCGCCTGGGCATCGGTGACTCCGGTGGCGGCAACCGGGCGATGCGTCTCCTCGCCCGGATCCAGGCCGGGCAGCACATGCCGACCGTCGACGCGCTCTACAAGTCCCTGGTGCTCGAGACGCCCGGCACCTACGAGGCAGCCGACCGTGCCCTCGCCCACTTCGCGGCGCTCGACGAGGCCTACGAGGCGATGGACACCGAGGAGCGCAAGGTCCGCATCCTCTCCCCCATCACCGACCTGCACGACGAGATCGAGCGGTCCCGGGCCGCGGCCGCAGCGCTCGACGGCATCGCCACCGGCGCCGACGTCTCGCCGTTCGCGCACTGGACGGCGTCGCGGAAGCGCGAACTGCTCGACCTCGAGGTCGAGCGGAACGCCCGCGAGCGGACCGCCACACGCGCCGAGGTCGAGGCGGCGTCCGCCCGGCACGCCGCCGTGGAGGTCGAGCTCCGCGACGCCGAGGCGCGGCTCCGGGACTCCGGCGGCAACGCACTCGCACAGCTCGAGGACCGCATCGACCGCGGGACCCGCGAGCGTGCCGCCGTCGCCCGCTCCCGCGAGGTGTTCGACGAGCGCACCGCACCCCTCGACGAACCGGTCACCACCGAGTCGGCGTTCACCGAGGCGCAGCGGGCGAGCCACGAGTTCCTCGGCACCTACGCCGCACGACGTGACGAGCTCGACGCCCGGCGTGACGCCCTGACCCGTGAGGAGTACCCGCTCCTCGACCGTGAACGGACCCTGCGCCAGGAGCGCCGGTCGCTCGAGCACCGCCAGGGCGCCATGCCGCTGCCGATGCACGAGGCGCGGGTCGCGATGGCCCGGGCCGCCGGACTCGACCCGGCGGACGTGCCGTTCGTCGCCGAGCTCCTCGACGTGCTGCCGGCCGAGGAGCAGTGGCGCACCGCCATCGAGTCCGTGCTCGCCCCGGTCGCCCGGACCCTGCTCGTCGACGAGGACCGGCTGGACGACTTCAGCGCCGCCATCGACGGCCTCCGTCTGCCCGTGCGTGTGCAGTTCGAGGGCGTGCCGCTCGGCCCGCACCTGGACCTGCCCGGCGACCGCGCCATGGTGTCCGGGAAGCTCGCGATCAAGGCCTCGCCGTTCAGCACGTGGGTGCGGGAGCGCATCGAGTCCGACCGGATCGACGCCCGCTGCGTCGCCGACGCCGCCGAGCTCGGCGGCGGCGGCCGTCGGGTGACCGTGTCCGGCCAGCTCCGCGACGGCCGTCGCGGTGCACACGGCGACCGACGCCAGGCGAACGTCATCGGGTTCACGAACGAGTCGCGGGTCCGTGCCGTGGAGACCGAGCTCGCCGAGATCGCGGCGGACCTGACCGCCCTGGAGGCCCGGCGCACCGACGTCGCGCAGGACCTCGCCGCACTCGACGTGCTCCGGGCAGCGCACCAGCACCGCGTCGACGTCACGTGGGACGCCGTCGACGTCGCCGGTGCCGACGCCGCCCTCGCCCGCCTCGAGGAGGAGCGCCACGCGCTGCTCGCCGCCGACGACGGACTGCGGACGCTCCGCGAGTCCGTCGCCCGCCTGCGCGCCGCGCTCGACGAGGCCGCCGACCGACGGTCCGCCGCGCGGCTCGGCGTGAAGCGCCTGGAGGAACGGCACGCCGTGCTCGTGGACGGTCAGGACGCGGCCGCCGAGATCCTCGAACGGTTCGCCGACGCACCGGACCGGCTGCCGGACGAACAGCAGGAACGCCTGCTCGCCGAGGCGTTCGACGAGGTCGGCGCCCCCGACGGGGTGGACGGGTTCGACGACGCGACCAGACGTCTCCGCCGTCGCCTCGAGGAGCGACTCGCACAGGCGCTCGACGGCGCCGCGACGGCGTCGGTGGCGCTCACCACGACGTTCGAGCGGTACCAGGACGCCTGGCCGGACCCGAACCTGGGGACCGGGGTGGCCTCGTACCCGGACTACCGCGCGATCCTCGACCAGATCGTCGCCACGGGCCTCCACGCCCGGCGGAGCGAGTGGCGCCGTCGGCTGTCACAGTGGAGCGGCGAGGACCTCGTCCCGCTCTCCGGCGCGTTCGACCGCGCCGTCGTGGAGATCGAGGAGCGGCTCGAACCCGTGAACGAGATCCTCCGCGACCTGCCGTTCGGGGCGAACCGCGACCGGCTGAAGATCGTCATCCGCCGCGTCACCCGCGAGGACGTGACGCAGTTCCGCAAGGAGCTCCGCGCGCTGTCGGCATCGGTCGACGCCGAACTGACCGACGACGTGCTCGAGACCCGCTTCCGGCGACTGCGGCGGTTCATGGGCGTCATCCGGCGTGACCCGGAAGCACCCCGAGGCCGGACGACGCAGCGCGACGCCGTGCTCGACGTCCGGCGGCACATGGAGATCACCGCGGTGCGCTACGACGTCGAGGGCAACGACCTGGGCGTGTACTCGTCCCTCGGCGACAAGTCCGGCGGTGAGACGCAGGAGCTCGTCGCGTTCATCGTGGGCGCGGCCCTGCGGTACCAGCTCGGTGACGAGACCCGGCCCCGGCCCCGGTTCGCCCCGGTGTTCCTCGACGAGGCGTTCATCAAGGCGGACTCGGAGTTCGCCGGTCGTGCGGTGACGGCATGGCTCCGGCTCGGCTTCCAGCTCGTCGTCAGCGCGCCGCTCGACAAGGTCACGGCGCTCGAGCCGTCCATGGAGCGCCTGCTCTCGATGCGGAAGCACCCGGACACCGGGTACTCGTCCGTGACCGAGATCCGTCGGGCCTGACCGAGGTCCGGCGGGGTCGGCGGAGGTCTGGCGGGCTCCTCCGGGGCACGCGGCGGTAGGGTCGTCGCGTGTTCGGACGTCGTGACCCCCGCCCCGCTGCCCCTGACGCGTCCGGCGTGCCGGACCTGCCTGTGCTCGGCATCGGGGCCGTCGTGCGGGTCGTGCCGTCGGACCGCGGCGAGCAGTGGGCGGACGAGCCGATCGGGCTCATCGTCGCGCCGGGCGGCGCCCAGCTCGCCGGGTACGCGGGCGCAGGGGTCCGGGTGGCGTGGGTCGTCGAGTTCGACGAGCCCGCCTACACGACGGACGGCCGCGGCCCCTTCGAGCGCGCGACCGTCCAGAGTCGTCAGTTGGTCCCGGTCCCGATGGACCCGGTGACCGAGCCGGTGGACGCCGGAGCGTCCTGACCGGTCAGCAGGATCAGTACTCTTCGGAGCCGGCCTTCATCATCGCGGCGGCCGCCATGCAGGTGCCCACACCACCGATGACGCCGATGCCGATGATGATGCCTGCGATGAGCTCGAGCATGGGGTGACTCCTCGTGGTCCGGGGCCGGTGTGGCTGCGTCAAGGCTACCGGACGCCGGACGCCGGGCATTGGAGGGTTCCCACCATCGGGACGAGGCGACGCCGGGTGGTGTTTGTGGGGCGGCACGGCGGTCATGTCATGTGCAACACGGGTGCCTACGCTGGTGGGGTCGGACCGCCGTGGCAGTGGCGCGGTCCGGAACCGCGCAGTCCAGGAGGCACCCGATGGTCGACACCGCACCGAGCCGCACCAGCAGCACCACCGCCGGCAGCACGATCCGCACCAGCACCGGTGGGGTCAGCGCGCCGAAGGCCGACGCGACCGGGGACACCGCAGCCGGGACGCCCGCGGGCGGCACCGACACCGACGTCCGCATCGACGTCGACCTGCTCGCCGAGCACCTGCTGGGCCGCTGGGCCGAGGACCGCCGCATCTCCCGCCGTCTCGTCCGCGACCCCGCGCTGCACAAGATCGAGGGGCAGCCCCTCGCCGAGCACCGTGCGCGCACGCTCGAGCAGCTGCGGATCCTCGTCGACGCCGGCGCGATCCAGCGTCCGTACCCGCCGGAGTTCGGCGGCCAGGACAACCACGGCGGGAACCTGGCGGCGTTCGAGGAGCTCACCGTCGCGGACCCGTCGCTGCAGATCAAGGCCGGGGTGCAGTGGGGGTTGTTCGGCTCCGCGGTGCACCATCTCGGCACCGAGCGCAACCACCGCGAGTTCCTGCCCGGCATCATCGAGTTCGACGTGCCCGGGTGCTTCGCGATGACCGAGACCGGGCACGGTTCGGACGTCCAGAACATCGCCACGAGCGCGACCTACGACCCGGAGACGCAGGAGTTCGTCGTGCACACGCCGTTCCGCGGTGCGTGGAAGGACTACATCGGCAACGCCGCCCTGCACGGCAAGGCCGCCGTCGTGTTCGCCAAGCTCGTCACCAGGGGCGTCGACCACGGCGTGCACGCCTTCTACGTCCCGCTGCGCGACGACGCGGGTGCCTTCCTGCCCGGCGTCGGCGGCGAGGACGACGGCGTCAAGGGCGGTCTGAACGGGATCGACAACGGCCGGCTCTGGTTCGACCACGTCCGGGTCCCGCGGACGAACCTGCTCAACCGCTACGGCGACGTCGCCGAGGACGGCACGTACTCCTCCCCGATCGACTCTCCCGGGCGCCGCTTCTTCACGATGCTCGGCACCCTGGTGCAGGGACGTGTCTCCCTCGACGGCGCCGCGGTCGTGGCGCAGAAGATCGGGCTGCAGATCGCCCTGACCTACGCCATGGAGCGCCGTCAGTTCCCGACCGGCGACGGCCAGGAGGGGGTCCTGCTCGACTACGGCCGCCACCAGCGCCGGCTCATCCCCCGCCTGGCGACGGTGTTCGCCCAGTCGTTCGCCCACGAGAAGCTGCTGCAGACGTTCGACGACGTCTTCAGCGGCCGGCAGGACACCCCGGAGCGCCGGGAGGACCTCGAGACGCAGGCCGCCGCCTTCAAGGCCATGTCGACCTGGTCCGCCCTCGACACGCTGCAGGAGTGCCGGGAGGCGACCGGCGGTGCGGGCTTCCTCGCCGAGAACCGGATCACGGGCCTCCGTGCCGACCTCGACGTCTACGTGACGTTCGAGGGCGACAACACGGTGCTCCTCCAGCTCGTCGGCAAGCGTCTGCTCACCGACTTCCGCAAGGCCGCGCCGCGCGACGCGGCGTCGACGGCGAAGTTCGTCGCCGCGCAGGTCGGGTCGAAGCTGGCGGACGCGACCGGTCTGCGCCGACTCGGGCAGACGGTGTCCGACCGAGGGTCCCTCGCGGCCTCGGTCGCGGACCTGCAGGACCCGGAGACGCAGCGCGCCCTGCTCGTCGGTCGGGTCGAGACGATGGTCACCGAGATCGGCATGCGCCTCCGCACCGCCGGCAAGGACCGCGCCCGCGCCGCCGTGCTGCTGAACCGCTCGCAGCACGAGTTGATCGAGGCGTCGAAGGCGCACGCGGAACTCATGCAGTGGGAGGCGTTCACCGAGGCGATCGACGACGTCCCCCCGGGCGACACCCGCACGGTGCTCGTCTGGCTCCGCGACCTGTTCGCGCTCGGGCTCGTCGAGCAGCACCTGGACTGGCACCTGCTGCACGGGCGGATCTCGGCGCAGCGGGCCCGGGCCGTGTCGGCGTACGTGGACCGGCTGGTCGCTCGACTCCGTCCGGTGGTGCCGCAGCTCATCGCGTCCTTCGGGTACGAGCCGTCGCACGTGCGCTCGCCCATCGCGAGCGGTGCGGAGCAGGCACGACAGGACGAGGCCCGCGCGTGGTACGAGGCCGAGCGCGCCGCCGGACGGCTGCCGGAGCAGGAGAAGAAGCCCCGCCCCTGATCGGCGGACCCGGCCGGAGGTCGCCGATCAAGCCGCTCGGCTCGATGCCGAGCAGGTCGAGCCGCTGGGCTTGATCCGGAGGATCTGACCGACCCCGTCGCCCGTCAGCCGACGGGCGGACGGGGGGCGCCGAGCGCTGCGCGCAGCCTCGCCTCGGCGTCGTCGTCGGCTCCGGCAGCGGCGGCGACGTTCGCCTCGGCCACGGCACGGACGACCTCTTCGCGCTGGATCTTCACACCGCGGGGCGCGTCGATGCCGATGCGGACGCCGTCCCCGCGGGAGTCGAGCACCGTGATGACGATGTCGTCACCGATGAGGATCCGCTCGCCGACCTTGCGCGTGAGTACCAGCACCCGGCAAGCCTACCGACTCCACGTCGCCGCCCCGGCCGGGACACGGTGCGGTGCGTCGGGTGGTCAGAGCGTCCGGACCGGCAGGCCAAGCAGGTGCACCGTGTCCGGGGTCGCGGTCTCCTCGGTGCCGATGGCGAGCACACCGGCGAGCGGCACCGGAGCGTCCGCCACCGCGGCGAGCATCGCGAGGGCGTCCTCGTGCTTGCGCCCGGCGTCGATCACGACCCAGACCTGGTCGGGTGCGAGCGAGGTGGTCGTCGCCACGTCGGTCCACGCCGCGACCGCGAGCAGCGCCACGCCGTCCCGCACCGCGTCGGCGCGCGCGAGGATCCCGCTGCGTCGGTCGGACGCCGGTGTCGCCCGCAGACCGTGCCTGCTGGCGAAGACCCCGGCGGCGGCGTCGACGTCGGCCGCGCGACCGACGAGGAGCACGAGGTCGCCGTCGGCCGAGCAGACCGCGGGTGCGGGGGTCCGGACGGGCGCGGGAGCCGCGGCGGCGGGCAGCTCGGGACGCAGGTCGGCCCACGGGTCCGCGGCCCTCGGGTCCGCGTCCGGGCCTCCCGTCACGGCGGACGCGACCGATGTGGTCGACGCACCGGGCGCGGCGGACGCCGCCCCGGACGGGACGTCCTGGAGGCCCGGCTCGGCCGGCACGGGACCGGCGACGGCCCGGCGCGGCGGGGCCAGTCCGTCGGCCGCGAAGCCGTCGAGCACCGAGGCGAAGGCGTCGGCCCGGGTGGTGGAGGTCCCGTCGGTGTCCGCGATCCGGGCCTCGGCCGCCTCGGCGTCGGCGAGGAGCGCTGCGATGCCGATCCGCCTGGCGGGTGACGCGGCGATCGTGACGCGGGCCGTCGGCGGGTCGAGGGGGTCCGGGAACTCGACCGTCGCCTCGACGTGCGCCCGGCGGAACAGTCCGGCGACCCCACCGGTCGTCACCCGCTCGGCGGCGACGATGCGGGCCGCGGGTCCGAACTCGGCGAGGATCGCAGCACGGACCTCGTCGAGCGTGGCGCCGCTACGCTGCGATCGGATCGGCGGCACGGACCACTCCCACGGTCTCGATGGTGGACCCCGCTGCCGTGGCCTCCTGGTACGAGAGCACGGGCAGGCCGTTGGCCTGCGCGGACACCATGCGGTGCACGGCCGGGCGGAGTTGCGGGGCACAGACCAGGACGGCGGAGAGCCCCTGCTCCTCGACGGCGCGGACCGATTCCCGCACGGAACCGAGCACCTGCTCGATCCGGTGCGCGTCGAGGAGGATCTGGGTCCCCTGCTCGGAGGGACGGAGCCCCTCGAGCATCGCCTGTTCGAGCACCGGGTCGATCATGATCACACGGAGCACGGCGCCGTCCAGGTGGCGGGCGGCGAGGGCCGGACCGAGCGCGGCCCGCGCGGACTCGACGAGACCCTCCGGGTCGGTGGAGACCTTCGCACGGAGGGTCAGCGCCTCGCAGATGCGCCCGAGGTCGTTGATCGGCACGCGCTCGGCGAGCAGGCCCTGCAGCACGCGCTGGAGTTCGGCCATCGAGAGCATGCCGGGGACGAGTTCCTCGACCGCAGCGGGGTTCACCTGTTTGACGCCCTCCGCGAGCACCTTGACGTCCTCGCGGGTGAGCAGACGAGCGGCGTTGTCGCCGATCACGGCCTGCAGGTGCGTGACGAGCACGGAGACCCGGTCGATCACGGTCGCGCCGGTCATCTCGGCGGCGTGCCGGAGTTCCGCGGGCACCCACTTGCCGGCCAGTCCGAACACCGGCTCGACGGTGGGGTCGCCCGGCAGTCCGTCGAGCTGCTCGCCGAGCGCCAGCACGCTCCGCGCGGGGGCGGTGCCACGGCCGGCCTCGACGCCGGCGATGCGGATCGCGTAGGTCGACGGCGGCAGGTCGATGCTGTCCCGGGTGCGGACCGGCGGCACGACGATGCCCATGTCGACGGCGATCTTCCGGCGGAGGGCCCGGACCCGGCCGAGCAGGTCGTCGGACGCGCCGGAGACCATGTCGACGAGGTCCGGCGCCAGGAGGATCTCCAGCGCGTGCACGCGCATCTGCTCGAGCAGGTCCTCGGGGGTGTCGCTCGGGGGTGCTGCGGCCGCGATGGCCTGCTGCTCGGCAGCCGTCGCTGCGGCACGCTTGGCGTTCTGGCCGATCCGCCACCCGGTGAAGAGGAGGGCCGCGCCGATCAGCAGGAAGGGCAGGATCGGCATGCCGGGGATGAACCCCATCGCGATCGCCGCCGCACCGGCGATCATCAGCGCGGTGCGGGACTGCGAGAGCTGGTCGGACGCCGACGTGCCGATGTCGGACTCGGCGCCCGAGCGGGTGACGATCATGCCGGTCGACACGGCCATGAGGAGCGCCGGGATCTGGGACACGAGGCCGTCGCCGATGGTGAGGATGCCGTAGTGCGACAGCGCGTCGGTGATCGACATGCCGTTCTGCAGCATGCCGATGGCGATCCCGCCGACCAGGTTGATGACGAGGATCAGGATGCCGGCGATCGCGTCGCCCTTGACGAACTTCGACGCACCGTCCATCGCGCCGTAGAAGTCGGCCTCGGCGGACACCGCCGCGCGGCGCTCCTTCGCCTGGACGTCCGTGATGAGCCCGGCGTTGAGGTCCGCGTCGATCGCCATCTGCTTGCCCGGCATGGCGTCGAGGGTGAAGCGGGCGCCGACCTCGGCGACGCGCTCGGCGCCCTTCGTGACGACGACGAACTGGATCACCACGAGGATGAGGAAGATCACCGCGCCGATGATGACCGAGCCGGCGACGGCGACGTGCCCGAAGGCCTGGATGACGTCGCCCGCGAACCCCTGGGCGAGCACGAGTCGTGTCGAGGCGACGTTGAGCCCGAGCCGGAACAGCGTCGCGACGAGCAGCAGCGACGGGAACACCGAGAAGTCGAGCGGCTTCTTCACGAAGAGCGTCGTGAGCAGGATCACCAGCGCCAGCAGGATGTTGCAGATGATGAGGACGTCCAGCAGGAACGGCGGCACCGGCAGGATCAGCAGCAGGATGATGCCGACGATGAGCACCGGGACGGCGAACTTCGGCAGGTCGGCGCGCTTCATGCGGGGAGGGCCTCTCCGGGAGTGTGGTCGGTGGCGGGACGCGGTGTCCGGAGCTTGCGGGGGCGGACGTCGCCGCTGAGCGTGGTCGGGTCGAGCACGGTGGCGACCTCCTCCGGGGTGGTGGGGCGGGGCGGGGTGTGCGTGCCGCTCGCGGCGCCGTGCGCGGCGAGCGTCATGACGAAGGACAGGACGCGGGCGACCGGGGTGTAGAGGTCGACCGGGATCTCCTGGCCGAGCTCGCACGCCGCGTGCAGCGCACGGGTGAGCGGGACGTCCCGCACCATCGGCACGCGCTCCTCCTCGGCCTTCTGCCGGATGGCGTCGGCGACCGGGCCGGCCCCCTTCGCGACGACCTTCGGTGCCGACTTGCCGGCCTCGTACTTGATCGCCACGGCGTAGTGCGTGGGGTTCGTCATCACGACGTCGGCGGTGCCGATGGCCGCGATCATCCGGTTGCGGCTGGCGGCGAGCTGTCGGGACCGGCGCTGCGACTTCACGAGCGGGTCGCCCTCGGCCTGCTTGTTCTCGTCCTTCACCTCGCGCTTGGTCATCATCGTGCGCTTGCGGTTCCGGCGGATGACGACGAACACGTCGAGGGCGGCGAGCACGAGTCCGGCGGCGACGGCGGCCTGCAGGAGGGTGCCCGCGCCGGCACCGGCCGCCTCGAGGACACTGGTCAGCGGCAGGGACCCGCTCGACATGAGGACGGGCACGAGTCCCTGCACCGCGAACCAGAGCACGAGGCCGACCACCGCGGTCTTCAGCAGTGCCTTAACGCCGTTCCACAGCGCCTGCGTCCCGAACACCCGCTTGAGGCCGGCCACGGGGTCGAAGTGGTCGGGCTCCGGCGTGAGCTTCTTGACGTGCACCCCGCCCTGCGCGACCGAGGTGGCGAGCACGGCGACCGCGACGACCCCGAGCATCGGACCGAGCGTCGCGCCGATCGAGCCGAGTGCCTCGTCGAACACGTGCCGCATGGTGCCGACGGTGGGGTCGGCGATGACGAGCGCGACGGCGCGCATCTGCTGCTGTCCGGCGGCCGACGCGTGCCCGATGAGCGAGGGGAACATCAGCGCGGCGGCGGCGATGCCGATCCAGGCGCTGAGGTCCTGCGACCGGCCGAGCTGCCCCTTCCGGCGCACCTCGCGCATCCGCTTCGCGGTCGCTTGTTCGGAGCGTTCTCCGCTGTCCGACATGCCGTCACCCCCTGCCCGTGATGGCCTGCACGGCGTCGCCGGTGAGGGACGACACGACACTCGGCAGCGCCATGAACAGCGCGCCGGCGAACAGGACGGTGAGCCCGATCTTGATCGGGAAGCCCATCTGGAACGCGTTGAGGGCGGGGGCGACACGCGTGAGCAGCCCGAGGCCGACGTCGGCCAGGAAGAGCACGACCACGAGCGGCCCGGCGATCTGCAGCGCGGCGAGGAACATCTGCCCGAAGGCCGCGACGAGCATCGGGGCGACACCGTCGATGGGGAACCGTCCGTCCACGAGCGGGACCCCGTCGAACGAGCGGACGAGTCCCCCGATGATGAGCTGGTACCCGCCGGAGGCGAACAGCAGCGCGAGGGACGCCATCTGGAACAGGCGGGTGAACTGCGCGCCGTTCACCTGCGACTGCGGGTCGAACGCCTGCGCCAGCGTGAAGCCGCCGAACAGGTCGATGAGCGCTCCGGCGGACTGCACCGCGGCGAAGACGAGGTACACCATGAAGCCGAGGACGAGGCCGACGAGCAGCTGCGTCACGAGCGCGACGAGGAAGGTCGCGGTGTCGAGCTGCTCGTAGCCGGCGGTCACCTTCGGTGCGACGCCGATCGCGAGCCCCAGGCCGAGGATGACCTTCACCACGCCGGGGAACGCGCGGTAGGAGAACGGCGGGGCCACGACGAAGAACGCGACGAGCCGGACGCCGGCGAGCATCGTGCCCTCGAGCCGGGCCGCGTCGAACAGCAGCTCCATCAGCCGCTCCCGAGCAGCTTCGGGATCATGTCGAACGCCACGTGCGTGAACGCGACCATCTCGGAGATCATCCAGTTGCCGCAGACGACGAGCGCGACGGCGACGGCGAGGGCCTTCGGCACGAACGAGAGCGTGACCTCCTGGATCTGCGTCACGGACTGGAACAGCGAGATCGCGAACCCGACCACGAGCGAGGTGACGAGGACGGGCGCGGCGAGCTTCCCCGCGACGAGGAGCGCCTGGAGGGTGAGGTCGATGACCGCCTGCTGGTTCACGGGTGCCTCCCGGGCCGGACCGCGCTAGACAACGTGGTAGCTCTCGATGAGGGACGTGATGATGAGACCCCATCCGTCGACGAGGACGAACAGCAGGATCTTGAACGGCAGCGAGATCATCACCGGCGGGAGCATCATCATGCCCATCGACATGAGGGCCGCGGAGACGACGAGGTCGATGACGAGGAACGGGATGAAGATGACGAACCCGATGATGAACGCGCTGCGCAGCTCGGAGATGACGAACGCCGGGATGACCGTGGTCATCGGCACGTCGGCCATCCGCGCGGGGTTGTCCCGACCGGCCGCGCGGGTGATGAGGGCGACGTCCTCGTCCCGGGTCTGGTGCAGCATGAAGGTGCGCAGCGGTGCGGTCCCGGCGTCGACGGCCTGCTGGAAGTCGATCTTCCCGGCGAGGTAGGGCTGCAGGGCGTCGTCGTTCACATGGCCGATCACCGGTGCCATCACGAAGAGGGACAGGAACAGCGCGAGTCCGGCGATCACCTGGTTCGGCGGGATCGACTGCAGGCCGAGGGCGTTCCGGGTCATCGCGAGGACGACGAAGATCTTCGTGAACGACGTCATCATGAGCAGCAGCGCCGGGGCGACGCTGAGCAACGTGATCCCGATGAGTGTGACGACGGCGGACGACGGGGTGCCGTCCGGCCCGTTCACGTCGACGCTGAAACCACCCGTCGACGGGGTCGCGGGCGCGGACGGCGCCGCGGGGGCGGTGGGCTCGACGACGCCGGCGGCGTGCGCTCCGGTGGTCGTGAGCATGAGGAAGCCGGCGACCACCGTCAGCCCGAGGAGGACGAACAGCAGGAGCCTGCCCGTGCGGGCGGCGCTCACCCGGTCCGCCGCGAGCGGAGGACCGACGCTGCCTGGCGCCAGGTGTCCGCCGAGAGGATCGACCCCTGCAGCTGGGCCGCGGTCGGGACGACCCGCGTGTCCGCCGCACGGACCGTCCGGTGGGCACGGCGGCCGCGCGGCCGGAGCGGCAGTGGGTCGGTGACGCGTCCCTCGGCGTCGGCCGGGGCGGTCGCGACGGCCGGGAGGCCCGGTGCGGCCTGGTCCTGCCGGTCGAGTTCCGCGCCGAACGCGTCGGCCGTCGGCAGCGCGACCGGACCCGTCACGATCGTCAGCTCCGGTGCGGGCGCCTGCCCGCTCGTGAGGAGCGTCACGCCCTGCTCGGCGACGCCGAGGACGAGCCGCTCACCATCGACGTCGACCACGACGACGCTCGCCTTGCCGCCGATCGCCTGACGGCCGACGACCTCGACCGAGGCCGATCGACGCCCGCGCGCGCGGGCGGCGCCGAACTGCCCCTTCTGCATGCGTCGGTGCAGCACCCACATGAGGGCGAGCACGACGCCGAGGGAGAGCGCGACGCGGAGCGCGATGACGAGCGTGTCCACCGGGGTCAGACCGTCTCGGCGACGTCGAGGATCTTGGTGATGCGGACCGCGTAGTCCTGGTCGACGACGACGACCTCGCCGTGGGCGATGAGGCGGCCGTTGAGCAGGACGTCGGCGGGCGCCCCGGCCGAGCGGTCGAGTTCGACGACCGCGCCGGGCTCCATGCCGAGCACGTCGCGGACGGACATCCGGGTGCGACCGATCTCGACGGTCAGGGTCATCTCGACGCTGTTGATGCGGCCGAGGTTGCCCGCGGGCAGGGTCGGCGCCGCGCTGACGGTCTCGGCGACGGTGCCGTTCTCGCGGATCCGGACGGCGACCCAGCCGGCCGGGGCCCCGGCACCGCTGAGGGCGAAGACGACGGTCTCCGGGTCGGCGACGAGCGCGGCGGCGGACTCGCGGCGGCCCTCGCCGAGCACGCCGGCGCCGAGCGGTGCGACCGCGGCCTCGAGCGACGGGCGGAGCACGTCGGCCACCGAGACGAGCCCGGATTCGACGCCACCGGCGGCGGTGATGCCGCCCAGGTCGAGCAGGACCACCGCGAGGTCCGCGGACACGCCGCCGACGAACGAGGCGACCACGGCGTCGACCGCGCGCGCCTGCAGGTCGGGGGTGGGGCCTCCCGGCTGGACGGTCGCGACGAGCGGGACGGGGGTGGGCAACGCGCTCGCGAGCGCCTCGGCGGCGGTCGTGTGCAGCGTGGAGGTGACGACGGTCATGCGGACGGCTCCGATGCGGTGGTGGTGACGACGACGCCCGCGAGCCGCGAGCCGTTCGCGCCGACGGCGGCGGTGCCGACGGGTTCACCGTCGACGGAGATGGTGAGCGGGCGGTGCTGCGGGTGCGGCAGGGGCAGGACGTCGCCGACGGCGAGGCCGAGCACCTGGGCCGGCAGCACGGTCGCGGGGGCGAAGCGCAGGGCGACGCCCACCGGCACGGCGGCGAGCTGGGCGTCGATGAGGGCCTTCGCGTCGGCCGTCGAGACGTCGGCGGGCCGGTCGACGAGCTGCGGGAGGACGGCCTCGGCCGGGAGGGCGAGGGTGCCGTCGGCGATGCGGTCGCCGACACGGATCTCGAAGGACGCGACGATCATCAGGTCGGACTTCTGCGCGGCCTGGGCGAACTGGCTGTTGAACTGGAAGGCGCCGGCGGACACCGGGCGCTCGAGCAGCCCACCGAGCGAGTAGCGGAGGTCGTCCAGCGCGTCCTCGACGAGGCGGCGGACGAGTGCCTGTTCGATCGGTGTGAAGGTGCGTTCCGGCGTCGGCAGCGGCTTCGAGGCACCGAGCGAGTGCGACACCCAGGTCAGGGCGGCGTCGAGCGGCACCTGCAGGACGCCCTTCGCGGCGACGTCCTCGATCGGCAGCAGCACCATGCCGGTGAGCGCGGGGAGCGACGCGGCGTACTCGTCGTAGGTCATCATCGCGACCTGCTCGCACGTGACCTGGCTGAGGACGCGCACCTTCGCGGTCAGCTGCGTGCCCCACTGGCGGGCGAAGGTCTCGAAGGCGAGCTCGAGGACCCGGGCGTGCTCACGCGCGAGCGTCGACGGGCGCGCGAAGTCGTACACCTCGGGCGCGGTCAGGGTCTCGGTCACGAAGCGTACTCTCGGCCACCGGCGGGCGGCCGTCAGCTCTGGCCCCTCTTCTGGGGCGACGTGGCGCTACCCGGTGCGAACCCCGTCCTGCGCGGAGGCGAGGGCCGGCATGAGGGCGCTGACGTCCTGGTCGGCGTTCGACAGGACGACGATGTCAACGCGGCGGTTCAGGGCGAGGTCCTGCTCCCGGGTCCCCTTGGCCAGGGGGCGGCTCGACCCGAAGCCGACGGACTGGATGCGCTCGGCCGGCATCTGACCGCGTTCGACGAGGTCCCGGAGCACCCCGGTCGCGCGGGCCGAGCTGAGCTCCCAGTTCGTGGCGTACGGGGCGGTGGAGTTCCGGCTGTCGGCGTGCCCCTCGACGCTGACGTCGTGGTCGGCACCGCGCAACACCGGCGCGATGGCGTCCATGATCTGCTTCGCCTGGTCGGAGAGGTCGGCGCTGTTCGTGCCGAAGTACGTGTCGCTGCCGACGAGCCGGACGGTGAGGCCGCGGGAGTCGAGGCGGAACTGGACGTTGGCGTCCTGCCCGGCCTTCTCGAGGTTCCCCGAGATGGCCCGCTCGATGGCCTGCAGGTCGTCGAGCTCCTCCTTCGCCGCCGCGAGGTCGGCCTTCGTCGCCGATGCCGGCACGACGGCGGCCGCTGGGTCGGCGTTCGTGTCCTCGGCACCGGACGCCGCCGTGGAGTGGTCGGCCTGTGCTTTGTCCACCGAGTAGCCCGTGCCGTCCTCGACCTCGTCCTTCGTGACGATGGTCCCCGAGGCGGTGTCGATCTTCTGCGACTCGACCTCGCCGAACCCGGTGGCGAGCGACTCCTTGAGGGCCATGTACTTGTCCTGGTCCACGGAGGACATCGCGAACAGCACGAGGAACATGCACATGAGCACCGTGATCATGTCCATGTACGAGGCCATCCAGCGCTCGTCGGGGTGCTCGGCCTCGTCGTGGCCGCCCTTCTTCCGGCCGCGTCCGCGACCGCGGGGGTTCGCGCTCACGGTCAGGCCGCCAGCTGCTGGTCGTCGGCGTCGGACTTGTTCTTCCCGCCCTTGCCCGATGCGCCACGGGCGCTCGGCGGCACCATCGCGGTGAGGCGCTCCCCGAGGAGCCGAGGCTGGCTGCCGGCCTGCACGGCGAGGAGGCCCTCCATGAGGAGCGTCTGCCGGTCGGACTCGAGCTGCGCGAGCTTGCGGAGCTTGCCGCCGAAGGGCAGCCAGAGGAAGTTCGCGGTGAGCAGGCCCCAGAGCGTGGCGACGAACGCACTCGCGATGAGCGGCCCGAGCTCGTCCGGCTTGCCGAGGTTCGCGAGGACGTGGGTGAGCGAGACGACGGTGCCGATGATGCCGACTGTCGGGGCGAAACCGCCGAGGCCCATGAAGAACGCGCTCGCGCTCCGCATCGGCGCCGCGTTCGACTCGATCTCGTCCTCGAGCAGGATCCGGAGCTCGTCGCCGTCCGTGCCGTCGGCGATGTTCTGCAGGGCCTTCTTCATGAACGGGTCGTCGTGCTTGTCGGCCTCCTGCTCGAGGGCGAGCAGGCCGTTCGCGCGGGCCGTCTCGGCGAGCCCGACGACGTCGTCGATGACGGTCTGCGGCGGCGTCACCTTGCCCGTGAACGCCTTGGGCACGGTCTTGAAGGCGGCGAGGGCGTCCTTGAGGGTCGTGCTCGCGACGCCGCAGCCGATGGTGGCGACGAACACGAGGAGCATCGGTGCGGGCAGGAAGAGCCCCGCCATCTCGACGTGCTCCATCTGCGCCATGCCGAACAGGGCGCCGAAGGCCAGGAGGATCCCGATGATGGTCGCGATGTCCATCTCAGCGCCCCCCGTCCTGCGAGCGGAGGGTCGCCACGGGGGCGAGCGTGGGCTGCGGCCCGGTGGTGGTCAGGTCCCGCGTCGACGGCAGGTCCGTCCCGTAGGCCATGCTGACGATCCGGGCGCGGTACGCGGCGATCCGCTCGATGACCTCGGCCAGGGACTCGCGGACGATGTACTTCGCCCCGTCGACCATGATGAGCGTCGTGTCCGGCGTCTCCTGGATGCGCTCCACGAGATCGGGGTTGACAGCGAATCCGCTGCCGTTGAGTCGTGTGACGACGATCATGGCCCGTCCTGGTTCTCGATCGACCCGCCGCCGTCCGTGGGGCAGGTGTTCGACCGCCCGTCCGTGGGTGGTCAGTGCGCACTATCGGCTCCCGGCGCGTCCCCGTAAGTGCGGACGCAGCCGAGGCGCGTTCGCCCGGGGCGACCGGACGACGGACGGGAGGCTCGTCACCGGCTGGTGGCGAGCCTCCCGTCCGTCGGGTCGCGGCGGACCGGTCAGACGACCGCGATCTCGTTCGGGACGCCCGGCAGGCGGTCGCTGGTGGCGATGACGTCACCGCTGGTGAGGTCGACCGCCGTGACGGTGCGCTCGGCCGGGTCGGTGACGTACGCGACGTCGTCGAGGACCTTCAGCGCCGGGTGGGCGTCCTGCCACTCGGCGGGGCCCTCCCACTCGTCGATGACGGGGAAGCTGTCGAGCTCCTCGCCGGTCTCCTCGTCGAACACGTGCAGGGCGCCGTCGCTGCCGAGCGCCACCGCGGAGTCCTCCGGCCCGCGGGCCAGGTCACGGAAGGTGAAGCCGACGCCGTCCGGCATGTCGGCGACACGGTAGTCGCCCGTCGCGGCGTCGATCAGGGCGATCTGGTCGAGGAGGTAGCCCTCGGAGTCGGGGTCGTCGTTGAAGTCGCCGACCGCGATGCTCGACGACTCGGTCGTGAACAGGTTCCCGCTGCGGCCGTACTCGGTCGGGGCGTCGACCTTCTCGAACACGCCGTCCCGGTACACGAGCGCGCCGTCGGAGCAACCGAAGACGGCGACCTCGTCGGCCACCGTGCCCTCGCCGTGCACGTCGGGGCACTCCTCGGAGCGGGCGGTCTCCTGACCGTCGGCGTCGAGGGCGCGGACGCCGGAGCGCGACTCCTCGGTGCCGATGGTGGTGAGGAGGGTGCCATCCTCGAGCTCGATCGCGACGCCGTGGTGTGCGGCCTCCGACTCGGTCGTGTCGACCTCCGGCAGTCCGCCGCCCTCGACGGCGCTCGCCAGGTCGGCGGTGTCGAACGTCGTGACGTCGCCGGAGCCGTCCGCGAAGAGTGCGGTGCGGTCGCCGTGGACGACGACGTGCCCACCGGTGTCGGCGGGGAACGTGACGTCGGTCAGGGCGGAGTCGGCGCTGGTGCCGGCCGCGGTGTCGAGCACGCGGAAGCCGTCGGGGACGGTCACCATCACGTGGCGGTCGTCGCCGGCCGGGTTGACGCGGGTGAAGCCGCCGACGGCGTGGTCACCGACGACCTGCAGGTCGCGGTCGAGGACGAGCAGGCCGCCGTCGTAGGTGAGGGCGATGCGGTGGCCGGTGTCGGCACCCGCTGCGTCCGGACCGGGCGACGCGCTGTCGCTGGCGGCGGGGGTCCCGGAGCCGGCGCACCCGGTCAGGAGGAGGGCGGACGCGCCGAGCAGCACGGCCGGGGCGAGGAGGGTCTTCTTCGTCATGACCGACACTGTATTGATTCTCATTCTCATCCGCCAACCGACAGGCCGTCGACGATGGCGTCGGTGTTCGAGCGCATCATCTCCAGGTACGACGCCGCGCCCTCACCCTCGGCGGTGAGGGACTCGGTGGCGAGGGACCGGATCGCGACGTGCACGTCCACCTCGTCCGCGAGCACCTCGGCGAGACGGGCGGGCTGGGACGCGTCGACGAAGATCGTCGGCACGTCGGCGTCCTCGATCGCCGCGGCGAGGTCGCGGAGGTCCGCGGCGCTCGGCGAGGCGAGGGTGGTGCCGCTCGGGATCACGGCCCCGACCACGCGGAAGCCGAACCGGTCGGCGAGGTACCCGAACACGTGGTGGTTCGTCACGAGGGCACGGCGGTCCTCCGGCAGCGCGGCGAACGCGGCGGTCATGTCCCCGTCGAGCGCCTCGAGGTCGTCCCGGTAGCCCTCGAGTGCCCTGTCGAGCGCGCCGTCGTCCAGCCCGGGGACCTCGTGGAGCTCCTCGCCGAGCGCGTCCACGACGGCGGTCATGCGGGCCGGGTCGGTCCAGAAGTGCGGATCGAGGCCGCTGGCGTCCTCGCTCGTCCACTCGAGCACGTCGACCGCCTCCCCCGCGGTGAACACCGGGACCCCGTCGGAAGCGGCAGCCGCGACGTGGCGTGCGACGCCCTCCTCGAGCCCGAGGCCGTTCTCCACGACCAGGTCCGCGGTCCGCAGCCGGGCGGCCTCCTGCGCCGAGACCTCGAACGAGTGCGGGTCGGCACCGCGTGGCATGAGCACCATGACGTCGGCACTGTCCCCGACCACACGCTCGACGACGTCGCCGAGGATGTTCGTCGTGACCGCGACGAGTGGTCGGTCGTCACGCTCCGCCGCGGAGCACCCGGTCGTGCCGAGGGCCACGACCGCGACGGCCGCCACGACCGCGAGCCGCCTGACGCCGCTCACCGGCCGACCTCGGCGAGCACGTCGGGCCGGACCGGCACGTCGATGGAGCGGGCGACCCGGGCGTCGTCGGCGAAGTCGACCTCGTGCACGACGGACTCCTCCGGGTCGGAGAGGTAGGCGCGCTGCGCGTCGAGCTGCAGGGTCGCACCGGCAGCGGACGACACGAGGGGCTCGGTCGTCACGGGAGCGGAGTCCCCCCCGGACCACACGAGGACCCGTCCGTCCGCATCGAGCGCGACCACGTGCTCGTCGGTGTCGTCGACCGCGACGACCTGGCGCAGGGGGCGGTCGGTCGGGACGTGCTGCCAGGAGCGCTCCCGGGTGTCGAGCAACCAGTAGCCGGTGTCCCCGGCGAGGGCGGCCACGGTCGGCCGACCGGTGCGGTTCGCGAAGTCGGTCGCGCGCGGCAGCGTCGACCCGGCAGCGACGCCGACCGTCTCGACGACCGGGTCGCCGCCGTCCGGGTCCTCGGTGACGAGCACCGCGCCGTCCGCGCACCCGACGACCGCGCCGACACGGGTGACGATGCCGCCGGCCGGGTCGACGCACGTGGCGTCGACGCCGGTCGGCTCCCCCGCGGCGTCGAGCACCCGGACGCGGTCCCCAGCCGAGTCACCGGAGACGAGGAGCGTGCCGAGCGGCAGGAGGACGCCGGCGTCGTCGACCCTCGCGGTCTCCCGCACCTCGCCCTGGCCGAGGGCGTCGCGGTCGAGGGCGACCGCCCGGCCGGACGCCGACCAGGCGAGGGTCGTGGTCGACTCCGAGGAGGCGATCGTGACCGGCCCTGCGCCGTCGAGGCTGCCGACGACCCGGGCCGCGGCGTCGTAGTAGTGCGTGTGGTCGCCGTGGTCGACGGTCCAGGCGCCGCCGTCGACGATCGTCGTCCGCTCCCCGTCGCTCGTGGCGAGGAACCGGCCGTCGGTCGCCGCGTGCTCGGGAGCCGGGACGTCGTCGAGCGACTCGGTCTCGGCCGCGAGCAGGTCGTGGACGGCGACGCTCCCGGCGGCGTCGGCGAGCAGCAGCCGGAGCTGGGGCTCGGATGCCTCGGACGCGCCCTCGACGAACCCGTGCGGCTTCGCCGAGGCGGACGACGGTCCACCGGAGGCGCCGGGCGGGTCGGCGTCCGGTGCGGAGCAGGAGCTCAGGAGGAGCGCGGCAGCGACGCCGAGCGCTGCCGGGACGGCGATCGGGGCTGGTCGGGTGCGGAGGTGGTGCATGGTTCCTTCCGGGGACGGTGGACGAGGAGACGGGTCGCACGGCGGAGACCGTGCGAGACGACGACGGCGACGATCGCGACGAGGGCGATGCTCGCGCCGGCGGCGGTGCCGGCGTGCCAGGAGACGAGCAGGCCGGTCGCGACCGCGGCCACCCCGAGCACCGCGCCGAGCGCCATGGTCGGGCCGGTGCCGCGGGTCCACGCACGGGCGGCCGCGGCGGGGGCCAGGAGCAGCCCGACGACGAGCAGCGTCCCGACGGCCCGGTAGGAGGCGACGACGGCGAGGGTCACGAGCGCCACGAGGACGACCTCGGCCAGGCGCGGCCGCAAGCCGAGCGTCGCGGCCTTGCGCGGGTCGAACGCCGCGGCCGTGAAGGGTCGGTGGAACACCGCGGCGACGGCGAGGGCGGCACCGGCTGCGACCGCGAGCGTGCCGAGGTCGGCGGTGGTGACCGCGAGCACGTCGCCGAACAGGATCGCGGTGACGTCGGTGGCGAAGGACCGGGACCCGGACACGATGATGACCCCGAGCGCGAGCATGCCGACGAAGAGCAGGCCGATCGCCGTGTCGTACGACAGGCCGCCACGGCGACGGAGCGCCTGCACGCCCGCGACCATCACGCCGGCACTCACGGCGGTGCCGAGCACGGCCGGGACGCCGGTCAGGGTGGCGACCGCGACGCCGGGCAGCATGCCGTGCGCGAGCGCCTCGCCGAGGAACGCCATCCCCCGGACGAGCACCCAGGTCCCGACGACGGCACACAGCACCGCGGCCGTGGCTCCGGCGACGAGGGCACGGAGCATGAAGTCGACGGAGAACGGGTCGGTCAGCCAGGTCACGGGCGACCACGCTACATGGGAATGATTCTCCTTACTGCTAATCTGCTCAGGTGTCGCCCCGATCCGTCCAACTCCGTTCCGTGACCGTCCGACGAGGTGAGCGGGCGGTCCTGCACCGAGCCGACGCGGTCTTCGAGCCCGGTGCCGTGACGGTCGTCGCCGGCGCGAACGGCTCCGGCAAGTCCACCCTGCTCGAGACGGTCGCCGGGGTCCTCCCCGCGGCCGAGGGCACCGTCAGCGGCGTGTCGCCGCGCTCGGTCGCGCACGTCGCGCAGTCGGTGTCGACCCCGGGCCCGCCGCTCACCGTGCGTGCCGCCGTGGCGATGGGCCGGTGGGCATCCGTGCCGTGGTGGCGCCCCCTGCGGCCCCGCGACCGCGCGGTCGTCGACGAGCAACTGGCGCGCCTCGACCTCGTCGGGCTGGCCGACCGCCCGCTCGACACACTGTCCGGTGGGCAGCGCCAGCGCGCACTCGTCGCGATGGGACTCGCGCAGCAGGCTGCGGTGCTGCTCGTCGACGAACCGACCGCCGGCGTCGACGCGCGCTCGCTCCGGCTGGTCCTCGACGCCCTCGCCGCCGAAGCCGGCCGGGGTGCGGTCGTCGTGCACGCGGCCCACGACCCCGAGGCGCTCGCCGCAGCCGACCGGGTGCTCACCCTCGAGCGCGGCACCCTCACCTGACGCGAGCGACCGTCCAGTCACCGGACCGTCCGCGTGGCCGGTCGGTCGCGCTGGTCGAGCCGGTCAGCCGCGCTGGTCCAGGCGGAGCAGCCTGGTCTCCTCGGCGTCGTACTCGGCACGGACCTGTCGGAGCACGAGGTCGTCGATCTCCCCCTCGTCCCGCAGCCGCAGCACCGTGGCCGCCTTGAGTCGCACGAGCGCCAGTTCGAGCTCCACCGCCGTCCCGCGCTGCTGCAGCAACGGGTGGTCGTCGTCGTCGCTCTCCTCGGCCTTCACGAGCGCGAGGTGGCCCTCGTAGTCGTCGCGGATCCTGTCGACGATCTCGGCGTCGGCGCCGACGCGGCGCGCCAGCTTCGGCAGGGCGTCGAGCGCCGCCTCGATCGCGACGCGCTCCGCGGACCGACGCTCCTCGACCACCTCGTTGCTGCCGTCGAACGCCGCCCAGCGGACGACCGCCGGCAGCACGAGCGACTGGCCGACGATCGTCACCACGACGACGCCGGCGGTGACGAAGACGATGAGGTCCCGGTCCGGGAACGCGCCGCCGCTCTCCACCATCCGGGGGACGGCGACCGCAGCCGCGAGCGAGACCGCGCCGCGGAACCCGGTCAGCCCGCTCACCAACCGGTCGCGGTGTCCTTCGCGGGGCGAGCCTCCCGTCCGGAGGGTCACGAGCCGCACCGTGCCCCAGGTGAGGTTGAGGAACGCGAAGCGGAGCACGACGACGGCCACCGACACGGCGCCGATCAGCCCGAGGCCGACCGCGATCTCCCCGCCCGTCAGGGCCCGGACCGAGATCGTCGCCTCGATGCCGACGAGCACGAAGAGCGCGCCGTTGAGCAGGAACGTGGCGAACGACCAGAACGACCGCACCTGCTGCCGGGTCTCCGCCCGGTCGAGCTTCGGAGCGACCTGACTGACGACCAGGCCCGCCACGACGACCGCCAGCACACCGGAGGCGTGCACCGCCTCGGCGACCAGGAACGCGGCGAACGGCACGAGCAGCGTCAGCAGGTTCTCGAGCACGACCGCGTGCACCCGACGGAGGACGAGCATCCCGAGCCACGAGGTCAGCAGCCCCGCGGCGATCCCGCCGACGTAGGACAGCAGCAGCATCCCGGACACGTTCCAGAAGGTGAGCTCCTGCTCCCCCGCCGTCACCGCGACCGCGATGCCGTAGATCACCAGCGTGGTGCCGTCGTTGACGAGCGACTCGGCCCGGAGGACCGTCGTGTTGCGCCGCGGCAGGGACCGCGTGAGCGCACCGACGGCGGTCGCGTCGGTCGGGGCGACCGCGGCACCGAGCACCCAGGCCGGACCCCACGGCATGCCGAGCAGGTGCAGGAGCGTCGCGACCCCGCCGGCCGTCAGCACGACGAGGAGGGTCCCCATCAGGACGATGCCGCGCAGGTTCGCACGGATCTCCCGGAGCGAGATCGTCAGGCTCTCCCAGTACAGCAGTGCCGGCAGGAACAGCAGCAGCACGGCGTCCGCGGGCAGCTCGACCTCGCGGAACACCGGGATGAACGCGATCCCCGCACCGAAGGCGAGCAGCAGGACCGGGGGCGCGACACGCAGCCGGTTCGAGACGGCGGTGGCGACGGCGATCGCGACCACGAGCACGACGACGAGTTCGGGTGCGATGAGTTCCATGAGGAGCACAGCTTGCCAGGGCGGTGGTGTCCGCGCTCACGCCTGGTCCGCACAGCGAACCGCGCCCCAGAGCAGCGGCGCGGAGCAACGGCGCGGAGCAGCGGCGCGGAGCAACGGCGCGGAGCAGCGGCGCGGAGCAACGGCGCGGAGCAGCGGCGCGGCCACAGCGCGTCCGGAGCGGCTCAGCGCCCCCGCTCGGCCCGCTTCGTGAGGACCAGGAACGTCACGTGGCCGAGCAGGGCGATCCCGAAGAACACGAGCGCGACCGCGTAGACCCGGTCGAGCGTCCCGTCGCCGGTCAGGAGCAGCACGATGCACCCGACCACCGCAGCGGTGAGGACCCCGACCTGCACCATCGACCACGTCGTCCGCCAGCGCGGCTGCTGTCCCTGTCCGTCCACGTCCCCATCCTCCCGCATCGACGGACGGGAGGCGCTGCACACGTCGTGCGCCGGGCCTCCCGTCCACCTCGGGCCACGTCCGGCCCGGGCCGCGTCCGGCCCCGGGCGGTGCCGCCGGCGGCCGGTCAGCCGAGCTGGTCGGTCAGCAGCGTCGGGTCGGCCGCGAGGGACGCCTTGACCATGCGGCTCCAGTCGTCGACGAGGACCTCGGCCGCGCCGGCCTGCACACCGTCCAGCGACGCGCGGGCGACGTCGGCCGGATCGGTCATGTGGCCGTCGTAGCCGGCCATCATGTCGGTGTCCGCGGCGCCGAGGTGGAGGCCCTGCACCGTCACGCCGCGACTCGCGAGCTCCAGGCGGACGGCGTTCGTCATGTTCCACTCGGCGGCCTTCGCGACGGAGTAGCCGCCCGCGCCGGGGGCGGCGAACCAGGACAGCGCCGACAGGACGTTGACGATCGCACCGCCGCCGTTCCGCTCGATGACGGGGGCGAACGCACGCACCACCTCGAGGGTGCCCCACAGGTGCGTGTCCACCGCGCGGCGGGCGTCGGCGAGGTCGTCGGTGAGGAGCGATCCGGAGGAGGAGATGCCCGCGTTGTTCACCAGCAGCGTGACGTCGGGCGCTGCGACTGCTGCCGCCGCGACCGACGCGGGGTCGGTGATGTCGAGGGGCAGGACCGTCACGCCGGGGACGTCCACGAGTTCGGGACGGCGTGCGGTCGCGTAGACCTTCGTGGCGCCGCGCTCCAGGAGCTGCTCGACGAAGCGGCGTCCGATGCCGCGGTTCGAGCCGGTGACGAGCGCGACCGATCCGGTGATGTCCATGGTGTCCTTCCGCCGGACGGGTCCGTCCCGCTCCGGCTCGGTTACGGTAGGACCTCACATCAGTGTCAGGGGCAAACCCGGGACGGAGACGACATGCGCATCGGGGACCTCGCTGCCGAGACCGGGGTGAGCGTCCGCTCGCTCCGCTACTACGAGGAGCAGGGGATGCTCGCCGCCACCCGCACCGCGAGCGGGCAGCGGACCTACGGCTCGGACGCCGTCGACCGGGTCCGGCTGGTCCAGCAGCTGTTCGCCGCCGGGTTGCCGAGCCGGACCATCGTCCGACTGCTGCCGTGCGTCGACGCCGGGCAGGCCACGCCCGAGAGCTTCGCCCTGCTCGTGCAGGAGCGCGACCGGATCACGGCCCAGCTCGCCGAGCTGACGGCGGCGCGGGACCGGCTCGACGAGGTCATCGACATCAGCGAGCACCCGACACCCGAGCACTGCCCGGCGCTCCGGACGGAGCCGTCGACGGTCGGCGCGGCGGCGGCCTGACGGGCGTTCCGCTGCCGGTGGGCAGTCCGCCGCCGGGCCGGTGGTCCGGCTCGACCGGTGACGGCGTGCTGCTGCAGATCCCGGTGACGAGCCGGACCCCTGCACCGACCTCGCGGAGCAGGTAGGTCGGCAGACGGCCCGCCGGGTACGGGTCGAGGTACTCGCGGCTCACCGGACCGATCTGGGACACGACCGCCACCGAGTCCTTCTCCGACCCGGACGTCCCACGTGGGACGAACACGTTGCCGGGGAACGCCTCCAGGGCGGTGTCCGACGTGAGCGGCACCACGAGGACGGTCGCGATGTCGCTCGCCAGGAGCCAGTCCTGCTGCAACCGGTCATACCGGCGCCCGTCCGGCGACGGCTACCCCCGTCGTTCGTCTGGTGTCAGGTGCAGTCGGTATCGTCGTCGGGTGCAGATGCCGGAACGCCCAGAGGACACCGTCGGACGACGCCACGGCCGGGTCTCGGCATGACGGCGGAGGCCACGGTCATCGAGCGGGAAGCGGAGCGCCGCCGCACGGTCGCCGTCATCGCCCACCCGGACGCCGGCAAGTCGACCCTGACCGAGTCGCTGACCCTCGCCGCTGACGCCATCGACGAAGCCGGTGCGGTCAAGGGGAAGGCGACCCGCCGAGCGACCGTCTCCGACTGGATGGAGATCGAGCGCAGTCGCGGGATCTCCATCAGCTCCGCCGTCGTGCAGCTCGACGCGGGCGGCACGCTCATCAACGTCGTCGACACCCCCGGTCACGCCGACTTCTCCGAGGACACCTACCGCGCACTGGCCGCCGTCGACTGCGCCGTCATGCTCATCGACGCCGCCAAGGGGATGGAAGCGCAGACGATCCGCCTGTTCGAGGTCTGCCGCACGCGGGACATCCCCGTCATCGCGGTCGTCAACAAGTGGGACCGGCCCGGACGCGAGGCGCTCGACCTGCTCGACGAACTCGAGGAGCGCACCGGCCGGACCCCGACGCCCGTGACCTGGCCGGTCGGCGAGGCCGGGCACCTGCAGGGCCTCGTCGACACCGCGAAGGGGACGCTGACGACCTTCGAGTCGAGCGGCGGCGGGCATCTGCCGGTCACGACCGAGCGGTCGGCGGACGAGGCGGCCGAGATGCTCGGTGCCGCCTGGCGGACCGCCGTCGAGGAGGTCGAGCTCACCCGCGAGGTCCGCGGCCTGCCCGACCAGGGCGACTTCCACGACCGGATGAGCATGCCGGTGTTCTTCGGCGTCGCCACCAAGCACGTCGGCACCGTCGACCTGCTCCGCTTCCTCCGCGACGCCGCACCCGCCGCCCTGCCCCGCCGAACCGCGGACGGTGCCGCCCGGCCGGTCACCGAACCGTTCGCCGCGCAGGTGTTCAAGGTGCAGGCGAACATGGACCCCGCCCACCACGACCAGGTCGCCTTCGTCCGGATCTGCTCCGGCCGGTTCGACCGCGGCATGATGCTGACCCACGCCCAGTCCGGTCGGCGGTTCAACACGAAGCACGCGCTGAGTGTGTTCGGACGCGAGCGCGACACCGTCGACCTCGCCTGGCCCGGCGACGTCGTCGGCCTGGTCAACGCGACGATGCTGCACCCCGGGGACACGCTCTTCAGCGAGGAACCGGTCGAGTTCGAGCCGCTCCCCCGCTTCGCACCCGAGATGTTCGCGACGGTCGCCCCCACCGACCCGAGCACGGCGAAGAAGTTCCGGAAGGGCATGCAGCAGCTCGCCGGGGAGGGCGTGGTCCAGCTGCTGCACTCCGAGCGCCGGACCGCGCAGGCGCCGATGGTCGGTGTCATCGGGTCCCTGCAGCTCGAGGTCCTCACCTCACGCCTGATGGCCGAGTTCGGCACCGCCGTCCGGGTCGAGCCACTGCCGTGGACGATGGTCCGCACCGTCACGGACGCGGACTTCGCGATCCTCGAGAAGCGGCGCGACCTCGAGATCGTCACCACCGACCGCGACCGGTACGGGCTGTTCCGCGACCAGTGGCACCTCAACTCGGTGATGCGCGAGCTGTCGGGTCTGGAGCTGCCGGCTCCCGTCTGACCAGCGGTGCGCGTGCCCCTCGATCTGGGGCCGCACGAAGCGGAGGGCGTCCCGTGTCCGCACTCCTGGGGACCGGTACGGTCGGGGCATCCACCGACCCGACCCGAACGGGCTCCCAATGCACAAGATCGTCACCGGTGTCGTCGCCAGCGCCAGCGGCCTCACTCTCCTCCTCGGCGGCGCGGGCACCTTCGCGCTCTGGAACGCCGAGGCCTCCACCCGTCCGGCGACGGTCTCCTCCGGCACGCTCGCGCTGTCCGCGAACCCGGACGGCGTGTGGACGGACATCACGAACGGTCGGTCGGACGTGGTCGACATCACGACGGTGCGGATGGTCCCCGGCAACGCGTACCAGTTCCACCAGACGCTGGACGTGACGGCGACCGGCGACGACCTGACGGCGGACCTGACCTGGGTGCCGCAGAGCATCACGGGCGACGCGGAACTCATCGCCGCGTCGACGCAGTCCCTGTCGCTCGCCTCCACCAGCTCGAGCCTCGCGCCCGCGGGCCGCACCTCGTGGACCGTGACACCGACGCACGGTACCTCGGTCCTCGACGTCACCTTCACGATCGGGCTCTCGTCGGAGGTCACGACGGGCAAGGGGCAGTCCATCGACCTCAGTGGCATCGCGTTCACGCTCACCCAGAAGCCGATCGGACCCTGAGCCCGGTCGTCCGGCACACGTCCTCCCCGTGCGCGGACGCCGGGCCGGGTGGCAGGCTGGGGGTGTGCACACCACCCTGCAGTCCGCGACCGACGTCGTCACCGGTATCCGCTTCCCCGAGGGGAACCGCTGGTACCGCGGGCGGCTCTGGTACTCCGACATGCACACGGGCGAGGTCTTCTCGATCGACCCCGGCACGGAGGACGGGCCGCGTCTGGAGACCACCGTGGACGGCCAGTCGTCCGGGCTCGGGTGGTTGCCCGACGGACGGCTCGTCGTCAGCGCGATGGAGTCCCGCACGGTCGTGGCGGTGGACGCCGTGGGGACGACGAGCGTCTTCGCGGACTTGTCCGCCACCGAGCCGTCGCTCCTGAACGACCTGGTCGTCGACCCGGAGAGCGGCCGCACGTACATCGGCGCGTTCGGGTACGACCTGTACGGCGGCGAGGAGCTGCGCCCCGGCCCGCTGTACGTGATCGACCGGGACGGCTCCTCCCGGCTCGCCGCGGACGGACTGGTGTTCCCGAACAGTGCGAACGTGCTGCCCGGGACGCGGACCCTGGTGGTCAGCGAGACCTGGGGCGGCCGTCTGACCGCGTTCGACATCGAGCCGGACGGCAGCCTGACGGGACGACGCGAGTGGGCGGCGCTGCCGGACGGGGTCACACCCGACGGGAGCACGGTGGACAGCGAGGGGGCGATCTGGGTCTGCTCGGTCGACACGGGCGAGTTCCTGCGCGTCGTCGAGGGCGGCGAGGTCACGGACCGCATCGACGCCCCCGGGCTCTGCGCGATCGACTGCGCGCTCGGCGGACCCGACGGCCGGACGCTGTACCTCGCCACCGCGGACAGCTACGACCCGGCCACCACCGCGCAGACACGCGCGGGTCGGATCAGTGCCGTGCAGGTCGCCGTCCCCGGGCCGCCGACTGTCGCGCCGGACGGCGCCTGACCGGCAGTCCCCCGGGACGGCAGTCCCCGGGACGGCAGTCCCCCGGGACGATCCGACACGCTCCCAGGAGACCGTTCCCAGCAGCGGTCCCCGGGCCGCTAGGTTGTCCCTACCGGACATCGTCCGGGAAGGGGGGAACACCGTGATCGTCGTCCTGACACTCACCGCCGTGGCCGTGCTCGTCGTGTCCGCACTCGTCGTCCTCGAGCTGCAGGACCGCCGCCGACGGAGAGTCCTCGGCCACCTGGGACGTCCGGACCGGGCCGTCGGGGACCGCGCGGTCGCCGACATGGACGCAGCGCGGTCGACCGCCGAGGGCATCTCGAGGGCAGCGCACGCCGGGACCTCCGGTGCCGCAGGGATGTCCTCCGTCGCCTGACGAGCCGTCCGCGCACGACCCCGCCTCGGCGGCACCGCGCGCACGAGTTCCGTCAGTCCGGAGAGCGACCATGTCCCGTACCGTCCCGTCCGACAACCCCGAGACGAGCGCCGGCATCCGTCTCGGTGTCATCGTCCCCGCCTGGAACGAGGCGCGCCTCGTCCCCGGTCTGCTCGACGCGCTCCGCGACCAGGTCGACCCGGACTTCACCGTCGTCGTCTGCGACAACGGGTCGACCGACGGCACGGAGCGGATCGTCGCCGACCACGTCCGTCGGCACGACCTGTCCTGGCAGGTCGTCGTCGAGCGGCAGAAGGGCACCGGTGCCGCATCGGACACCGCCGCCCGCGCCGCGATCGCCGCCGGGTGCACGCACCTCGTCCGGACGGACGCGGACTGCATCCCGGCCCCGGACTGGACCGCCACCGTCAAGCGCCTGTTCACCGAGACGGACCACCTGTTCTTCGGCGGCCTGACGCTGCCACGGCGCGACGACCTCCCGGTCGGGCCGCTCCGCTACCGGTTCCTGTGCGTCGTCAACGAGGTCGCGATCTGGTGCGGGCGCCTCCTGCCGGAGAACCGGGGCAGGCAGTACCAGGGCCCCTACGTGATGGTCGCCGGGAACAACCTCGCCATCACCAGCGAACTGTACGAGCGCGTCGGCGGGTTCCCGCGGACCGCCATCGAGGACACGCACGAGGACCGCGACCTCACCAACGCCGTCCGGCGGGTGACGGACCGGTACGGCCTGCACCGCGAGATGGTCGTCACGATGTCCGTCCGCCGGATCGCCGTGTGGGGCATCGTCCGGTCGCTCGCCTGGTACGCCGGCCACCGGTACCGCCCGCGGTCCACGAGCACGGTGGACGTCCGACCGTGACCGGCATCGACGCGCGTGCCGCGCGACGAGCCACGCGGGAGGACCGCCGCGTCGTCCTGCACGCCCACCGTGCCGGCTACCTGGCGCTCCGCGGGATCACCCGGCTCGGCCGGGTCGTGCGGGTCCCCGGTCTCGGGGTCGTCGTCAGCGACGCGGCGCGGATGCGACAGATCCTCCTCAACCCGGTCACCTACTCGAAGGTCGGGCCGGGAGGCTCGGACCGGCTCTGGACGCCCATCATCGGTCCGAGGGGCCTGCTCAACATGGACGGGGAGGAGCACGCGCACCTGCGCCGGAAGCTCACCCCCCTGTTCTCGCAGCGGTTCCTCCGCAGCATCGTCGACGAGGTGCTCACCCCGGAGATGGACCGGTTCGAGGACGCGGTGGGCCGACGCGAGGACGTCGACGTCGTGGCCGTCATCGAACGCGCGGCCGCGCTCATCATCTGTCGCTTGACCGGGTACCCGGAGGACGACGCCGCGGCGCAGCTCGGCCGGGCCCGGGAGATCCTCGGCTTCGTCACCCTGACGACGAAGGAGTTCTCGGACGCGCAACTCGCGGTGGTCCACGAGAAGCTCGCCGTCCTCAACGCGAGCACCCGCGCCGCCTACCGAGCGGCCGCTCCCGGGACGGTCCCCGCGCTCATGCGAGCCGAGGGGATCACCGAGGAGGACACCGTGTCGGTCGTCACCGCGATGATCGTGGCCGGGACCGAGACGATCGTCAGCTTCGTCCCGCGCTTCACGAACCTGGTCATCGAGTCCGGCCACCTCGACCACCTGGCCCGACACCCCGAGGACGTCCCCGCGGCCGTCGCGGAGGCGATGCGCGTCACCGTGCCCTCACCCGTCATGATCCGCAGCGTGCTCCGCGACCACCGCGTCGACGGCGTCCGTGTCCGCGCCGGGGAGCGGATCATCCTCGCGAACATCTTCGCCTGTGCCCGGGCCGGCGACTTCGACCCCTCCCGCCCCGTGCCGAAGGAGATGCGGCAGCTGTGGTTCGGCGCCGGAGCGCACTTCTGCATCGGGATGCCGCTCGCCACCCTCGAGGCGGAGGTGTTCGCAGCGGCGCTCGCCCGTGCGGCCGCGGCGGCCGGTCCGCTCCGGGTCCGGTCACGGGTGCGGAAGCAGCGCACGATGGCCGCCTCCTACAGCCGGCTCGTCGTCCGTGCGGAGCGCACGCCGTGACGAGCACCGTCGCCGTCACCGGCGGGAGCGGGTTCGTCGGGGGCCGGGTCATCTCGGCCCTGAAGCGGGAGGGGCACCACGTCATCGACCTCGGGCGCCGTCCCGGTCGGGGCGGCGCCGACGAGCACGTCCACGTCGACCTCGCCGCCGGTCGCGCCCGGGTGCCGCGGCTCGGGGACGTGCCGCTCGTCCACTGCGCAGCGGAGGTCCGGGACGGGTTCGACCGGGGCATGTTCGACCGGAACTCCCGGATCATGGAATCCGCGCTCGCCCTCACGACGGGCAGGGTCGTCCACGTCAGCTCGTCCTCGGTGTACGACCTCGCTCGCCCGTCCGTCCGCGCCCAGCCGGCCGAGGCGACGGGCCGCTACCGCTGGTTCGGCACCTACGGTGAGTCGAAGCTCGCGAACGAAGGGCAGCTCGTGGCGGCCCGCCGCGCGTCGGCGGTCATCCTCCGCCCGCACGCCGTCTACGGCTCCGGCGACGCCACGCTGCTCCCCCGCGTGCTGCGTGCCTCGCGGTACGGGGTGCTGCCGCTCCCGCTGGGCGGACGCGCCCCCCACGCGCTCACCTGGGTCGACAACCTCGCCGCCGCCGTCCTCGCCGCACTCCGTGCCGACGTCGACGGCACGCACGCGGTGAACGTGACGGACGACGACCCGGTCCCCATCGGGGACGCCTTCCGGGCCGTCGTCGGCCGGCCGCTGCGGGTCGTGCACGTGCCGATGCGCACCGCTCGGCACGTCGCCGCGGTCGCCCGGGGCCGGTCGGGCATCTCCCCGTACTCGGTCCGGCAGCTCGGTCTCGAGCGCACCTACGACGTGGGCGGGACGGAGGAACTCCTCGGGTGGGCGCCCGAGCCGGGGACCCTCGCACGGCTCGCGGCCCTGCGCCCGAGCTGAGCAGGTCCGGGCGGGCCACGTCGTGCTGACCGGCCCGGTCGAGGGCACGACGACCAGGTCAGGTCAGGGCGACCTGCGCGTGCACGAGGACGTCGTGCAGGTCCGGGCGGAGCGCCTCCTGCGAGGACGTCCGCACCTTCACGATGAGCGCCGCTCCGGGCTTCGCGAACGCGCGCGCCACCGTCGCGGACCACGACCCGTCGCTGCCCTGCCCCGCGATCGACAGGAACTGTGCCGTGCCACCGGTCATCGTCGGCAGGAGCTGTTCCTCGAGCTGCTCGGCCGGCAGGCCCGCCGCGGTGAACATCTGCACCGTGGCCGCCCGGTCGCCCATGGCCGGGTCGAGGTCGGTGATGCGCTGCTGCGTGATCGTGGCGACCGAACCGTCCGCGTTCGTGTACTCCCGCGACCCGGCGGTCGGGTCCTCGCCGGTCTGCTCCCACCCGTCGAGTCCCGAGACCTCGAGGCTGAACGCGGGCAGGCTGCTGGCGGAGAGGGCGGCGCCGTCCTCGAAGGTGAGGTCGGTGGGCGGTGCCGCCTCCGCCGTCGGTGTGCGCGTCGGGGACACCGGTGTCGGTGTCGTCGACGCCGGAGTCGTCGGGGCGGACCGCTCGGCCCGCGGCGCTGTGCCCCCGTTCCCGGCACAGCCGGACAGTGCGACGGCGACGAGCACGGCGGCCGCAGCTGCGGTGGTGATCCTGGACGTGACGGACATGTGGTTCCCCCTTGCCTCCCGCCGTGCGCCCCGTGCACCGGCGGATCCACCACCGAGCCTACGGGTCCCGGGCGGAGACGGCCCGGGACCGTCCTCCCCCCGACGAGGGGGCGCGCCCGCCCGGGTCCCGTCAGGCGGTGGTCCCCAGGAGGCGTCCGGTCCACTCCCGCAGGGCACGGACGGATCGCTGCGACAGGACCGCCTCCGGCACCATGCTCGTCGACCCGTGGAACGCTCCCGGCCACACGTGCAACTCCGCCGGTACGCCCGCCGCCCAGAGTGCGCTCGCGTAGGCCACGGTCTCGTCCCGGAACACCTCGGCGCTTCCGCAGTCGACGTACGCCGGCGGCAGCCCGGCGAGGTCGGTCGCCCGGCCGGGGGCGGCGGAGACGGACACGTCGTCGCCACCGCGTCGGTCGCCGAGGTACGCGTCCCAGCCGAACCCGGTCATCTCCCGGTCGGCGACACCCACGCCGTCGAACTGTCGTGCCGACACGGTGGCGTCCCGGTCGTCGAGCATCGGACTGACGAGCACCTGCCCGATCACGCCCGGCCCCTGCCGGTCACGAGCGAGGATCGCGGTGCCGGCGGCGAGCCCGGCGCCGGCGCTCTGTCCGACGAGGACGATGCGCTCCGCGTCGATGCCGAGGTCGTCGGCGTGCTCGGCGGTCCAGACGAGGCCGGCGTAGCAGTCCTCGACCGGGTAGGGGTCGGGGTGCTCGGTGAGGTGGAACCGGCCGCGTTCGTCCATGGCCGTCAGGAACGGGACGAACTCGGGGTCGAACGGCGGGCGGGGCAGGGCGGTGGTCTCAGGCACGGGTGGTCTCCTCGGTGTGGGTGGTCGAACAGGTCGGGGCGGTCGGGGCGGTCTGGGCGGACGGGGCGGTCTGGGCGGACGGGGCGGTCTGGGCGGACGGGGCGGTGCCGTCGTCCGGAGTGTCCACGCCGCCGGCGTCCTCCGGTCGGTCGCCGATCCGTGTCCGGAGCATCCCGACGACGACGAGCAGGGCGGCGACGGAGGCGAGCCCGAGCCCTGCGACGGCGAGGCCGTCCTGGAACGCGCCCGAGCGGACGGCCGTCAACCCGGACGTGGTGATGCTCCCGGTGACGAAGGCGGCGACGACGGTTCCCGCCACGGCGACCGCGGCGCCCCCGGCGAGTTCACTCGAGGTGTCGACGAGCGCGGCACCGACCGAGGTGCGGTCCGCAGGCAGACCGGTGAGCACGGAAGCGCCGGCGACGACGCCGACGACCCGCATACCGGCGGCGACGAGCACGAGCGCGACGAGCACCCACACGTAGCCGTGGCGGCTCAGGGCGCCGAAGACGGCGAGACCCGACACGACCGCGGCTGCGCTCGTCCACGCAGCCCGGCCGAGGCCGACCCGGTGGACGATCGGCCCGACGAACCTGCCGCCGGCCAGCAGGACGACGACCTGCGGCAGGGTCCCCACCGCAGCCAGTGCCGGCGGCCACCCCCAGGCGAACTGCAGCTGCAGCGTCACGAGGTACGACAGCCCGGCCACGGCGAGTCCTGATGCGGCCTTGAACGCGAGACCGCTGGACACCAGCGGTCGGGCGAGCAGGTGCAGGTCGATCAGCGGGTGCGGCGCCGTCCGTTCGCGGACGACGAAGCCCGCCGCTGCCACCGCGGCCAGGGCGAGGGTGGTCCACCCCCACCGGGAGGTGCTCCCCGGGTGGACGAGGAGGGTGGGCGTCACGAGCGCTGCCGTCACGGTGGCGGTGCCCAGCAGCCCGCCGATGACGTCGACCGGGTCGCGCCGGAGGGCTGACGCTTCGTCACGGGCGACCCCGAGTCGGATGCCGACGAGGGCGAGCAGCGCGATCGGCACGTCGGCCAGCAGCAGCACCTGCCACGGGGCGACGGCGAGGACGAACCCGCCCACCGTCGGGCCGACGGCCAGTCCGACGAGCCCCGCGGTCGAGATGACGGTGAGCGCCCGCACGCGGAGCCCCTCGTCGTCGAAGAGCCGGAACGCCAACGCCATCGACCCGGGGGTGGTCATCGCCGCGGCGATGCCCATCACGACGCGCACGGCGATGAGCTGCCCGGTCGTCGTGACCGCTGCGGTGGCGAAGCTCGCCACCGCGAGCAGGACGAGGCCGGACAGCATCACTCGGCGACGGCCGACACGGTCGGCCACGGCGCCGAACAGCAGCATGAGGCCGCCGAACGTCACCGAGTAGGCACCCGACACCCACTGCAAGCCCGTCGTCGTCGACCCCAGGTCGCGGCCGATGCTCGGCAGGGCGACGTTGAGCACGGAGTTGTCGAGCATCTCGAACAGGAACACCGACGAGAGACCCGCCAGGGCCACCCAGGCATCGGAGAGACGAGAGGGGCTGGGCGACACGGGGCACACTCCTTCGCGAGAAGAAGTGGCGACTCGTTCGATGCCGCGTGCTGGTGCGCCGCACAGAGCAGCGCCTTTTACCTCAGTGATCGTGACCCTACACGGACGGAACGTCGGAGCGCCAGCAGGAGATGATCCACGTTGCCGACCGGCGACGAGTGCAGCGCAGAGCGCCGGGTCTGGTGGCGGATGGACGGCGGCGTGCCCTGCGATGGCACTGGCATGGTCCCGTACAGCGGCCGCGACGTGTACCGGCAGGGTGTGCCTGCCCGGTTGCCGATCGCCTATCGTGCATCGACATGGACGACCACGCTGACGCTGCACAGTTCCTCTCCTCGCGCCGCGCCCGCATCAGCCCGGAGCAGGCCGGCATCCAGGTGTCCGGTGTGCGTCGCGTCCAGGGTCTCCGACGCAGTGAGGTCGCGACCATCGCCGGGGTCAGCCCTGAGTACTACGCCAAACTCGAGCGCGGTGCACTCGCCGGCGTCTCCGCGTCGGTGCTCGACGCCCTGGCTCGTGCGTTGCAGTTGGACGACGCCGAGCGTGCGCACCTGTTCCACCTCGCTCAGGCCGCCGACGGCACCGCCGCCGCCATGCGGCCTCGGCGGCGTCCCGCGAAGCAGTGGAAGCCACGCTCGGCGCTGCAGTGGGTGCTCGACAGCATCACTGCCCCGGCCATCATCCGGAACGGTCGCATGGACTTGCTCGCAGCGAACCACTTGGGTCATGCCATGCATGCCGCGCTCTACGACGCCTACCCGGGGGAGACGCCGAACTTCGTCCGCTACACCTTCCTGCACGTCGACAGCCATGGCTTCTACCCGAACTGGGACGTCGCCGCGGACACCGCCGTCGCGATCCTGCGGACGGAGGCCGGTCGCGACCCGCACGACAAGGCGTTGCAGGACCTCGTCGGGGAGCTCTCCACGCGGAGTGCCGATTTCCGGCAGCGGTGGGGCCGCCAAGACGTACGCCTCCACGGCGCGGGCAGCAAGCTGTTCCACCACACCGTCGTCGGGGACCTCGACCTCGCGTACGAGAGCGTCGACATGCTCTCCGATCCCGGCCTGTCGATGACCATCTACGCAGCCGAACCCGGGTCCCCGACCGCGCACGCCCTCGAGCTGCTCGCGTCGTGGACCGCGGCCTCGGCGACGCGCACCGATTGATCCTTCCCGTCCCCGATCTGTCCTCGCCGGTCTGGGGTCCTCTCTCCGTACACCCCACACCAGGAACTCCCTCTTCTGCGCAGCCACCGCTTGAGTGGAGGACATGGCACCCCGCCCGGTGCCGTGTCCCCGAACAAGGAGCAGTCCCATGCGTGGAGTGGTCATGAACGCGCCCGGCGACGTCACCGTCGAAGAGCGCGAAGACCCGACGATCATCGAGCCCACCGACGCCGTCATCCGGCTGGCAGCGACGTGCATCTGTGGTTCCGACCTGTGGCCGTACCGAGGCGCTGAGCCAGTGGACCACGCGCCGATGGGCCACGAATACGTCGGCGTGGTCGAGGAGATCGGTGCCGACGTCACGACCGTGCAGCCCGGCGCCTTCGTCGTCGGGTCGTTCTGGGCCTCCGACAACACGTGCGAGATCTGTCAGGCCGGGTACCAGTCCTTCTGCACGCACCGGGTCCTGATGGGTACGATCGGCACGCAGTCCACGAAGGCACGCATCCCGCTCGCCGACGGCACCCTGGTGAAGACGCCCGGGCTGCCCGACGCTGACCTGATCCCGTCGCTGATGGCTGCGTCGGACGTGCTCGGCACCGGTTGGTTCGCCGCCGTCGCGGCGGGGGCCGGCCCCGGCAAGACCGTCGCGGTCGTCGGCGACGGCGCGGTCGGACTCTGCGCGGTGATCGCGGCGAAGCAGCTGGGCGCTGACCGGATCATCGTCTCCAGCCGTCACGCCGACCGGCAGGCGCTGGCCCGCGACTTCGGCGCCACCGACGTGCTCGAGGAGCGCGGCGACGACTTCATCGCCAAGGTGAAGGAACTGACCGACGGACTCGGCGCGCACAGCACGGTCGAAGCAGTCGGCACGCAGGGCGCCATGGACCAGGCCATCGGTGCCACCCGCCCCGGTGGGCACCTCGGCTTCGTCGGCGTCTCCCACGACCTGACCATCACGGGCGACACCTTGTTCATGTGCGGTGTGAACATCCACGGCGGACCTGCGCCGGTGCGCCGCTTCCTGCCTGAGCTGATCCAGCTCATCTGGGACCGGGAGATTGATCCGGGCAAGGTCTTCGACCTCACCCTCCCGCTCGACCAGGCCGCCGAGGGCTACAAGGCCATGGACGAGCGTCGCGCCACGAAGGTGCTCCTCACCCTCTGACCGGCCACCAGCATCCCGAAGGAATCATCATGGAACACAGATCAGTGACGCCCACGGCTCACGGCCCCGGCACCACCTTCACCGGTGACGCGTGGGTGACCCCCATCACCGGGCCGACCGCACCCTCCCGACTCACCGCCGCGCTGGTGCGCTTCACGCCCGGAGCTCGCTCCAACTGGCACTCCCACGACGTCGGACAGACGTTGCACGGCGTCGAGGGCAGCGGCTTCGTCGGCACCCGCGACGGGCGAGTGGTCCGGATCCGCGCGGGCGAGACCGTGTGGACCCCGCCTGGGGAAGAACACTGGCACGGTGCTGCCGACGACACCCTGATGGCGCACCTCGCCCTGCTGGACGTGAACGAGGACGGCTCCGACCCCACGCGTTGGCTCGAGCCCGTCACCGACGAGCAGTACCAGGCCGCGCACACGTCCGCAGGTACCACTCGATGAGCAACCAGCCCCGCCAGGTCGGCGGTGGTCGCCGCGCAATCGGCGACATCGCCCCGAAGCTCGCTGCCCTCACCGATGACGTGCTGTTCGACGACGTCTGGAACCGGCCCGGCCTCGCTGCCAGGGACCGCAGCATCGTCACCGTGGCGGCGCTCATCGCCGGCGGCGACGCCGCACAGCTCCGGTTCCACCTCGGCCGGGCGCAGGAGAACGGCGTCACCGAGGAGGAACTGGTGGAGACGATCACCCACCCCGCCTTCTCCACGGGGTGGCCGAAGGCCATGACCGCCGCGAACGTCGTCCGCGACGTCTTCCACGACTAGGAGCATCATGCAGTACACCCGTCTCGGCACCTCCGGCCTGGAGGTCAGCCGCATCACCCTCGGTTGTATGAGCTTCGGCACCCCGGGCACCCAGTTCGACTGGACGCTCGACGAGCAGGCCGCAGCCCCGTTCTTCCGGCAGGCCGTCGAACTCGGCATCACCTTCTGGGACACGGCGAACGTCTACAGCCAGGGCACGTCGGAGGAGATCGTGGGCCGCGCCGTCCGCGAGTACGCCTCCCGTGAGCAGATCGTGCTCGCCACGAAGGTGTTCTTCCCGACCGGGCCGAACCCCGGCGACCGCGGCCTGTCCCGGAAGGCGATCATGCAGCAGATCGACGCCTCCCTCACCCGGCTCGGCACCGACTACGTCGACCTGTACCAGATCCACCGCTTCGACCCCACCACACCGATGGAGGAGACGATGGAAGCGCTGCACGACGTCGTCAAGTCAGGCAAGGCGCGCTACATCGGGGCATCGTCGATGTGGGCGTGGCAGTTCGCGACCCTGCAGCACATCGCAGAACGCAACAGCTGGACGCGTTTCGTCTCGATGCAGGACCAGTACAGCCTCCTGCAGCGCGAAGAGGAGCGCGAGATGTTCCCGCTCCTGCAGTCCACCGGCGTGGGATCGATCCCCTGGGGGCCGCTGGCAGCGGGCATGGTCGCGCGTCCCTGGGACCAGACCGGCACCGGCCGCGGCACCGGCAAGGACGACGTCGACATGCACGGCGTCCCGCTCTTCACCGATCAGGACGAGGGTGTCGTGGATGCCGTTCAGCAGATCGCCGAACGCCGCGGCGTCTCGATGGCGCAGGTGGCCCTGGCCTGGGTCCTGCACAACCCCGTCGTCTCGGCACCCATCGTCGGCGCGACGAAGGAGCACCACCTCTCCGACGCCGCAGCGGCCGTGCACATCGAGCTCACCGACGACGAGGTGCACGCCCTCGAGCGGCACTACGCCCTGCGCCGACCGAGCTACTACCGCTGACCCCAGCGGCCCGGCGGGATCGCTCCCGCCGGGCCGCCTCTTCCCCCGATCGAGAGGAACGACATGACGAACGACGCGATGACGGCGGCGCCTGCTGGGACTGCCGCACCGGAACGCATGCCATGGCTCAGCCTGTTCCTCCTCACCGCCATGGGGTTCGTGCTCGTCACCATGGAGACGATGCCGGCCGGGCTGCTCTCCGCGATCGCCAGCGGCCTCAGCACCAGCGAGAGCACCATCGGGCTGATGATCAGCGCCTACGCCCTCGGCACGATCGTCGTCACGGTCCCCGCGATCACCCTCACCCGCGGATTCCGCCGGAAGCCCCTGCTCCTCACCGCGGTCACCGTGCTGGTGCTGGCGAACACCCTCACCGCGCTGTCCGGGGTCGTGGCGCTCTCGCTCGCATCCCGACTGCTCGCAGGAGCCGCCTCCGGGGTGGTCTGGGGCATGTTCGCCGCGTACGCCCGGAAGATCAGCCCACCGAGCCGTGCTGGCCTCTCGCTCGCCGTCGTGTCCGTGGGTGCGCCGCTCGGGTTCGCCCTCGGAACACCGCTCGGGTCCGCACTCGGCACCGCCTTCGGCTGGCGGTGGTCATTCGGCGGCCTGAGTGCCATCGGCGTGGTCGTGCTGGTGCTGATCGTGGTCGTCGTCCCCGACGTCGAGGGACGACCAGCCGCCTCGCGCCTTCCCGTCCGACGCGTCATCAGCAAGCCCGGCGTCGCGGTCGTGCTCGCCGTCATCGCCGCCTGGATGCTCGGCCACAACACCATCTACACGTACATCGAGCCGTACCTGCGCGTCGCGGGGAACGGCATCGGGGTCGACGTGCTGCTGCTGCTCTACGGCATCGCCTCCATCGGCGGTGTCGCGGTCACCGGAGCCGTCATCGACCGCCACCCCCGGACCCTCCTCCACGCGAGCGTCCTCGTCTTCATCGCAGCCGCCGTCACCCTGCTCGCCGTGCACGCATCGGCCCCGGCGGTCGTCGTCGCCGCGGTGCTCTGGGGACTCGGTTTCGGAGGAGCGTCGACGCAACTGCAGACCGCCCTCACCGTCGCCGGCGGCGACGACGCGGACGTCGCCAGCGCGTTCCTGCCCGTCGCCTTCAACGTCGCGATCTTCGCCGCGGGCATCGTCGGCGCCCTGCTCCTGACGACGTTCGACGGGCTCGTGCTCCCCGCCACGATGACCGTCCTCGGCATGGTCGCGTTCGTGCTCACGCTCGTCGGCCGACGCACCGCCTTCCCCGCCCGCTGGCCCGCCAGCGACGACGCGTAGGCCGCACCACAGGGACAGGGGTGCTCCCGCAGGACTGCGGGAGCACCCCTGGACAGGAGCCGGCGGAGTCCCCCGTGGACTCAGCGCTTCAGGTTCGTGAGCTCCTGCAGCACCTCGTCCGAGGTGGTGATGATGCGCGCGTTCGCCTGGAAGCCGCGCTGCGCCACGATGAGGTTCGTGAACTCCTGCGACAGGTCGACGTTCGACATCTCGAGCGTGCCCGCCGCGAGGGAGCCCACGCCCGCGGACCCCGGGACGCCGACGGCCGCCTGGCCGGAGTTCGCCGTCGCGCGGTAGCCCGACGCCCCGGTCTTCTCGAGGCCGGCCGGGTTGGCGAACGTGGCGAGGGCGATCCGTCCGACGGCCAGCGACGAACCGTTCGAGAACGTCCCCATCACGGTGCCGTCCTTCGAGATGGAGTAGCTCTGCAGCGACCCCGCCTCGTGGCCGTTCTGCGACGAGATCGACGCGGTGTTCAGCGCCGCGAAGCCGGTGAGCTGCGTCATGTCGACCGCGATGCCACCGACCTGCAGGGTGGCGCCGCGGGAGATCTTGCCGTCGGTGCCGAAGGCGATCGTCCCGGTGGCCGAGGTGCCCTGCCCGTTCGAGGCCGCGACGGACCAGCCGGTCGCGGTCTTCGTGTAGGCGAGCGAGAGGGTGTGCTTCGTCCCGTACTGGTCGAAGACGGTGGCGTCGCGGTTCAGGGTCTCCCCCACCGCGGTGTCGGACGGCAGGTTGCCGGACACGGTGGCGGCACTCGTCGCGGTGGCGGGCGCGGCGGCCTGCAGCGGCAGGGTGATGTCGGTGAGCTGCCCGCCGTCGTTCACGACGCCGTTGGTGGCGGAGTAGCCCTGCACGATCTTGCCGTCGGCGGTGACGAGGCGACCGTCGGCGTCGAAGTCGAACGCGCCGGCGCGGCTGTAGACGGTGTCGTTGCCGAGGCGGGTGACGAAGAAGCCGTCGCCGGAGATCATCAGGTCGGTCGCCTTGCCGGTGGCCTGCGCCGAGCCCTGGGCGAAGTTGGTCGACACACCGGCGACCTGCACGCCGAGACCGATCTGCGCGGGGTTCGTGCCACCGATGCCGGTCTGCGGGCCACCGGCACCCTGGGTCATCTGGGAGAGGGTGTCCTGGAACACGGTGGTCGAGGTCTTGAACCCGACGGTGTTCACGTTGGCGATGTTGTTGCCGGTGACGTCGAGCATCTGCTGGTGCGAGCGGAGGCCGGAGATGCCGGAGTAGAGCGAGCGGAGCATGGTGCGTCCCTTCGTGGACGAGGAAGCGGAGGAAGAGGGAGGGTCAGGAGCCGGAGGCGGTGGAGATACCGGAGATCACGTCGAGATCGACCTCCTTCCCGTTCACGGTCACGGTCGGCACGCTCTCGGCGTAGGACACCGCGGTCGCGGTCCCGGTGACGGCCTTGCCCGAGGTGGCGTCGGTGTAGCTGACCTGCTTCCCGACGAGGTTCGCGGCGGCCATGCGCATCTGCAACGAGAAGCCCTCGTTGGCCGTCGTGGTCTGGTTGGTGATCTGCTCCATCATCGCGAGCTGCGTCTGCTGGCTGATCATCTGGTTCGTGTCCATCGGCGACGACGGGTCCTGGTTGCGGAGCTGCGTCACGAGGAGCTTCATGAAGACCTCGGAATCCATCGTCTGCGACCGCGAGGACGCCGTGTCGGCCGCGAGGGCGGCGGCCTGCGTGGCGGTGTCCACGGAGCCGGTGATCCCGTCGAGTGGCATGTCGTGTTCCTTGTCGTGGTGGCCGGTCAGGCGAGGACGTCGAGTCCCGCGGTGCGGACGGTGGTCGAGGCGGAGGGGAGGTCGGAGGCAGCGGTGAGGCGGGCCTCCCGGCCGGCCAGGCGGGGGTCGGTGCGGACCGTGTCCGGACCTGCTCCCCGGCGGCCGTCGCGGGCTCCGGCGTCGGCCGGGTCACCGCCCGGCCGGTTCTGGGCGGACAGGTCGAGGGTCGTGCCGCCCGCGGCCTCGCGGCGCAGGTCGGGCAGGATCTGGCGGACGGCATCGCGCCCGGCGTCGGAGGCGGCGAACAGCTCGACGTGCATGCCGTGCCCCGTGACGTGGGCACGGACCGTGACCGGGCCGAGCGCGTCGGGCGTCAGCTGCACGGTCACGACGTGCTGACCGGGACCGGCGGCCGCGAGCGAGAACAGCGGTCGCGCGAGCTGCTGGGTGAGGGGCTGGTTCGGCGCTGCGGTGCCGATGGGGGCGGCGGGTGCGGTTGCGCCGCTGGTCGCCGCGGTCGACCCGGTGGTCGCCGGGGCGGCGAGCACGACCGGTGCGTCTGTTCTGGTCACGGCCGGGAGGCCCGTCCCGCCCTGGTCGGGAGCGGCTGCGCCCGCCGCGTGGCCGGGTCGAGCGGCGCCCGACTGCGCGCCGCCGGCTGCCGCGCCGGCCGTGGTCGGAGCGGGCGTGGCCGGGGCCGCCAGCGCCGGAGTGGACAGCGCCGGGGTGGCCAGCGCCGGGGTGGCCAGCGCCGGAGTGGACAGCGCCGGAGTGGACAGGGCGGGAGTGGCCGGTGCCGGGTCTGCCTGAGCGGGAGCGGACTGCCCGGTGGCCGACGGTGCCGTGGCGACCGGTGTCGGCGTACCGACCCCGCTGCCCGTCGCGCCCGCTGTCGAGCCGCTCGGGGAACCGGTGGCGGCGGCTGCCGGGACCGCGATGGCCGGGACCGCGCCCGTCGCGACCGCGGCGCCGGCGTCCGGGGATCCCACGGCGACGATCGGTGCGGAGGGGCCCGAGGGCCCACCGGCGCCGTCGGCCGTGACGACGTCCGCGGCACGAGTGGTCTCGCTGCCGGTCGAGGACCGGTCGGCGGCGGTAGTGGACGGTCCGGACGCGGGAGCGAGTGCTCCCGCCGTGTCGAGGCCGGTCGGAGCGGCAGCGACGGCGGCAGCGACGGCGGCGGACGGACCGCCGGTCGTCACCGCGACGGTCTCCGGGCCGGCCGTGGTCGGCTCGCCGGGGTCTGCGGTGCCCGGGGTCCCACCGTTCGCCGCCGGGACCGGCGCAGCGGATACGGGACCGGACTGCGTACCCGACGCCACCGTCCCACTCGTCGGCACGACCGGGAGGGTCCCGCCGAGAGCGACCACACCGGCGTCGACGACCGACGGGTCGCCGGCGGGGGCTGTGGCGTCGGCGTCGGCGCTCGGTCGGGCGGCGGTGTCGGCCGACGACCGGCTCGCGGACGAGGTCCTGCCGTCCGGGGCCACACCGCGGTCGTCGGACCGCCCGGAGGCGAGCTGCGCGGCGGCGGTCGTCAACGCCAGTCCGAAGCCGGCAGCGGCGTCCGGCCTGCTGGTGCTCCGGCCACGGGACGCGTCGGCCCCCGGGGCGACTCCGGACGGCGGAGCGGTCACGGCGTTCATGCGGCGCTCCCGGCGAGGAGCGACTTGAGTGCCGCGGTCTGCAGGTCGGTCGTGCTCGGCGTCCCCGCTGCACCGACCGTCGGGACGGACTTCGCGGCGGTAGCGGCTGCTGCCTCCTGGCCGGAGGGGACGATGCGCCGGATGGTGGCGATGTCGCCGTCCGAGTACCAGTTGTCGACGATCCGGACGTCCTTGCCGGGCCGCGGCGCGTGCAGGACCTTGCCGTCGCCCAGGTAGATGACGATGTGCCCCTCGCCCTTCGGGATGATGAGGTCACCGGGTTGCGCCTGCGCGAGCGACGGCACCGCGACGCCCATGTCGGCCTGGTCCGGCACGACGCGGGGCATGCTCACGCCGAGGTCCTTGAAGACGGTCTGCACGAGACCGGAGCAGTCCATGCCGGCCCGGGTCTCGCCGCCGAACACGTACGGGACGCCGAGGTACTGCTTCGCGGCGGCGACGACGTCGTCCCCGGTCGCGCCGCTGCCGGTCGCGATGGTGCCGTGCCCGGCGTCGACGGAGGTCGCGGGGGCGGCAGACGCGGCGGCCGTGCTCGCCGGAGCGGCGGGCGCCGCCGTGGCGGAGCCGGTGCCGGTACCCGTGGCGGTGGCCAAGGCGTCGGCGAAAGCGGACGAGGACGCGGCGGATGTCGGCACGGTGGTACCGCCCTGCAGCGTCTCGATCCGGCTGCGGATCTCACTGATCCGCGAGAGTACGGCGTCGATGCTCATCGGCTTCCCCCTTCGGTGCGGCGGCGCGCGGCGATCTCGTCGAGCGCGGTCTGTTCGGCACGCAGGTCCTCGGCGGCGACACGGCTGGTGTGCTGCCCCTCGAGCTTCTCCAGCCCGAGGGCGGACCGGCGTGCGGCGTTGTAGGTCTCCTGCGCCCGCTCGGCGTCGGCACGGCGGGACCGGACGACGGCGTCGAGTTCCTCGAGCATCCCCCGGGTCGCGGCACGGGCCGACGCGACGGCGCTGAGCGTCGCTGCGTCGGTCACCGTCTGCGGCTCGTCGTCGAGGGTGCGGCGTGCGGCCATCCGGGCGTCGGCGGCGTCGCGGACCCGTCCGTTCGCGTCGGCGAGGGACGCTGCGGCACGGTCCTGTTCGGCGTGGCGGAGGCGGAGGAGCCCGGCGAGCGGGAACCGGCGCGCCATCAGGACACGCTCCCGGACACGCCGAGCGTGCGGACGAGACCGGCCAGACGCTCCCAGGACCCTGCGGCGGTGACCTGCTCGGCCATGCCCTGCCGCAGGAACCCGTCGATGGCGTCCTGGTGGTCCACGGCGGCGTCCACGAGCGGGTTCGTCCCGCGCTGGTAGGCACCGACGTCGAGCAGGTCCTGGGCGCTGCGCCGCGCTGCCATGACCTTCCGCAGGGTGGTCGCGACCGCCCGCTGCTCGGGGGTCGTCACCTTCGAGGCCACGCGCGAGATCGACCCGAGCGCGTCGACGGACGGGAAGTGCCCGGTGACCGCGAGCTTGCGGTCGAGCACGACGTGTCCGTCCAGGATGCTGCGCGCCGCGTCGGCGATCGGCTCGTTGTGGTCGTCGCCGTCCACGAGCACGGTGTACAGCCCGGTGACGCTGCCGACCCGGTCGGTGCCGGCACGCTCGAGCAACCCCGCGAGCACGGAGAAGGTCGACGGCGGGTAGCCCCGGGTGGCCGGGGGTTCCCCGACCGACAGTCCGATCTCGCGCTGGGCCATCGCGACGCGGGTGAGCGAGTCCATCATGAGGACGACGTCCTGGCCGGCGTCGCGGAACGACTCCGCGATCCGGGTGGCGACGAAGGCCGCGCGCAGCCGCATGAGGGCCGGTTCGTCGGACGTCGACACGACGACGATCGACCGCGCGAGCCCCTCCGCGCCGAGGTCGTCCTCGAGGAACTCGCGCACCTCGCGGCCGCGCTCACCGACGAGGGCGATCACGTTGACGGCGGCGTCGCTCCCCCGCGCGATCATCGACAGCAACGAGGACTTGCCGACGCCGGAGCCCGCGAAGAGCCCCATGCGCTGCCCCCGCCCGACCGTCGTGAGTGTGTCGAGCACCCGGACGCCGAGCTGCAGCGGGGTGTCGATCCGGGTGCGCGCCATCGCGTTCGGCGTGTCGTGGTCGAGCGGGACCCACGCGTCGGTGTCCAGCGGTCCCCGGTCGTCGATCGGCCGTCCGAGCCCGTCGAGCACCCGCCCGAACAGGCCGGTCCCGGTCGGGACGAGGACGGGTCGCCCGGTCGACCGCGCCGGGGTGCCCGCGGTGATGCCGGTGAGCCGCCCGAGGGGCATGCAGCGCACGCCGGACGCGTCGGTCGCGACGACCTCGACGGCGGTCTGCTCGCCGCCCTCCGCCCCGACCGTGATGACCTCGCCGACACGGGCGTCGAGCCCGGCGATCGTCAGCCCGAGACCGACCGCGCTCGTCACGGTCCCGACGCGCTGCGGGCGGGCCGCGGCGACGGCCACGTCCAGACCGCGTGGCCGGAGCAGTGTCGCCGTCACCGGAGGACCCCGAGCGCGACGCGGGCGCGGGCGAGCGCTGCGTCGATCCGGGCGTCGAGGACGCCGTCCGGCAGGTCGACCACGGCGTCGCCGTCCCGCAGCGCGAGGTCGGCGACCACCGGGACCGGCAGGGTCACGTCGGCGAGCACGGCCGCGTCGGCCGGGCTCAGCCGCACCGCCGTCGCGACCGGCGCGTCCGCGGCCGCGAGGGCGCGTCGGACGGTCTCCTCGGCCGAGGCGGCGCGTCGGCCGGTCGGACCGCTGCCGTCGCCGTCCGGACGGGAGGCCCGGATCGCGGACCCGACGACGGCCTCGGCGAGGTCGACGGCCGCGGCGGCGACGGACTCCTCGGCGGCCGCCAGCACCGGTGCGACCCGGGCCTGCAGCGCTGCCGCGGCGCGGTCGAGGACGGCGACCCGTTCGGCGACGACGGCGTCGAGGGCCGCGAGGCGCGCCTCGTGCTCGGCGACGAGCCGTGCACGGAGCGCCTCCGTCTCGACCTGGGCGACCCGGAGACCGGCTGCGTAGCCGGCAGCGTGCCCACGGACGTCGGCGCTCGCGGCGCGGCGGGTGACCGCGGCGTCCGTGATGACCGGGAACGCGACCGGGGCGAAGGCGTCAGTCAACGAGCTCGTCCTCCTCGGCACGGTGCACCGTGATGACGCCCTGGGCCTCGAGCTCGCGGACGGACCGGACCACCTCGGCGCGGGCCTCCTCGACCTGCGACACCCGGACCGGGCCCATCGACTGCACCTCGTCGTCCAGGAGCTCGCGGTTGCGCTCGGACACGTTGGCGCGGATTGTCTCGACGACCGCGACCGGGGCGCCCTTCATGGCGGTGGCGAGGATCTTCGAGTCGATGCCGCGCAGGACCTGCTGGATGTCGCGCGACTCGAGCTTGACGATGTCCTCGAAGGTGAGCATGCGGGAACGGATGTCCTCGGCGAGCTCCGGGTCACGGGCCTCCAGGCCGTCGAGCACGGCCTTCTCGGTCGCGACGTCGGAACGGTTGATGATCTCGACGAGCGGCGCGATGCCGCCGACGACCTCGACGCTCTCGCGGGGCGAGACGACGGCACCGGCACGCGCACGGAGGACGCCGGCGACGATGCCCACCGACTCCGGGGTGGCGGTGCCCATGGTGGCGAACGACTGCGCGACGTCCGTCCGGACCCGCTCGTCCACGCCGGCGAGCACGGCGCTGGCCTGCCCCGGCTTGAGGTGTGCGAGGACCAGGGCGATGGTCTGCGGCAGCTCGCCCTCGAGCAGGGCGATGACCTGCCCGGGCTCGGCGTCGTCGAGGAACTCGAACGACTGACCGGCCAGGTTGGAGGCGAGACGGTCCATCACGCCGGCGGCGCGCTCGGCCCCGAAGGACGCCTCGAGCAGCCCGAGCGCGGTGTCCTTGCCGCCGCGGCGACCGGTGCGCCCGGTGCGGGTCAGGCGGTGGAACTCGCTGAGCGTGCGGTCGACGGTCTCGTCGTCGACGCGACGCATCCGCACGATCTCGGCCGAGATCTCCTCGGCCTCGAGTTCGGAGAACTGCTTCATCACCTCGGCGGCGCGCTCGGTCTCCATCTGCATGAGGATGAGCGCCACCTTCTGCGCGCCGGTCAGCTGCCGGTCGGTGCCGGGCGCGGGGACGACGGCGCTCACACCGACGCCCGGTCGTCGAGCAGCCCGCGGAGGAGCTCGGCCGTGCGCTTCGGGTCCCGCTCGGCGAGGGCGGAGATGTCCTGGCGCCGACGCTCGGCCGTGATCTCGTCGGTGGTGAGCACCTCCGTCGGGGCGTCCTCGACGGGCAGGGCCTGCAGGGCGACGGTCGGCGCGTCCCCGGCGTCCAGACCCGTGCGGTGGTCGGCCGGTTCGACGGCGAGCGGCAGCTGGAACGCGTCCCCGAACGCGTCGAGCTCGCCGATGTCGACCTGCTCACGCTGCTGACGCCGGCTGCGGCGGGCGAGGAACACCATCACCGCGACGAGTGCCAGCACGACGCCGACGACGATGCCCGCCGTGCGGATCGCCGACCAGAGCGCTTCCTGCTCGTCCGCCTTCTGCTGCGCCTCGAGCGCCTTCGCCGCGTCGTCCGCGGCGCTCGTGTCGAAGTCCATCATCGCGACCTCGACCCGGTCGCCCCGCGCCGTGTCGATGCCGGCGGCGTTCGCGACCAGGTCGTTGATGCTCTGCAGGTTGACGCCCTGCACCGACGTCGCCCCGGAGTTGAGCGCGACCGAGATCGTCTGGCGGTCCATCGCCCCGGCCGGGATCTGGGTGGTCTCGGTCGTCTTGTCAACCGCGTTGTTCTTCGTCGCCGACTCGTTCTGGTAGCCGCCGTCCGTCCCGGCGCCCGCGGTGCCGTTCGGCACGGCGATGTTGTCCGGACCGAGGACACCGGTGGCGTTCGCGCCGGCACCGGAGCCCGCGCCGTACTCCTCCTTCGTGGAGGACTCGTTGAGCGCGACGGGGCCGGTCGTCGGCGTCGTGTAGGACTCGGTCGTCCGGGTGCCGGAGTTGTCGCTCATCGTCGCGGAGACGACGACGCTCGCGTTGCCGGCGCCGAGCGTCGTGTCGAGCAGGTCCTGGATCTTCTTGCTCGTGGCGGCGTCGTAGTCGGCGGCCTGGTCGGTGCCCGAGCCGGTCGCGCCGGTGCCGACCGCGGACAGGGTCTGCCCCTTCTGGTCGACCACGGACACGTCGGTCGGCTGCATGCCCTCGACGGCGGCGCTCGTCAGGTGCACGATCGCCTGGACCTGGTCCGAGCCGAGCTCGGCACCGTTCTTCGTCGCGATGAACACCGACGCGGTCGGGTCCTTCTCCTCGTCGACGAACACGGACTTCTCCGGGATGGCGAGTTGGACGCTCGCGGTCTGCACGCCGTCCATCGCGGAGATGGTCTTGGCGAGCTCGCCCTCGATCGCCCGCTTGTAGGTGACGTCCTGCTGGAACTCGGAGCTCGTCACGCCCATCGTGTCGAGCAGCGAGTAGCCGCCCTCGTTGGAGGACGGCAGCCCGTTCGACGCGGCCGCGAGTCGCTCCCCGTACACCTTGTCCTGCGGCACGAGGATCGTCGCCCCGCCGTCGGTGAGCTGGTACGGGACGCCGTCGGTGGTGAGCTGGTCGGTGATCGAGCTCGCGTCGGCGGCGGCCAGCCCGGTGAAGAGCGGCGCGTAGGACGGCTTGCCGAGCCAGGACGCCAAGGCGATGCCCCCGAGCACGAGGGCGGCGATGCCGATGACGGCGATGGTCCGCTGCGCGGCGGTGAACCCCTTGACGTACGCGCCGAGTCGGCCGAGCACGCCCTGCATCCCCGCGGGCATCAGGCCTGCATCCGCATGATCTCGTTGAACGCGTCGACGCCCTTGTTGCGGACGGCGGCGACGAGTTCGAGGGTGACCTGCGCGCGGGTGGACGCGATGGTGGCGTCGTGGATGTCGTCGAGGTTGCCGGTGACCGCCTTGAGCGCGAGCGTCTTCGATTCGCTCTGCAGCTGCTGCAGGCCGTCGACGGCGGACCCGAGGCTCGCGGCGAACCCGTCGCCGCCGTCGCTCGTGGTGCCGGACACGCTGGTCGCGGCGTTCGTCATCGCGTTGGTGGTCACACCGTTCACGGCGTCGATGGGCATCAGTTCTTCCCGATCTGCAGTGCCGCCTCGTAGGCGGTCTTGGCACGGTCGACCACGGCGGCGTTCGCCTGGTAGCCGCGCTGGGCCATGATGAGGTCCGCCATCTGCGTCCCGAGGTCGATGTCCGGCATGCGGACGTACCCCTCGGCGTCCGCGAGCGGGTTGTCCGGCTCGTAGGTCACGCGGCCGGCGGCGCTGCCGAACGCGGCGCCCTTCACGTACGCGCCGGACACGCCGTTGCCCTCCTGGACCTCGACGTACCGGGCCTGGAACGCGGAGTCGTCCATCGACCGGACGGTGTTGACGTTCGCGATGTTGTCGGAGATCGCGTCGAGCCACTTCCGGTGCACGGTCATGCCGGTGCTCGCGATGCCGATCGCGTCGAAGGTCGTCACGAGTTGGTCCGCATCGCCGTGCGGAGGCTCGTGGCCTCACCGCCGACCGCCTGCGTGGCGAACTGGTAGCGGAGCACGGTGTCGACGTTCGAGAGCGTCTCCTCGTCGAGGTTGACGTTGTTCCCGTTCGTGTTGGTCGGCTCGAGGCTCCGCGCGACGGACGGCGCGGTGTGGCCGTCCCCGTCGACGATGCTCTTCGCGAGCGCGTCCTCGAACCGGACCTTCTGCGCCCGGTAGCCGGTCGTGTTGATGTTCGCGATGTTGTCGGCGATCACACGCTGACGCATCGAGAGACCGTCGAGCGCGCTCTGCAGCGCAGCCGACGTCACGGAGTCGAACACGGAGGGGTCCCCTCGTCGGGCGTCGTCACCGAGGGACGTCGCCGAAGCGGTGGTGGCCGATCCGTGGCCTGTCGTCGAGCGATCCGTGCTCGGGATGGCCTATCGGCGGGTCCGTGGAGCCGTGTAAGCCGTCGCCCCGAACGGGGGGCCGACGGGTGCGTCAGGCGCTGGCGTCGAGGTACACGGAGCCGGACGGCAGCCGCGTGGCGTCGACGGCGCGCAGTGCGCCGAGGTGGTCGAGGGCGGTGCGGCGGGCGTCCTCGACGGCGACGATGCGGTCGCGCTGCGCGGCGAGCAGCCGGGAGGCGCGGCCCACCAGGTCGCGCGGGATCGGTCCCAGCCCGGTCGGTTCGGTCCACGGCTCGTCGGCGGTCGCGCCACCGTCGAGCGTCGCCTCGAGTGCGTCGAGCACCGCTTCCCAACGGGCGCGCGAGTCGCCGTGCGCGTCGGACGGACCCGCGGCGTCGGGCTCCGACTCAGGCGACACCGAGGGCCCCGCCGGCGGTCTGCTGCGGTGCGGCCGGGGTCGCCGGCAGCGAGGCGGCCGCGTCGTGCCAGGCCTGGCGGAGCGGCTCGAGGATCCGGATGCAGTCGCGCGTGGCCTGCACGTCCCGGTGCACGTTCGCGGTGATGAGGGACGTCGACGCGTAGTTGTACACCGCGAGCAGTCCCTCGCCGCCGTCCCACACGTCGATCTTCAGCGTGGACGACAGCTCTCCCACGATCGCCTGCGCGTGCATGAGCTGGTCGCGGGCGCCGTCCCAGTCGGACGCCACCTGTGCGGTCTCGGCCCGGTGCAGGTCGAGCAGCAGTCGGTCGTACAGCATCGTGACGAGCTGCGCCGGGGTCGCCGACATGACCGCCTCGTTCGTGTACTGGGCACGGCGCTGCTCGGTCACCGAACGTGGCGTCGCTGCCTGCCGGAAGGCGGCCGCGCCGCTGAGGTCGTAGGCGTTCATGTCGGTTCTCCTGCGGCTCAGTTCGCGGACATCGACGCGAGCTGCCCGGCGAGCCAGCTCGACTGCGACTGCAGCTTGCTGAGGCTCGTCTCGAGCGCGGCGTACTGGGTCTGCAGCGTCGCCCGACGCATGGTCAGGCGGTCGGTCCACGAGTCGATCTGCGTGGTGAGGTCCTTGACCACGGACTGCTTGCCCGTGATCGCGGTGGTGATGGAGCCGGAGTACTTGTCGCTGGCGGTGGTGGCGGCGTCCGCGACGGCCTCCGCGACGCCGGACAGGATCGCCTGGGTCCCGGCGGGGTCGGCCGCGAGGGCCTTCTGGAAGGCGGCTGCGTCGAAGTCGAAGTCGCCGTCCTTCGAGATGACGATGCCGATGGAGGACGGGGACTTCCCGTTCACCGGTGTCGACATCGCGCTCGTCAGCCGTTGCACGGCCGAGCGGGTGGTCGCGTCCCCCAGCAGGACACCGGCGGTGGTGCTGGTCGTCCCGTTCGTCGGGCTGGTGGTGCTCGTCACGCCGGTGTTCGACGCGTAGTAGGACGTGACGGCGTTCAGCGCGTCGACGAGTCCGGACGCCACGCCCTGCGCCTTCGTCGTGTCGCGGGCCACCGTGATCGTCACGGGGTCCGCGGACGTCTTCGAGACGGTGACGTTGACACCCGGCAGCAGGTCGGTGAACGCGTTCGTCGCGCTCGTCACGGTCTGGGCGGCGGCGGAGCCCGCCCACAATGTGACCGAGGCGTCGGCGGCCCGGGTCACGACGGCGGCGCCGGTCTCGGCGAACACGTCCGTCGCGGTCCCGGCCGTGACGTCGGCGGCGGTCCCCCGGTGCAGGGTGAAGCCGTTCGCCGCGCCGGTGGCGGTGCTCGTCAGTTGCAGGCGGTAGAGCTTCGTGCCGGCGGCGTCGGTGCCGGCGGCGACCTTCGTCGCGGTGACCCCGGCGGTGGAGGCGTTGATCGCCGTCACGGTGTCGTCGAGCGAGCCCGTCTTCGGCGTGACCGTCGTGGTCGTGCCGTCGGGCTTCGTGAACGTCAGCGGCGACGCGGTGTCCCCCCAGGACGACATCGCGGCGGTGACGCCCACCTGCGCGGCGGCGGTCTGCCCGACGGTGAACGAGACGGAACCGGGCGTGGCCGCCGCACTCGTCGACACGGTGGCGTTCGTCGCGCTCGACGTCGCCGTGTACAGGTCGAGCGAGCCGGCCTTCGCCGCGGCGGAGGCCTTGGTCGCGAGCGACTGCACGAGCCCGTTGATCGTCTGCAGGGACGAGATGAACGAGTTGGTCGTCGTGACCTTCGCCTTGAGCAGGGTCTGCGGGACCTGCTCGATCGACATGAGCGAGTTGATGAGCTCGGACGTCTTCAGGCCGGAGACCAGGCCGTCGATCGCGAGCGAGGTGCTCGTCGCGGACGTGGTGGACATCGCGGACTCCCCGGCGGTCGTCGGATCGAGGTGGTGGCGGACCGACCGCGGTCAGTCCGAGGGGGTGGGCGCCACCACCGAGGAGCACCCGAACGGCTCCTCGGTGGTGACGACCGGTGCGACTAGCGGAGCAGCGACAGGACGCCCTGCGTGCTCTGGTTCGCCTGCGCGAGCATCGACGTGCCGGCCTGGCTGAGGATGTTGTCGCGCGTGTACTTCACCATCTCCTGCGCCATGTCGACGTCCGTGATGCGGGAGCCGGCCGCGGTGAGGTTCTCCTTGGCCACGTTCGTCACGTTGATGGCGTGGTCGAGGCGGTTCTGGACCGCACCGATGTTCGAACGTGCCGTGGAGACGTACTTGATCTCCGCGTCGATCTTCCCGATGGCGTCCTGGGCATTCACGGCCGAGTCGAACTGCAGTGCGCCCACGTTCGTGGCGACGTTCCCGACGTTGGCGTCCTTGAGGTCGATCGAAATCTGGCTCGAGGCGTTGCCGTCGGCACCCACCTGGAAGGTCAGCGTGCCGGAGCCCGTGCCGTCCGTGCTCGCGGTCCCCTCGAGCAGCTTGATGCCGTTGAAGTTGGTGGACTGCGAGATGCGGGTGAGTTCGTCCTTCAGCTGGCCGACCTCCGTGGAGATGGCAGTGCGGGACTCTGCGTTGTTCGAGTCGTTGCCGGCCTGGACGGCCAGGTCGCGCATGCGCTGGAGGATCGAGTGGGTCTCGGTGAGGCCACCTTCAGCGGTCTGCACGACGGAGATGCCGTCCTGCGCGTTGCGGGCGGCGACCGTGAGGCCACCGACCTGCGACTTCAGGCCCTCGGAGATCGACAGACCGGCAGCGTCGTCGGCAGCACGGTTGATGCGGAGGCCGCTCGAGAGCTTCTCGAGGGACTTCGACAGGTCGTTCTGCGTCGCGTTGAGGTTCCGGTACGTGTTGAGTGCCGAGAGGTTGGTGTTGATGGACATACCCATGATGTGTTCCTCCGTGAAACTGGGCCGATCGTCAGCCCGTCCGTGGGCTGACATGTGCTCCTCTCGACCGATCGGCCGGAGGCGTTAGGCGATCCGTCGGACGATTTCCCGCCCGGCGGACCGCCGGACGGTCAACTGGCCGCGACCCGGCCGAGCGGGGCGGCGTCGTGCACCGCGCGGGCGACCCCGGCGGCGGCGTTCGTGGCGACGCGGGCGAGGTACGCGCTCCGGCGGGCGGCCGTGGTGCGCGAGGCGGGCTCGGGCGTGACTCCGTCGTCGCCGTAGTGCGCGGCGAGTCCGTCGCGGAGCAGTCGCATCGCCTCGGACCGCTGCTGGGAGACGGCGGAGTGCGTGATGCCGAGCTCGGTGGCGACGTCCGTGACGGTGCGGTCGCCGAAGTAGACGGCCTCGACGATGAGGCGCATGCGGTCGGGCAGCGCCAGGACGGCGGCGCGCAGGTACCGGCGCTTCTCGGCCTCGAGCAGGTCCTCACCCGGCAGCGGGAGGTCGGCGGCGACCGTGTCGTGCACCGTCTCGTCGATCGGGGTGATCGTCCGCGCCGCGTCGGTGAGCGCGTCGACCGCGGTCTGCCGGTCGACGCCCATCGCGTCGGCGATCTCCTGCGGCGTGACGCTCCGACCGAGACCGGCGGAGAGGGCCTCCTGCGTCGCGAGCGTCTCGCGGATGCGCTTGCGGGTGCCACGGCTGGCCCAGTCGCCGGCGCGGAGGTCGTCGGCGATCGCGCCGGTGATGCGGGTCCGGGCGTAGGCGCCGAAGGGGACGCCGAGGGTCGGGTCGAACGCGTCGGCTGCCTGCACGAGGGCGACGGAGCCGACCTGTGCGAGGTCGTCGCGGCTGAGGTGGGTGGCGCGTGCGCAGGTCTCGGCGACGATGTAGCCGACGAGCGGCAGGTGCTCGACGATCATCGCGTTGCGTGCGTTCCGGTCCATGGTGTTCCCCTGGTCGTCCTGGTTCGGCTGACCCGTCCGTGGGCATGACGACCACCGGCGTCGGGACCGCCGGAGTACGTCGAAGAACCGCGCGGATCCGTCCTCGCGGTGCACCCGCGCCCTGGGCGCGACCTGGGGGTTGTCCCCCGGTGCTGCTTCCGAACCTATCGGCTGTGCAGGGGCTGAACGAGTGCCTGTCCGTACCCAGTGCGGGGGTGGGCGCCGAACACGCCGGTCCGCCCTTCTGCGGACACGGTCCGCCCGTGTCCCCCGATCGGCGGACCGGGCGCGCGCTGCTTACGCCGGGACCGACGGCGTCGATAACCCCTGGAGACCGCACCCGGCGGTCGATCCGATCCCGGAGGGGGCTGATGAGCGTGAACGACCTGTCCGCCGTCCTGTGGCGTGAACGCGAACTGCTCGAGCTGCTCACGTTCAAGCTCGAGGAGGAACAGCTCATCCTCGCCGCCGGGCGCTCCCGCTGGGTGTCGCACGCCAGCCGCGAGGTCGAGCAGGTCCTCGACCGCCTGCGCAGCACCGGTCTCGAACGCAGCGCCCAGAGCGCCGCCGTCGCCGAGGAGTGGGGCGTGTCCTCGGACGCACCGTTGCGCGAGGTCGTCGCCGCCGCGCCGTCCGGACCCTGGAGCGAGATCCTCGCCTCCCACCTCGCCGCCATGCTCGAACTGACCACGCGCATCGGCGCCCTGCGCGACGAGAACGACAGCTTCCTCCGCATCGCCGCCCAGGCGACGCAGGAGACGCTCGCGGGTACGGTCGCCGACGCGGACACGTACGACGCGACCGGCTCCTCGGGCGCGAACCCGGACGGCGCCCGCCTGTTCGACGGGAACCTCTGACCATGGTGAGCACCTTCGGATCGCTCCAGACCGCCTACTCCGGGCTCGCCGCGGCCCGTGCCGGGCTCGACGTCACCGGGCAGAACATCGCCAACGCCGGGACGACCGGCTACACCCGGCAGCGCCTCGTGCAGACCGAGGTCGGCGCACCGGCACAGACCGGCTTCCTCCGCGGCACCGCGGCCCTCGCTGGCCAGGGCGTGTCGGTCGACGCCATCGCCCGCCTGGCGACCGCCACCCTCGACACCCGCGTCCGGCTCTCCGCCGGCGCCGCCGCCTCCGCCGACACCCGCGCGACCGCCCTCGACCAGCTCGAGACCGGGCTGCACGAGCCGGGCGCCGACGGGCTCTCCGCGAAGCTCGACGGGCTCTGGTCCGCCTGGAGCGACCTCGCGACCCACATCGACGACCCGGGTGCCGCGAGCGCACTGCTCGGCGCCGCGAAGACCGTCGCCACGGCCCTCTCCGCCGGGTCGAAGAGCGTCGACGCGCAGTGGACCGCGACCCGGTCCACCGTCGCCACGCAGGTCACCCGGCTCAACGACGCCGCCGCGCAGGTCGCCGACCTCAACGGGCAGATCCGGTCGACGGTGGCGTCGGGCGGGAACGCGAACGAACTCCTCGACCGACGCGACCAGCTCACCGAGTCGATCGCGACGCTGACCGGAGCCACCGTCCGCGACAACGGCGACGGCACGGTCGACGTCGTCATCGGCGGGAACGCGCTGGTGCAGGGCACCTCCGCCCGCGCCGTCGCCCTCGCCGGTGCCGGCTCGTTGGCCGACACCCGCAGCGGTTCCGGCGCACCGGCCCTGTCCTGGGTCGGCGGCTCCGCGGGTCCGGTCGCCCTCGACGGCGGGTCGATCGCGGGTGGGCTGTCCCTGCTCGCGCCCGCGAACGGCGCACGGACTGGTGGTGCCCTCGCCGAGGCCGCCGCCGCCTACGACGCCGTCGCCACGGACCTCGCGACGTCGGTGAACGCCCTGCACGCCACCGGCACCACGCCGTCCGGGGCCACCGGCAGCCCGTTCTTCGCCCTCGCCGCCGGTGTCCCCGCGGCCCAGGGGCTGTCCGTCGTCCCGACGGACGCGAGTGGACTCGCCACCCGGAGCGCCACCGGGCAGTTCGACGCCTCGGTGCTGACGGCCATCGCGGCGGTCGGCAACCGTGCCGGCGGTCCCGACGCGACCTGGGCGACCTTCGTGACGGGCGTGGGCAGTGCCTCCCGGACGGCGACGTCGAAGGCGACGCTCACCGGGCTCGCCCTCAGCAACGCGCGCACCCAGCAGCAGTCGAGCGCCGGCGTCGACATGGACGAGGAGAACGTGTCCCTGCTCGCGTACCAGCACGCCTACCAGGGCGCGGCACGCGTCCTGACCGCCGTCGACGAGATGCTCGACACCATCATCAACCGCCTCGGCCTCGTCGGGAGGAGCTGACCGTGATCACCCGTGTGACCACCCAGATGACCATGGCCGCCGCGCAGTCGCGTCTGCAGGCCGGTGCCGCGAAGGTCGCCGACCTGACCGACCAGGCCACGAGCCTCAAGGCGATCCGGAAGCCGTCGGACGACCCGACCGGCACCGCGACCGCAATGCAGGTGCGCAAGGAGCAGGCGCAGGCCGCCCAGCACGCCCGGAACGCGGACGACGCCGTCGGGTGGCTCGCCACGACCGACAGCGCCCTCGCCGGGGTGTCGAAGGTGCTCGGCAAGGTCCGGGACCTCACCGTGCAGGCCGCGAGCGACGGGACGATGGGCACCACCGACCGGCAGGCGTTCATCAGCGAGCTCCAGGGCCTCAAGGCCGACCTGCTCAGCTCGGCGAACACGAAGTACGGCACGCGATCGGTCTTCGCCGGGTCCTCCCCCGCCGCGGCCGCGTACGCGCCGGACACGACGTGGGCCGGCTCCCCGTCCGCCAGCGTCACCCGGACGGTCGGCACCGGCGACGAGGTCCGCGTCGACACCGACGGCAGCGCCGTGTTCGGGACCGGCGACGCGTCGGTCTTCGCACTCCTCGACGACATCGTCGCCGACCTGCAGGCAGGGACGAACGTGAACCCCCGACTGAACGAGATCGACGCGGCGCAGGCCGCCGTCCGCGGTGCGCAGGCCGACGTCGGTGTGCGGCACTCCGCGGCGCTGTCCGCACAGGACGCGCTGAAGACGCTCTCGACCACACTCGAGGGTCGCCGCTCCGGCGTGGAGGACAAGGCGCTCGCCCAGGCCGTCCTCGACCTGCAGGTCCAGAGCACCAACTACCAGGCAGCCCTCGCCGTGACCGCGAAGGTCCTGCAGCCGACCCTGATGGACTACCTCCGATGAGCATCGACCTGACCTTCACCGTCGCACCGTTCGGCCTCGAGCCGCTGCGGTCGTTCACCCTCGACCCCGTCGACGGTGCCGACGGCCTGTTCGCCCTGGTGGGCACCGGCACGACGGACTCCGGCGTGACCGACCCGCGGCTGTACCTGCTCGACGCCGCCGTGCACCTGCCCGACTACGCGCCGGTGCTCGCCGACGAGCAGGCCGACCGCATCGGGCTCGAGCGTGCGGAGGAGGCCATGCTCCTCGTCGTCGCGAACCCGGACGCGGCCGGCACCACCGTGAACCTGCTCGCCCCGGTCGTCGTCAACGCCCGCACCGCCGTCGGCGCGCAGTTCATCCTCGAGGACCAGGACCTGCCGATCCGGGCCGAGCTCGCCCACAGCTGACCCTCCGGAGAGCGACCGCGCTCGGCCGCTCCGAGCACCCCCCGCGTAGCGTCGACGTCATGTCCCGCACCCCCAAGGGCCACGACGCGATCGTGCCGATGCCCCCCGCACCCGTCCAGACCGCCCCGTCCGCCGACGGTCAGCGCGTCCAGTCCGACGACACCTCGGGCTGGACCGCATGGCTGGACCGGGCGATCTCGGTGCAGCGGCCCGTCGTCGTCGCCCACGTCGCCCGTGTCCGTCGTCGTCACCCCGACGCCTCCCCGGCCGAGGTCATCGAGATCCTCGAGCGCCAGTACCTGACCGCCGTGACCTCCGGCGGCGCCGCCGTCGGCGCGAGCGCCGTCATCCCCGGCGTCGGGATGGTCGCGAGCCTCGGCCTGAGCGGAGCCGAGACGGTCGGGTTCCTCGAGGCCAGCGCGCTCTTCGCCCAGTCCGTCACCGAGGTGCACGGCATCACGGTCGAGGACCCGGAGCGCGCCCGCGCCCTCGTGATGGCGATGATGCTCGGCGCGCCCGGGACGCAGCTCGTCCAGCAGCTCGCGGGCCAGGCCCGCGGCGGCAAGGGTCGCACCGCGTTCTGGGGCGAGCTCGTCACGTCGTCGCTGCCGAAGCAGGCCGTGAGCGGCATCGGCGGGAAGCTGCGCAACACCTTCGTCAAGCGGTTCCTGACCCGCCAGGGCACGTCCGTCCTCGGTCGCGCCATCCCGTTCGGGATCGGTGCCGTCGTCGGCGGCCTCGGCAACCACGCGCTCGGGCGCAAGGTCGTCCAGTCCTCCCGCAGCGCGTTCGGTCCGCCGCCCGCGCACTTCGCGGTCGTGGTCGACGCCGAGCCGGTCGGCTCGGACTCCGCGAAGCCCCTCAGCAAGCGGCAGCAGCGCAAGCTCGACCGCTGACACGCCCGACGGACGGGAGGCCCGGCACCACCCGGTGGGGAGCCTCCCGTCCGTCGCCCGGGCGTGCCGGCGCCCGCGGTCAGCGGCGACGGACCGGCGTGGTGACCACCTGACCGGCGTGCGCGAACCCGCCCCCGAACCCGAAGAGCAGCGCAGGGACGCCCTCCGGCAGTTCCCCGCGGTGCCACGCCTTCGACAGACCGAGCGGCACGCTCGCTGCGGAGGTGTTGCCGGACTCGACGACGTCGCGCACGACGTACTTGCCCTCGCCGCCGAGCGCCGTGACGAGCGGCTCGATGATGCGCAGGTTCGCCTGGTGGAAGGCGAAGACCCCGATGTCGTCGAGGGTCAAGCCGGCTCGATCGACGACCGCGCGCGCGTTTCCCTCGGCCTCGGTGATCGCCCACCGGTAGATGGAGCGGCCCTCCTGCTGGAACACCTCCGGGTCGTGCGTGACACGGACGGCGTCCTGCAGGTGCGGCACGCTCCCCCACGACACCGGTCCGATCTGCGGCTCGTCGGAGACCTGCAGGACCGCTGCGCCGGCGCCGTCGCCCACGAGCACGCAGGTCGAGCGGTCGGTCCAGTCGGCGATGCGCGAGAGCGTCTCGGAGCCGATGACGAGCGCGGTGTCGGCGGACCCGGTGCGGATGGCTTGGTCGGCGATCGCCATGGCGTACTCGAAGCCGCTGCACGCGGTGTTGATGTCGATGGGGGCCGGGCCGTTCGACATGCCGAGCGCTGCCGCCACCCGTCCGGCCGTGTAGGGCGAGCGGTCCCGGTGGGTGGTCGACGCGACCACGACCAGGTCGACGTCGGTCGGCGCGACGCCCGCGTCCGCCAGGGCGTTGCGCGCCGCCTCGGTCGCCATGGACGTCACGCTGTCGTCCGGGCCGGCGATGCGCCGGGTCCTGATCCCGGTGCGTGTCGTGATCCACTCGTCGTTCGTGTCGACCATCGTCGACAGTTCGTCGTTGGTGAGGATCCGGTCGGGCTGGTGGTGGCCGAACCCGGTGATCCGGCTGCCTCGGAGTGCTGGGATGTTCACCCGCAGAACGCTACGCCTGTCGTCCAACGTCGCATGCCGGGCACGGCATGGGGTGGGCGCAGATCAGTCGCGCGCCTTCGCCGTCGCTCGGCGGTTCGCCTTCTTGATCGCGTCGACGAGCTCGTCCTTCGTCATCCTCGAACGGCCGCTCACCTCGAGGCGCTTCGCGACGTCGAGCAGGTGCGCCTTCGAGGCGTTCGCGTCGACGCCCTCCTGCGTCGTGCCGGAACCGCGTGTGCCGGCGGCGCCCGAGTCCGACGGGCCGGCGGAGTCCTTCTCCTCCCAGTGGTCGCCGACCTTCTCGTACTCGTGCTTCACGGCGGCCCACGCGGTCCGGCCGGCGCGCTGTCCCTCGCCGTACTCGGCCTCGGCGGACCGCAGGGTGGCGCGGTAGACGTCCTGCGCGTGCTCCGGGGACCGCTGCAGCGTGCTCGGGATGTCGTCGTCGGGCATGGTCGTTCCTCCGTCGCGTGGTCGTAGAGGCCTTCACGGGTACTCCCGGGCCCTGACAGCGCGTCGAGCCGGGGGCGTAGACCTGGTGCATGGACTACACACACCTCGGACGGACAGGGCTGTCGGTGTCACGGGCAGTGCTCGGCACGATGAACTTCGGACCGGAGACCAGCGAGGACGACTCGCACGCGATCATGGACCGGGCGCACGAGCTCGGCGTCAACTTCTTCGACACGGCCAACGCGTACGGCGGCTCGGTGGGCAAGGGCGCCACGGAGGAGATCATCGGCCGGTGGTTCGCCAAGGGCGGCGGACGACGCGACAAGACGGTGCTCGCCACGAAGGTGTACGGCGAGATGACCGACTGGCCGAACGGCGGCAAGCTGAGCGCGCTGAACATCCGCCGGTCGATCGACGCGTCGCTCCAGCGGCTGCAAACCGACCACATCGACCTCTACCAGATGCACCACGTCGACCGGGCGACACCGTGGGACGAGATCTGGCAGGCGATGGAGATCGCGGTGGGCCAGGGCAAGGTCCTCTACGTCGGGTCGTCGAACTTCGCCGGGTGGCACATCGCGCAGGCGCAGGAGGCCGCGCGGCACCGGAACTTCCTCGGTCTGGTCAGCGAGCAGTCGATCTACAACCTGGTCGTCCGTGACGTCGAGCGCGAGGTCCTGCCGGCCGCGCAGCACTACGGGCTCGGGGTGATCCCGTGGTCGCCGCTGCAGGGCGGACTGCTCGGCGGCGTGATCGAGAAGACCGAGAACGGGTCGCGCCGGTTGTCCGGGCGGAGCGCCGAGTACGTCGACGCCCACCGCGACCAGCTCACCGCGTACGAGTCGTTCGCGCAGGAGCTCGGGCACACCCCGGGGGAACTCGCCCTCGCGTGGCTGCTGCACCAGCCGGGCGTCACCGCGCCGATCACCGGCCCGCGCACCATGGAGCAGTGGGAGTCCGCCGTCCGCGCGGTCGACATCCGCCTCGACCAGGCCGCACTCGACCGCCTCGACGAGCTGTTCCCCGGCCACCAGACCGCACCCGAGGACTACGCCTGGTAGCACCGCACACCGGTCCGGGCACCGACGACTCCCGCTGGAGCCGGACCACCGACGAGAGGACGACCGCGATGACCACTTCCATGCCCAACGACCACGGCGGGGACGGCGGCAACACCGAGCTCGGCGAAGCGCTGCAGCACGAAGCCGCCACCACCGGCGACTCCGGGTCGGCCGAGGAGCAACCACGTGCCGAGGACGACCGTTCCGGACTCGACCTGGAGGACCGTGGGGACCAGGAACAGTCCGCGCTCGCCGCGCTCGGGAACGACGCCCGCGGAGGTGACGCCCTCGTCGGTGGCGGCGACGACCTCGGGGACACGTCCACCGGGACCCAGACCGACGACCAAGCGGTCCCGGACGGCTCGCGCGAGGACGGTGCCGACACGCACTGATCGCCGGCCGCACGACGACGGCCCCCGCTCCGAGTGAGCGGGGGCCGTCGTCGTGTGCGGCAGGAGCGGTCAGCGCACGCCGACCGGGCTGTTGTCCTCCTGGTCGTAGAGGACGTAGCCCTCCTCGCCGTGGACCGCGGTGTCGATGCCGGCGACCTCGTCCTCGGTCTTCACGCGGAAGCCCATCGTCTTCTCGATGAGGAAGCCGATCACGAAGGCCAGGACGAAGGAGTAGAGCCCGACGGCGAGGGCAGCGGCGGCCTGCTTGCCGAGCTGCTCGAACGAGCCCGAGTAGATCAGGCCGGTGTCGTTGGCGAAGAAGCCGAGGAACAGCGTGCCGAAGACACCGCCGACCAGGTGCACGCCGACCACGTCGAGCGAGTCGTCGAAGCCCAGGCGGTACTTCCAGTCGATCGCGAAGCAGCAGACGATGCCGGCGAGGAAGCCGAGCACGATGCCCCAGCCGGGCGTCAGGTTGGCGCAGGCCGGCGTGATCGCGACGAGGCCGGTGACGGCGCCCGAGGCGGCACCGACGGAGGTGGCCTTGCCGTCCTTGAGCTTCTCGATGAGCAGCCACCCGAGGATCGCGGCGGCGGGGGCGGCGAGCGTGTTCACCCAGGCGATCGCGGCGATGCCGTCAGCAGCGCCCTCGGACCCGGCGTTGAAGCCGAACCAGCCGAACCAGAGGATCGCGGCACCGAGCAGGACGAAGGGCGGGTTGTGCGGCTTGTGCGCGCCCTTCGCGAAGCCGACGCGCTTACCGAGCACGAGCGCCAGGGCCAGGCCCGCGGCGCCGGCGTTGATGTGCACCGCGGTACCACCGGCGAAGTCGATGACGCCCCACGTGGCGGCCCATCCCGACGTCAGGTTGAACACCCACGAGGCGACCGGGAAGTAGACGACCGTGACCCAGATGCCGGCGAAGACCATCCACGCGCCGAACTTCGCGCGGTCGGCGATCGCACCGGAGATGAGGGCGACCGTGATGATCGCGAACGTGGCCTGGAAGCCGACGAAGGCCATCGACGGGTAGGCCGCCTGGATGTCCGACGACTGCGCCTCCTCGAACGCCTGGCCGAGGCCGAGCAGGTTCCAGTCGATGCTGAAGAAGCCGACGATGCCCGTCACGGCCGTGTTGTCCCCGTGGTTGGCGAAGGCGATCGCGTAGCCGTAGAGCACCCAGAGGACGCTCACCAGCGCGATGGCCCCGAAGGACATCATCATCATGCTGATGACGGACTTGGCCTTCACCAGACCGCCGTAGAAGAAGGCCAGGCCGGGTGTCATGAACAACACCAGCGCCGCCATGACCAACACGAACGTCGTGTTGCCCTGATCAAGCATGTGTGCACCTCTCGTCGCTGTGCGGCTCTCCGTCCGCCTCGGGTGCGACCGAGTCTGGCGACGACGTGTTTCACCGGGAGGCGCGCTCTGTTTCGCGGAGGTAACGTCACGGCGCGTTCTGTGAACGCTGTGTTTCGCGGCCCCGAGCGGCGCCCGGCAGGGGTATTCCGGGACGCTCAGGAGGCCCGGGGCGACTCCTCCGCGCGGGTCAGCGCGACGACGCGGCTCGCGGCACGCAGGTACTTCTTGCGGTACCCGCCTTCGAGCATCACGTCGGGGTACACCGTGTCGAGCGGGATGCCCGAGGCGACGATCCGGACCTGCGCGTCGTAGAGGCGGTCGACGAGCGCCACCCACCGGAGCGCGTCGGTCTGGTCCGTGAACGCCTGCACGTCGGTCAGCCCGACGGCGTCGAGCCCGTCGACGAGCGCGACGTACCTGGACGGGTGCACGGACGCCAGGTGGGCCACGACGGACCGGAAGTCGTCCTGCGTGACGCGGGCCGGGCCTCCCGTCCCGGACGGCGTCGACGAGGTCAGGGCCGCCAGCGCGGCGGGGACGTCCTCGACGACCGACGCCGACTCGTCGACGGCACGACGACGGAAGTCCAGGCCGTCGATGCGCATCGTGTCGAACCGGTCGGACATCGCCTGGATCTCGCGGAGGAAGTCCTGCGCGGCGAAGCGCCCCTCACCGAGTGCCCCGGGCGGGGTGTTCGACGTCGCGGCGAAGCGCGTGCCGGTCTCGGTGAGCTCCTTGATGAGCCGGGTCATCACCATCGTGTCGCCCGGGTCGTCGAGCTCGAACTCGTCGATGCAGACGAGCGCGGTCCCGCGGAGCAGGTCGACCGTGCCCTGGAAACCGAGCGCCCCGACGAGCGCGGTGTACTCGATGAACGTGCCGAACGTCTTCCGTCCGCTGGCCGCGTGGTAGGCCGCGGCGAGCAGGTGGGTCTTGCCGACGCCGAACCCGCCGTCCAGGTACACGCCGGACTTCGCGGGCACCTCGGGCTCCTTGCGCTTCCGACCGAACAGCCCGCGCCTGGCCGGCTCGGGGACCGTCGTGACGAAGGTCTCGACCGCGTCTCGCACCTCGGCCTGCGAGGCGTACTCCGGGTCGGGCCGGTACGAGGCGAACGACGCCTCGGCGAACTGCGGCGGCGGCACGAGCGCGGCGGCCATCTGCTGCGGGGTGACCTGCGGGTCGCGGTCGACGAGGTGTTCCGGCGCGGGGCGCGGTTCTGGCACGGTGCGGGACCTTCCGTCGGCCTGTCGTCTGGTGTCACGTCACGGCTGCGACACGGTGCTTCCGCGTACCGTTGAGGGTGACGCGCAAGGACCGATCCTAGTCCGCACGCCATCGATCCCCAGGAGGTACCCCCGATGACCGCACCGGTCGACCCGTCCGAGAAGTTCCGCTCCTACGCGCACCCCGAGCGCCTGGTGTCCACCGAGTGGCTGCAGGAGCAACTCGACGCCGGCGCGGGGTCGCCCGAACTCGTCGTGGTCGAGTCCGACGAGGACGTCCTGCTCTACGAGACCGGGCACATCCCGGGCTCGGTGAAGATCGACTGGCACACCGACCTCAACGACCCGGTGCAGCGCGACTACATCGACGGCGAGGCCTTCGCCCGGCTCGTCGGCGGCAAGGGCATCGGCCGCGACACCACCGTCGTCATCCACGGCGACAAGGACAACTGGTGGGCCGCGTACGCACTCTGGGTGTTCACGCTCTTCGGGCACGAGGACGTCCGCCTGCTCGACGGCGGCCGGGCGAAGTGGATCGCCGAGGGTCGGGCGATGACCACCGACCGGACGTCGGTCGACGCGGTGGAGTACCCCGCGGTCGAGCGCGACGACGCCACCGTCCGCGCGTTCAAGGAGGACGTCCTCGCGCACCTCGGCAAGCCGCTCGTGGACGTCCGCAGCGCCCCGGAGTACTCGGGCGACCGCACGACCGCGCCGGACTACCCGGAGGAGGGTGCGCTGCGCGCCGGGCACATCCCGACCGCCGTCAACATCCCCTGGAAGTCCGCCGCCGCTGCCGACGGCACGTTCAAGTCGCGCGAGGAGCTCGACGCCGTGTACCGCGAGGGCGCCGGCATCGGCGACGCGGACGAGGTCATCGCGTACTGCCGGATCGGCGAGCGGTCGAGCCACACGTGGTTCGTCCTGCAGCACCTGCTCGGCATCGAGGACGTGAAGAACTACGACGGCTCCTGGACCGAGTGGGGCAGCGCCGTCCGCGTCCCGATCGTGGTGGGCTCCGAGCCGGGTACGCTGCCTGCTCGATGACGGACGCAGCGCTCCCCCAGCCCCTCGCCGAGATCCGCGACGACTTCCTCGCGCTCACGCAGGCCGACCGCCTGCAGCTCCTGCTCGAGTTCTCCGACGAACTGCCGGCGCTCCCGCGGCGCCTGCAGGGCCACGAGGACGAACTCGAACGTGTCGAGGAGTGCCAGTCGCCGGTCTTCATCACCGTCACGGTGGGCGAGGACGGCGACGGCCCGGACGTCGTCCGCATGCACGCCACGGCTCCGCGTGAAGCACCGACCACGCGCGGCTTCGCGTCGATCCTGGCGCAGGGGCTCTCCGGCCTGACCGTCGAGCAGGTGCTCGCCGTGCCGGCGGACTACCCGCTGACGCTCGGGCTGAACGAGGCGGTCAGCCCGCTGCGGATCCGCGGCATGGTCGGCATGCTCGGTCGGGTGCAGCGGCAGGTGCGGGCGGCGGCCGCGTAGCGGCTTCTGGAAGACGGGAGGCGCGGTACCAGGCGGTGCCGCGCCTCCCGTCCGTGGTCCCCCGCCATCCGCCCGCAGGACGTCCCGGTGGAACGACCGGTCCGCATGGCACGCTCTGCAGAGCCTGGCCGGCTTCGTCGAGCAGCTGCGCGAGGCCGCGAAGCAGGAGGACGACCGCCGAGCGAAGGCGAAGGCGTGGGCGGCGCGTAAGAAGGAGCGCGAGGACGACCTCTTCGTCGCTGCCACCCACGAGGTCGGGACGTGGTTCGGCGCCGACGACGACCCGAAGCCACCAGAACCGGAGCCCGAGCCGCACCGCCAGGCCGATACCGTGACGGTGCGCGGCCGGACCATCCCGGCCGGTGGGGGCGGCGGAGGCGGCGGCACGTCGTCGGCGGTGCCCACGGACCTCCGGTCGTTCCAGTCCGGTGTCCGGTCGTGCGACGAGTCACTCGCTGGTGCGGTCTCGACCTTCCGCAACGCCCTGACCGACTACGAGTCCGGCTGCAACCCGTGCTGGGGCACACGCAACGCGCAGTCGCTCGTGACCGCCGTGAACGACTGGCTGACCGCGAACGGTCAGGACGCGGCCTGGGCGGGAACCGTCGCGGCGCAGTTCGAGGCCGCGGGCGGTGGCACCGGACCCGCCACGCTGTCCGACGCCTCGATCTCGGCAGCCCTGGCAGCGGCCGGCATCGGCACGGCACCGGATTCCCGGGCAAGTCGGAATTCCCTGCGTCTTGCAGCGATGGCAGGATCATCCACGACATCTCTGACGTCGCGACTGACCCAGATCTCGAGTGGGTGCCGCAGGGTGAGGCCGGGACGACCTTCATCGCGAATGGCATGCGGGACGGCGTCGCGATTCGAGTAGTCATCAGAAACGATGAGATCATTTCCGGATCCCCTACCAACACATCGAAGAACTCACGATGAACGACCTTGGCAATCACCGAAATCAGGCACTTCGCATCATCAGCGAACTCGAGGATCGGCTCGGAATTCAAGCGCTGGAAGATGCGCGCGATCTCGTTGAATGCGACGAAGCCCCTCTCGGTCTGAGCATCGCAGCAGGGATCATCGCGGAGCGCAACCTCGCTGTTCCCATGTGGATCGTCGAGGACATCAAACGTCTCTTGCAAGCGTGGCCAGAGGAACTGGCTGAGCTTCCCGAACATTTCGAGACGCATGGCTTTCTCCTCCGCGGCGATGTGCCACCCGAAGGGCGGAGCACCTGATCGAGGGTTCCGTTGAAATCCGCCGCGACCAGCGGTGCCGCGAAGGTAGGGGAATTTGCTGCTGCGTTGACTCACGTCGGTAATGAGTCAATCTCAGACGTCAACGTCCTCCCTGGTTCCGGATTGGAGATTCGTGAACTCGAACAAGTGTCCGGCACGCCGGGTCTTCCGGATCCGGTGCTCGACCACGCCACGTTCACTCGTCTCGTCGCAGCCACGGTGCAGTTCATCCAGGGCGATTTCATCGGCTTCGAGGAAGCAGATGTGGGTCAGCTCGACGAAGCCGTCATCGTCATTGATGGGACGGAGCATGCGCGATCCAGCTCGATCGCGTCAGCGGCATCAACCCGGAGTTCTGACATGCAAGAAGTCTTCTTTCTCTCGTCCATGGACAGCAAGTGGTTATCGTCTGTCTTCCGGTGCGAAGTGGAACGACCGATCGAGCTCCCGAACGGTCACCATGCACTGATGGTCAGCTGCGATCCGCCGCTGAACGGACAGGAACTCGGCCACCCACTCGGCATCGGAGAGCTGTTGCTCTGGAGTCGCTTCGAAGACGAAGACCCCTGGACCTTCCCCGCTTTCCCGCACTTCGTGCAGATCTGTCTCCCTGACGTCGATCTGCCTGTCCATGCCATGCCTCCGAGCATCGCATGGGGCGAGATCTACAGAACCGAGGCCGACGCGCACGCCCACGAGATGAACGCTCGCCCGCGCTCCTCGACGAAGTGATTGAGTTGTCTGACAAGCTCCCGCAGACTCGCGAACCGCTCTACGAGGCAGTAAGGAGCGATCCGTGCGAGTGAGTGAGTGAAGATCATGTCGTTCCGCAGGGGATCAGGCCGCCCGGCCACCCGGCGGTCGGAGACGGAATTCGTCACCTACCACTGTCTGATCGGCTCGCAACCGATCGGCGTTCTGACGTTCCGCAACATCGTCAACGGGATGACCATCCCTCCGCTGCGCTGGCTCGTCACCGACCTGAACATGGTGGTGCTGCCGGATTCGGACATCAACGTCCTCGAGTGGGAGCAGAAGGTTCGCGACAGCAGCGGCGCCGGACTGTGGATCACCGACGACGACATGCGGCGCTTCGTCCGGTACAACCACCAGATGATCGATGGCGAGTTCTTCGGCTCTCCGATCGACAGCACCGCCGATGACGCGTCGCAGGCCATGGTCCGCATCGACTTCTTCGACAGCACGACGGTCACCGTCACCCTGGATCGTTCGGTGATCGGGACCTCCTGGGAGTTCGACCTGTTCCTCGGACCCGGCGTTCCCGCGTCCGGCATCGGGAGCCGCGACGAGGAGATCGCGGACGAGCAGCGCCGCGCACAGGAGGCACGGGACGGTCAGCAGATCCGCGCGCTCGTCCGCGCGTGCCTCCGGAACGCTCGGATCGACGAGGCGCCGGCGCTCCTCACCCAGCTCGACGCAGTGGTCGACGTCACGCCGTCCGGGCCGCGCGCGTGGTCGCTCGCGCTCGAACGCGACGACGCGCCCCGCGTCGACCTCCCCGACGGACCACTGCCGCAAGCCGCCAGGTACCAGACCGACGCCGAGGCAGCCGGGGGCGAGTTGCTCATCTGGGTGCACGACGGCAGGATGCAGATGGTCGAGCTCCCGTGGTGCACCGACGCGATGCCGACCGAACTGCCGCGTCTCGATCAGCTCGTCTTCCCCGCAGGGCGAGACGCCGGCGACGGCGAGAGGACACCGTGACGAACACCACGTCGGTTCCCATCCAGTTGCACCTCGCTGGCGACACGGTCGACGCCGTCACGATCGACACCGCCGTCACCGTCCGCTTCTCGAGCGGGGCGACCCTCCGGTTCGAGACCGCCTTCTCGCTCACCGAGACGGACGGCACGCACACCTTCATGGAGCCCGGCGACCCACCCTCGCTCCTGCCGCTCCTCGCCCTGCACACGACGGTGGTGGAACGCGGTACCGTCACCGGCGCCCGCATCGCCGTCCGCTTCGCATCGGGTGCGTTGCTGGAGGGGTGGTCCCACCGCGACCGGCCCTCGTGGCACTGGTCGGAACCAGGACGAGCACGCCTGGACATCGACGTCCTGACCGGCGGCGAGGTCGTCGCTCGAACACTGCCGGGAGGAACGGCGTCATGACGGACGACCTGTCGGTCGACGACCTGCGTCGACGCCTACCGGCGTCCGACCCGCTCGTCCCGGGCCGGGTGCACGAGGTGTTGTCCGGTGTCGCCGACGATGCCGAGGTCCTCACCTACGACGTGCCGGCACGCTCCTTCGCCGACGTCGTCCGGAGGGGCTACGCACAGGACGAACCCAACCTGCTGCCACTGGTCGAACCACTCGGGCCGCTCGGGGACGCACTCGTCCTCGTGTGCCAGGTCGAGTCCGGGTCGGAGATCGTGACCGTCCTCCTCCGTGCTGCTGACCGGGTCTTCCTCTCCGCCACGGCGTACGACCGATCGGCGATCACCAGATCGCCCGACCGGCCGAGGAAGGAGACACCGTGACCGAAGACCACCGACTCGCGTTCACCGACGCCCGGGTGAACCTCCTCAGCTTCACCTTCGGTACGAGCCTGGGGTTCTCGAACGGCACGACGATGCAGTTCGAGGCCGAGTTCGCGATCACCGGTCCGGACGGGGAACGCCGGATCGTGGACCCGGTGGACCCGACGTCGCTCGCACCCGTCCTGGCCCTGCACGGTGACACGGTCACGAACGCGACACTCGACGGCCCCGACGTCCGGCTCCACTTCGCCTCCGGAACGGTCCTCGAGGCCTGGCCCGACGACTCGTACGAGTCGTGGCAGTACGACGGCGGCGGACCGGAGCGCCGGATGATCATCGCCCTGCCCGGTGGTGGCCTGGCGGTCTTCGGGCCACCACCGACGTCCGACTGACGAGTCGTGCCACGATAGAGGACGTCATCGGACGAGGGGAACGGACGACGTGTTCGGCAAGCGCAAGAAGGACCAGCCCTCGGGCTCCGAGTTCCACCAGGCTGACAGCGAGCAGCAGCTCTTCGCGCAGCTCCTGGCCGAGACCAGGGCTGACCCCGAGAAGGTCTTCACCATCGACATCGTCGGCCGCGGCACACCCGGCCGTGACCTCGACGAACAGGTCGAACGACTCCGACGCTCCGGAGTGACGGCGTCACGTCCGCCGGCCACGGAAGCAGCAGCAGACCGCGCGTCCGGACGCGCCGATGCCTCCGCCGACGAGCTGGTCCCGCTCAGCCGCGAGCCCTTCACGGCCGAGACCGGTGACGTCTTCCTCATCCCGGACGGTGGCGGCAGGGTGCTGCTCGGGCACGTCCTCGCGACGCTGCACGATGCCGTGTACGTCGCGGTCTTCCAGCGCCCCGAGGACCTCCCCCGCCCGGCCGACCCGCTCGTCGTGCTCGCCACGCAGCCGGTGGTGGCCGGGCTCACCCTGCCGGCACGGTTCCAGCCGGGCATGTGGGAGGTCGTCGGCAACGTCGCCCCGGACACCGACCGTCTGTTGCCCGCGTACACCTGGGGCACCGACGTCGACGGCGTGCACGTCACGGACTTCGACGGGTCCCGCTCCCGACCCGCGACCGAGATCGAGGCGACGACGGTCCCCCGCCGCGTGCTCGTCTCGCCGTACTTCATCGACATCGCCGTCCGCGCCGTGGTCGGCCTCGTCGACTGGCACCCGGACTTCGAGCATCTCCGCTACCGCTCCACCCCGCGCTCCGTCGACCTCTTCCCCGCGCGCTGAAGCGGGCGCGGGCGGCCACCCCGGGTGGGGTGGTGACCACCCGTCGGACGGGAGGCGCGTCACCGCTGGTCCCGCGCCTTCCGTCCGACCCTGGTCACCGCACGTCGGCCGCCGGCCGCGGCTCGACCACGTCGGTGAGCCACGCCAGGATCCGCGCGTCGAACCAGTCGGCATCGTGGTTCCAGAGCTTCGTGTGCCGGGCGACATGCGCGACCTCGAGCTGCACCAGGTCCGGTCGTGCAGCGGCGAGGGCGCGTGCCGCCGACGAGGGGACGAAGCCGTCGTCGTCGCTGTGCAGCAGCAGGATCGGGACGTGGAGTTCGTCGGCGCGGGCGACCATGTCGAGTTCCCGCAGGTCGATCGGCCGCTCGAGCCCGGCGATCCGGTGCACGACCGCGGTGCGGAGGACCCACTGCGCCACCTTGCGGACCGGCCGGGGCAGCCGGAGCGCGCGGCTCTGCGACTTGAGGACGGCGTTCCAGTCGACGACCGCCGAGTCCAGGACGACGCCGGTGACCAGTCCTGCGAGCCCGGAGCGGACCAGGGTCTGCAGGACCACGGCGCCGCCCATCGACCAGCCCATGAGGACGACGCTCGTGGCGCCCTGCTGCGCGACCCAGTCGAGCGCGGCGTCGACGTCCTCCCACTCGGTCGAGCCGAGACCGTAGCGCCCGTCCGCACTCGGGGGCGCGACGCCGTCGTTGCGCCACGACACCAGCAGCACCGAGTACCCGGCCGCGCGGAACACCGGGACGGCGCGGATCGTCTCGGCACGGGTGACGCCGCGACCGTGGACGAGGACCGCCCAGGGCGCGGCCGGGTCCTCGGCGCGGACCACCCAGGCGGGCGCGGGGCCGTTCGGGGTGAGCACGTCGACGTCCTCGACGGGGACGCCGAGCTCCTGCGGCGTCAGGTAGAACCAGCCGCCCCAGCGTCCGCGGCGTGCTGCGGTCGGGTCGCCGGCGTCCACGGCGATGATCCGCCGGGTGACGGTGGTGTCGGTCACGGCCAGGACCTCGCCGACCCGCATGTGCCCGGTGGCGGCGCCGAACCACAGGCTGTACCGGCCCTGCAGCTCCGTGTCGGGACTGCGGCGCAGGGTGACGGTCCGGGCCTCCAGGTCGACCGCGGTGATCGGGACCCGCTCGGTGCGCTTGCGGTCCGGGGTGACGACGGCGCGGGCGACGGCCACGACGGAGCCGGCGATGACCGCCACGCCGAAGGCGGCGGCGGTCACACCGGTGCCGAGCGCGACGACGCCGGCCGACCGCGCCGTGCGTCCAGCGGGGCCCGGCCGCGACCGACGTGTGGGACGGACGGCTGCGGGGCGGCGGAGCATGCGGGCCTCCAGGCAGAGGACGACTGCGGGCAGCACGACTGCGCGACGGACGGCGTGCCGCCCGCACCGGTGCTCGATCCGGAGCCTAGTCTGCATCCGTGCCTGAACCCCGAGTCCCCGACGCCGAACCGGAGGCGTTCGCGCGTCTCCGTGCGTTCGTGTCGACGGGCAGGACCCGCACCGAGACCACGGTCACCGAGATCCCCTCGCCGAGCCGCATCGCGCCGTACTCGATCGCCCTCGCGGCGGACGTGTCCGGGGTCGTGCACGGCGTCGACTCCGACCTCGGCACCGGACGCTTCATCGCCCTGCACGACCCGGACGAGCCGGAGGGGTGGGGCGGTGCGTACCGCATCGTCACCTTCGCGCAGGCCCCGCTCGAGCCGGAGATCGGCGTCGACGAGTTCGTGGCGGACGTGACGTGGAGCTGGCTCGTCGACGCCCTCGACGCGCACGGCGCCCGGTACGCCAACGCCTCCGGCACGGCGACGAAGATCATCTCCCGCGGGTACGGCGAGCTCGCGACCCAGGGCGACGGTGCCCAACTGGAACTCCGGGCGTCGTGGACGCCCCTCGACGACGATCTGACGCCGCACGTGCAGGCCTGGGAGGAGATCGTGGCGATGCTCGCCGGACTCCCCCCGGCCTCGGACGGCGTCTCGCTCCTGGCCCCTCGGAGGCTCGCCCGTGACTGATGCCGACCCCGCCTACGAAGACGCGCACGCCACCGTCCACGTGATCGAGCGCCGCGAGGAGTACCTCGACGCCGTGGCGCGCATCGCCGCCGGCACCGGTCCGGTCGCCGTCGACGCCGAACGTGCCAGCGGCTACCGCTACTCGCAGCGGGCGTACCTGATCCAGGTGTTCCGCCGCGGCTCCGGCTCGTTCCTGTTCGACCCCATCGCGATCGGTGACTTCAGCGACCTGCAGGCCGCGATCGTCGACGAGGAGTGGGTGTTCCACGCCGCGTCGCAGGACCTGCCGTGCCTCCGCGAGGTCGGCCTCGTCCCGACCCGCATCTTCGACACCGAGCTCGGTGCCCGGATCGCCGGCTTCCCGCGTGTCGGACTCGGCGCGGTCGTCGAGCAGCTCCTCGGCATCACGCTCGCGAAGGCCCACTCCGCCGCGGACTGGTCGACCCGTCCGCTCCCGCAGGCCTGGCTCGTCTACGCCGCCCTCGACGTCGAACTGCTCCCGGACCTGCGCGACTCCCTCGCCGAGGTGCTGGAGGCGGCCGGCAAGACCCGGATCGCGGAGGAGGAGTTCGCCGCCGTCCTCGCCCGTGCCCCGAAGCCCCCGCGTGCCGAGCCGTGGCGGCGTCTCTCCGGGATGAACGTGCTCCGCGGTGCCCGTGCCCTCGCGATCGCACGGTCGCTGTGGCAGGCACGCGACGCCTACGCGCAGGAGACCGACATCGCGCCGGGCCGGACCATCCCGGACTCCGCCATCGTCGCCGCTGCCGCCGCCGCTCCGTCCTCGCGGGCGGAACTCGGCGCACTGAAGACCTTCACGGGCCGCGCCAGCCGGTCGGAGCTCGACCGTTGGTGGGCCGCCGTCGAGGAAGGCCGGACCACCGAGGACCTGCCGCGCCTGCGTGGCGGGGGTGAGCCGAGCCTCCCGCCGCCCCGCGCCTGGGCCGACCGCAACCCGGACGCGGACCGTCGGTACCGCGCCGCGCGGGCCGCCGTCACGGCCCGGGCCGCCGAGCTCGACCTGCCCGTCGAGAACCTGCTCACCCCGGAGACGCTCCGTCTCGTGTCGTGGAACCCGCCGGCGACCGTCGCGACGGAGACCGTCGGTGCCACGCTCGCGTCGCACGACGCCCGGCCGTGGCAGGTCGAGGAGACCGCGTCGGTCATCGCACACGCGTTCGAGGTGGCAGCGGACCGGTCCGTCGCGGACCCGGCGGCAGTGGTCACCGCGACCACGGCCTCCCGGCCGGACGGCGAGCCGGACGACGCGGCGCTCGACGCCGCTCAGCAGGGTGACGCCGCTCTTGTCGCAGACGGACAGCCCGACGCCGCCACCGGGACGACCGGCTCGTAGGAACCGCCCAACCGACGTGCCGCCGCTCAGCCGGGGGTACTAGCGTCGGAGCGTCGCCGGGCGAGGCCCGGCCAGGTCGGGGCGACAGGACCCCCGGCCCGATCGTTGTGGATCTGGAGGCTCGCATTGCCGAAGACATCAGACGTCGTGTTCGTGGACGGTGTCCGCACACCGTTCGGCCGCGCCGGTGAGAAGGGCGTCTTCTGGCGCACCCGTGCCGACGACCTGGCGGTGCACGCGATGCGTGGCCTGCTCGACCGGAACAGCTCGCTGGACGGTGCCGCCGTGGACGACGTCGCGGTCGCCGCGACGACCCAGCAGGGCGACCAGGGTCTGACCCTCGGGCGCACCGTCGGCATGCTGGCCGGTCTGCCGAAGTCCGTCCCCGGCTACGCCATCGACCGGATGTGCGCCGGCGCGATGACGAGCGTCACGACCCTGGCCGGCGCGATCGCGTTCGGCGCCGCCGACGTCGCCATCGCGGGCGGCGTCGAGCACATGGGCCGCCACCCGATGGGCTTCAACGCCGACCCCAACCCCCGCTTCGTCGCGGAGCGCATGGTCGCCCCGGACGCGCTCGTGATGGGCAACACCGCCGAGCGCCTGCACGACCGCTTCCCCGCGATCACGAAGGACCGCACCGACGCCTTCGCCGTGCAGTCCCAGCAGCGCTACGCCGCCGCCTGGGGCGCCGGCAAGCTGCAGCCCGACGTCGTCCCGGTCGAGGTGAACACCGGCCAGGGCTGGGACATCGTCTCGAAGGACGAGCCGCCGCGTCCGGGCACCACCCTGGAGGCCCTGGCTGCGTTGAAGACGCCGTTCCGGCCGCACGGACGGGTCACCGCCGGCAACGCGGCGGGCCTGAACGACGGCGCGACGATGAGCCTGCTCGCGTCCGAGGACGGCGCGAAGCAGCACGGCCTGCCGACCAAGATGCGCATGGTGTCCTTCGCCTTCGCCGGCGTCGAGCCCGAGGTCATGGGCGTCGGTCCGGTGCCCGCGACCGACAAGGCGCTGCGGAAGGCCGGGCTGTCGATCGACGACATCGGTCTGTTCGAGATCAACGAGGCGTTCGCCGTGCAGGTGCTCGCGTTCCTCGACAACTACGGCATCCCACAGGACTCCCCGAACGTGAACGCCTGGGGCGGCGCCATCGCCGTCGGGCACCCCCTCGCGTCGAGTGGCGTCCGCCTGATGACCCAGCTCGCAGCGCAGTTCGCCGAGCGCCCGGACGTCAAGTACGGCATCACGACGATGTGCATCGGGCTCGGCCAGGGCGGCACGGTCATCTGGGAGAACCCGAACTTCAGCAAGAGCGCGGCACGGAAGGCGGCCTGACCATGACCATCGCACCGACCGACCAGTTGACGGCCCTGAGCGAGGACGAGGTCGTCACCCACTCGTACGTCAAGCACGTCGCGCTGCCCTCCGGCGGCACCCTCGCGCTCATCACGCTCGACAACGGCAAGGACTACAAGCGACCCTCGACCCTCGGGCCGCGCACGATGCGTGAGCTGTCCGACGTGCTCGACGGGCTCCGCGCTTCGGCGGCGGCGGGCGACATCCAGGCCGTCGCCGTCACCGGCAAGGAGTACTGCTTCGCCGCGGGCGCCGACCTCTCGCAGGCTGCCGCACTGCCCTCGCGCGAGGTCGCGCACGAGCTCGGCGTCCTCGGGCACGCCACCCTCCGCAAGTTCAGCGAGCTCGGGGTCCCGTCGTTCGCGTTCGTCAACGGCATCGCGCTCGGCGGCGGGCTCGAGGTCGCGCTGCACTGCACGTACCGCGTGTTCTCGTCCGCCGCGCAGGGCATCGGGCTGCCCGAGGTCTTCCTCGGCATCATCCCCGGCTGGGGCGGCGCGACGCTGCTCCCCCGGCTCATCGGTCCCGAGAAGGCCCTCCGGGTCATCGTGGAGAACCCGCTGAAGAACAACCGCCTGATGGACGGCAAGGCCGCGGTCGAGCTCGGCATCGGCGACGCGCTCATCCCGTCGGTGACGTTCCTGCCGTCCGCGGTCGCCTGGGCCGACGGCGTCGTGGCGGGCCGGACCAAGGTCACGCGGAAGAACGAACCCGGGATGCTCGAGAAGGCAGCCTGGGGCACGGTCGTCAAGGTCGCACGCAGCCAGGTCGCGTCGAAGATCGGCACGGTCCCGAAGTCCCCGTTCCGTGCGCTCGACCTCGTCGCCGCGGCGAAGTCGGGATCGCTCGACGAGCGGTTCGCGGGCGAGGACGACGCCCTCGCCGACCTCCTGGCCGGCGACCAGTTCGCCGCGTCGATGTACGCGTTCGACCTCGTGCAGAAGCGGGCCAAGCGTCCCGTCGGTGCCCCCGAGGGCGTCGACGCGAAGAAGACCACGAAGGTCGGCGTCCTCGGCGCCGGGCTCATGGCGTCGCAGTTCGCCCTGCTCTTCGCCCGCCGTCTCGGTGTGCCCGTCGTCATCACCGACGTGTCGCAGGAGCGGGTCGACGCGGGCGTGGCGCGGATCGCCGGTGAGGTCGCGAAGCTCCTCGAGAAGGGCCGCATCTCCCCCGACGACGCGAACCGCATCACCGGGCTCGTCTCCGGGTCGGTGTCCTACGACGCGTTCGCCGACGCCGACTGGGTCATCGAGGCGGTCTTCGAGGAGATGAGCGTCAAGCAGGAGGTGTTCCGCAAGATCGAGCAGGTCATCGCGCCGGACGCGATCCTCGCGACGAACACGTCGTCGCTGTCCGTCGACGAGATGGCCTCGGTCCTGACGAACCCCGAGCGTCTGGTCGGCTTCCACTTCTTCAACCCGGTCGCGGTGATGCCGCTGCTCGAGGTGGTGCGGGCGGCGAAGACCTCCGACGAGGCACTCGCCACCGCGCTCGCGGTCGCGAAGGCCCTGAAGAAGACGGCGATCGTCACCGCCGACCAGCCGGGCTTCGTCGTCAACCGGGTGCTCGCCCGGGTGCTCGGCGAGGCCATGCGCGGCGTCGAGGAGGGCACCTCCTTCGAGACCGTCGCCGAGGGGGCCGCTCCCCTGGGCCTGCCGATGTCGCCGTTCGAGCTGCTCGAGCTCGTCGGCCTGCCCGTGGGCGCGCACGTGCTCGACTCGCACCACGCTGCGTGGCCGGAGCGCTTCTACCCGGGCGACGGACTGAAGCGGATCGCCGAGCACGGCACGATCCTGACCCGCGACAAGAAGGGCAACGCGACCGGGTACGACCCCGCTGCCGTGAAGCTCGTCGCGCCGTCGAAGAAGGACGCGAAGCCGGTCGACGCTGCCGAGATGCAGCGCCGGTTCGAGGACGCCCTGGCCGACGAGGTGCACCGCATGCTAGAGGACCACGTGGTCGAGCACGTCGAGGAGATCGACCTCGGGCTCATCCTCGGCGCGGGCTACCCGTTCCAGGCCGGCGGCATCAGCCCGTACCTCGACCGCAGCGGAGCCTCGGAGCGCGTCTTCGGCGGCACGTTCCACGAGCCGCGGATCGTCGGCCCGGCCAGCCGCTAGCCCGGCGCCAGCCGGACCCGCACAACAGGAACCGCCTCGAACCACGGACGTCCGTGGTTCGAGGCGGTTCCTGTTGTGCGCGGCCGAAGTGCGCCACGGCTGCGGCTGCGGGCGTGGGCCGGCGGGGTCCGCCCGGGCAGCGCCGGGCAGCGCCGGGCGTTCAGCGCTCGGCGGACTCCCGCGAGCGGGCCGGCTTCGCCTGGGGCACCTTCGTGCCGATGACCTGGTCGATGACGTCGCGGGCGATGGCCTGCGCCGTCAGCCCGGCATCGGCGAGGATCTGGGTCCGGCTGGCGTGGTCGATGAACTCGTCCGGGAGTCCGAGCTCGTTCACACCGGTGTCGACCCCGGCAGCGCGGAGGTCCTGCCGCAGCCGGGTGCCCACACCGCCGACCCGGACGCCGTCCTCGATGGTGATGACGAGTCGGTGGTCGCGGGACAGGTCGATGAGCGACACCGGGATCGGGACGACCCAACGCGGGTCGACGACGGTCACGCCGATGCCCTGCGCCTCGAGGAGCGCCGCCGCCTCGAGCGCGGTCGGCACCATCGACCCGACGGCCACGACGAGGACGTCCGGTTCCTGGTCGTCGGCGGGCCTCCGGAGCACGTCCACCCCGTCCGCCAGCCGTTCGACCGCGGGGATGTCCGGTCCGACCTGGCCCTTCGACCACCGGAGCACGGTCGGGGCGTCGTCGACGGCCACGGCCTCCCGGAACTCCTCGCGGAGGGTTGCAGCGTCGCGCGGGGCGGCGATCCGGATGCCGGGCACGACCTGCAGGAGCGCGAGGTCCCACATGCCGTGGTGCGACGGACCGTCGGGGCCGGTGATGCCCGCGCGGTCGAGCACGAACGTGACGCCGGCCCGGTGCAGGGCGACGTCCATGAGCACCTGGTCGAACGCGCGGTTGAGGAACGTCGCGTAGAGGGCGACGACGGGGTGCAGACCGCCGTAGGCGAGCCCTGCAGCGGTCGTCACGGCGTGCTGCTCGGCGATGCCGACGTCGTAGACACGGTCGGGGTGCGCCTGCTCGAAGAGGTGCAGGCCGGTCGGCCGGAGCATCGCGGCCGTGATCGCGACGATGCGGGGGTCCTCGTGCCCGACCTCGGCGAGGGTGGTCGCGAAGACCGAGGTCCACGACGGACCCGACGACACGTCGAGCGACTCCCCGGTCTCGGGGTCGATGTGCCCGACGGCGTGGAACTGGTCCGCCTGGTCGCGGAGCGCCGGCGCGAAGCCGTGGCCCTTCTCCGTGATGGCGTGCACGATGACCGGGGACCCGTAGCCCTTCGCCTGCCGGAGCGCCGCCTCCATGGCCTGCTGGTCGTGCCCGTCGACGGGGCCGACGTACTTGATGTCGAGGTTCGAGTACAGCGCCTCGTTGTTCGTGAACCGGGACAGGAACCCGTGCAGGCCACCCCGGAGGCCCCGGTACACCGCTCGGCCGGGCGCCCCGAAGAGGTCGGCCGCCGCACGGCTCTTCTCGTACAGCGTGCGGTACTCACGACGGGTCCGCACCGAGCTGAGGAAGCGGGCCATGCCGCCGATCGTCGGCGCGTAGGACCGGCCGTTGTCGTTGACGACGATGACCAGTCGACGGTCGTTCTGGTCGGAGATGTTGTTGAGCGCCTCCCAGGTCATCCCGCCGGTGAGGGCACCGTCGCCGACGACGGCGACGACCGTGCGGTCGCTCTGCCCCGTCTGCTGGAACGCGCGGGAGATCCCGTCCGCCCAGGACAGCGACGACGACGCGTGCGAGGACTCGACGATGTCGTGCTCCGACTCGCTCCGCTGCGGGTACCCGGCGATCCCGCCACGTTCGCGGAGGTGCGAGAAGTCCTGCCGTCCGGTGACGAGCTTGTGCACGTAGGACTGGTGCCCGGTGTCGAACACGAACGGGTCGTGCGGCGAGTCGAACACGCGGTGCATCGCGAGCGTCAGCTCGACGACGCCCAGGTTCGGCCCGAGGTGCCCGCCGGTCTTCGCGACCTCGGCGACCAGGAAGCTGCGGATCTCCGCTGCGAGGTCGGTCATCTGCGCGTCGGAGAGACGCTTCAGGTCGCGCGGCGACGTGATGCTGGCGAGCAGGCTCACGGGCGATCCTTTCGTGCGGTGTCGGCCCACTCTATGCGCGTGACCCGACAGCAGACGGGAGGCCCGCCACCAGCTGGTGACGGGCCTCCCGGAGGTGTCGTGCTCGCGTCGACGACCGCGTCGGGATGTCAGACGAGCGACCGGAGGACGTACTGCAGGATGCCGCCGTTGCGGTAGTAGTCGGCCTCGCCCGGGGTGTCGATGCGGACGACCGCGTCGAACTCGACCGTCTGCTTGCCGGCGGGCGAGTGCTCGCTCGGCTCGGCGGTGACGTGCACCGTCTTCGGCGTGGTGCCCTCGTTCAGCGCGGTGAGCCCCGAGATCGAGATGACCTCGGTGCCGTCGAGCCCGAGGGACTCGATCGACTCACCAGCGGGGAACTGCAGCGGGACGACGCCCATGCCGATGAGGTTCGAGCGGTGGATGCGCTCGAAGCTCTCGGTGATGACCGCCTTGACGCCGAGGAGGCTCGTCCCCTTCGCCGCCCAGTCGCGGGACGACCCGGAGCCGTACTCCTTGCCACCGAGGACGACGAGCGGGATGCCCTGCGCCTGGTAGTGCTCGGACGCGTCGTAGATGAACGACTGCGCGCCGTCGGGCGTGGTGAAGTCGCGGGTGTAGCCGCCCTCCACGCCGTCGAGGAGCTGGTTGCGGAGGCGGATGTTCGCGAACGTGCCGCGGATCATCACCTCGTGGTTGCCGCGACGCGAGCCGTAGGAGTTGAAGTCCTTGCGGTCGACGTCGTGCTCGGCGAGGTACCGCCCCGCTGGGCTGTCCGCCTTGATGGAGCCGGCCGGCGAGATGTGGTCCGTCGTGACCGAATCGCCGAGCTTCGCGAGCACGCGGGCGCCCGAGATGTCGGAGACCGGGTCCGGCTGCATCGTCATGCCGTCGAAGTACGGGGGCTTCCGCACGTAGGTCGACTCGCTGTCCCACTCGAAGGTGTCGCCCGTCGGGGTCGGCAGGTTCTTCCACCGGTCGTCGCCCTCGAACACGGAGCCGTACTCGTGCGTGAACATGTCGGTGTCGATCGACGCGTCGATGACCTGCTGGACCTCGGCCGTGTCGGGCCAGATGTCCTTGAGGAAGACGTCGTTGCCCTCGGTGTCGGTACCGAGCGCGTCGGTGTCGAAGTCGAAGTGCATCGACCCGGCGAGGGCGTACGCGATGACCAGCGGCGGGGACGCCAGGTAGTTCATCTTCACGTCGGGGTTGATGCGCCCCTCGAAGTTGCGGTTGCCCGAGAGCACCGCGGTGACGGCCAGGTCGTTGTCCTGCACGGCCTGCGAGATCTCCTCGGGAAGCGGGCCCGAGTTGCCGATGCAGGTGGTGCAGCCGTAGCCGACCGTGTAGAAGCCGAGGTCCTCGAGGTAGGTCGTGAGGCCGGCCTTCTCGTAGTAGTCGGTGACGACCTTGGAGCCGGGCGCGAGGGTCGTCTTGACCCACGGCTTGGCCTTGAGGCCCTTCCGAGATGCGTTGCGCGCGAGGATGCCCGCGGCCATCATCACCGACGGGTTCGACGTGTTCGTGCAGGACGTGATCGCGGCGATGGCGACGGCACCGTGGTCGATCGTGAACGGGTCGCCGTCGGCGATCGCGACGGACGTCGGCTTCGAGACCGAGCCGGGAGCGCTGGAGGCGTGCACCGGCACCTCGGACGCCGGGGCGTCCTGCAGGTCGTCGACGGCGTGCTCGTCACCCGGGGCCGCGGCGACCGGGTCGGACGCCGGGAACGTGTCCGCGACGGCCTTGTCCTCTTCGGTGTGGTCGATGCTCGCGTAGTTCGCGAGGTCCACCTCGAACTGGTCCTTCGCCTCGGTGAGGACGATGCGGTCCTGCGGGCGCTTCGGCCCGGAGATCGACGGGACGACCGTGGAGAGGTCCAGCTCCATGTACTCGGAGTAGACGGGCTCGACCGAAGGGTCGTGCCAGAGGCCCTGCGTCTTCGAGTACGCCTCGACGAGGGCGATCTGCGCCTCGTCACGACCGGTCAGGCGCAGGTAGTCGAGCGTGACGTCGTCGACCGGGAAGATCGCCGCCGTGGAACCGAACTCGGGGCTCATGTTGCCGATGGTCGCGCGGTTCGCGAGCGGGACCGCACCGACGCCCTCGCCGTAGAACTCGACGAACTTGCCGACCACGCCGTGCTTCCGGAGCTGCTCGGTGATCGTGAGCACCACGTCCGTCGCGGTCACACCGGCGGGGATCTCGCCGGACAGCTTGAAGCCGACGACCTTCGGGATGAGCATCGACACGGGCTGGCCGAGCATCGCCGCCTCGGCCTCGATGCCGCCGACGCCCCAGCCGAGCACGCCGAGCCCGTTCACCATCGTGGTGTGCGAGTCGGTGCCGACGAGGGTGTCCGGGTAGGCGTAGGTCTCGCCGTCGAAGTCGCGCGTGTAGGTGACCTTCGCCAGGTACTCGATGTTGACCTGGTGGACGATGCCGGTGCCCGGCGGGACGACCTTGAAGTCCTCGAACGCCGTCTGACCCCAGCGGAGGAACTGGTAGCGCTCCCCGTTGCGCTCGTACTCCAGGTCGGTGTTGCGCTGGAGGGCGTCGGTGCTGCCGAACAGGTCCGCGATGACGGAGTGGTCGATGACCATCTCGGCCGGCGAGAGCGGGTTGATCTTGTTCGGGTCGCCGCCGATCTCGGCCATCGCCTCGCGCATGGTGGCGAGGTCGACGATGCACGGGACGCCGGTGAAGTCCTGCATGACCACGCGGGCCGGGGAGAACTGGATCTCGGTGTCCGGCTCGGCCTCGGGGCGCCAGGAGCCCAGCGCGCGGATCTGGCCCTCGGTGACGTTCGCGCCGTCCTCGGTGCGGAGCAGGTTCTCGAGCAGCACCTTCAGGCTGTAGGGCAGCTTCTCGTGCCCGGGCACCCGGTCGATCCGGTGGATCGCGTAGTCGACACCCCCAACCGAGAGCGTGTCCTTCGATCCGAAGCTGTTGACTGCAGCCACTGTGCCGCCTCCTGAGTTGATCGGTGTGCCCTCATCCTCGCGGGCCGCGGGACGTCCCACCAGCAAGGTGAACCTAAACCCGAGGACGCCGTCGTGCCCGGGCGGAAGTGTCTTGACGTCGAGACAACTCTACACCGCGGCCGGTTCGTCCCGGACGAAGACGGTCCGGACGAGCAGCCACGTCACCCAGAGCAGCGCGGCGTACAAGGGCACGCCGGTGATGAGCTTGATGCCCGCGAGCAGCTCGACCTGCGCGGTCAGCCAGAGCGGGATCTCGAAGGCGAGGCGGAAGGCGAACAGTCCGGCCCACATCCACGTCGCGACCGTGAGCACCCGACGCTTCGCCGGGTCGTCCCGCCAGTCGTGCCCGTCCTCGTCGCCCGGGACGAGGAGACCGACGACCAGGCCGATGAGCGGTCGCCGGATCGCCAGGGTCACGAGGATCACCGCGAGGAACACCGCGTTGATGACGATGCCCGGGATGAAGTTGCTCTCCGCCCGGCCGGTCAGCAGCGCGAGGCCCGCCGAGATCGCGACACCGAAGATGCCCGCGAAGGACATCATGATCGACTGCCGCTGCACCAGACGGAGCACCACGAAGACGAGCCCGATCGCGACCGGGACGACGACGCTCGGGACGACCTCCTTCGTCACCGCGTAGACGATGAGGAACGCGAAGCCGGGCAGCACCGACTCGGCGAGCCCGCGCACCCCGCCGACCGCGGTCAGCAGGGCCCTGCCCGACGGCGCCTCTCCCGGGGCGACCTGCCCGATGCCGGCGCTCCGTACGGCGTCCCGGAGCTGAGCCTGGAGCGAGAGCGGCTCCGCCCGCTCCTCGGCGTACGGGTCGCGCTCGGGCGCGACCCCGTCCGGACGTGGGCGGTCGTCGTGGTCCGTCACCGGGCCTCCAGGCTGGATCGAGCGTTCGGCCGGCGGCCGGGTCAGATGGTCGACTGCGTCGACTTCGGCATGTGCAGCGGGATGAGGTCGCGCGGCGGCATCGGCGTCGTGCCCCGCACGACGACGACGCTGCGGAACAGCTCCTCGATGTCCGCGGAGTCCTCGGGTCGGTCGGCGGCCTTGCCGGCGATCACCCCGCGGAGGAACCAGCGCGGGCCGTCGACGCCGACGAACCGGGCCGCGCGGACGCCGTCCGTGACGCCGGCGCCGCCGACGACGGGGACCTGTGCGCGGAGCTCGGGGCCGAAGGGGCCGTCGACCTCGGTCACGACACCGCCCTGCTGCTCGATCTGCTCGGCGATCTGCGCGCGGATCTCGTGCCAGAGACCGGTGGTCCGCGGGGCGGCGAACGGCTGCACCTGCAGGGTGGACTCGTCGAAGTCGAGCCCGACCGCGACGACGCGCTTCGAGTCCTCCTCCACCTCGAGCCGGAGGTGCAGGCCCTCGCGCGGCAGGATCTTCACGCCGCCGAGGTCCACGTAGGGGCGCACCAGGTTCGCCTCGGTCTCGTCGAGCGGGCCGTTCTCGCTGCGGTCGGCGGGGGCGGACTTGTCGGTCGACTCGGTGGCGAGCACCTCGTCCAGCCCGGCGTCGGCGTCGTCGGCGAGTTCGATCTCGGGCGTCGGCCCGGCCACCTCGACGTCGTCAACCACGGCCTCGGCGACCTCGACCTCGTCGCGCTTGCGTCGTCCGATCCTCATGACCGCGTCCCTTCTCGACCCTGTTCGTGCATGTCGACGGGCGTCGCCGCGCCGTCGTGTCCGTCGGTGCCCGCGTCCCGTCGGGCGTCCCCCACGCCGTAGACGCCCGGGTGCCCGCCCTGGTCGTCACGGTAGCCCGACGAGCCGAAGCCGTCCTGGCCGCGGACGCTCTCCGGCAGGTCGGCGACCCGTGTGAACGTCACCCGCGGGACGGGGAGGACCACGAGCTGCGCGATGCGGTCTCCGACCTGGACGGCGTAGGGCTCGGTGGCGTCCGTGTTGAGCAGAGCCACCTTGACCTCGCCGCGGTAGCCGGAGTCGATCGTGCCGGGGGCGTTGACGATCGTGATGCCGTGCTTCGCCGCGAGCCCGCTCCGGGGCACCACGAACCCGACGTGTCCCTCGGGGAGGGCGATCGCCACACCGGTCCCCACCAGGCGCCGCTGTCCGGGCGCGAGGACGAACGCCTCGGCCGAGACGAGGTCGGCCCCGGCGTCACCGGGTTTCGCGAAGACGGGAGCGGCATCCCCGGTCCAGAGCACGTCGACTGCATCGGTCACGAGTCGAGGGTAGTGCAGACCGTGACCGATCCGTGACCTGGCTCGGAGCACGCAGCGATGCATGGTCGAATGGAGGGGTGACCGTGTACCGCGAACGACTGTGGGCGCCGCCCGCCCTGTACCTGGCGACGGCGCTCGTCGTCCCCGCGAGCCTCCTCGTGTTCCTCCCCATCAGCGTGACGGCCGGTGTCGTCGTCGCGATCGGGATGGAGCTCGCCGTGCTCGTGCTGCTGTGGGTCCTGGCCCCCGTCATCGAGGTGACCGAGACCGAGTTCCGTGCGGGCCGGGCACACCTGCCCCGCACCGCGGTGGGTGCCGTCGAGGGCTTCACGGGCGCAGCCGCCACGAGCCAGCGCGGCCCGCAGCTCGACGCGCGGGCGTGGACGCTCTTCCGCGGCTACGTGCACGGCGTGGTGAAGGTCGAGGTCCGCGACGACGCCGACCCCACGCCCTACTGGCTCGTGAGCGTGCGGCACCCGGATGCCGTCACCCGCGCACTCACCGGCTCCGCCGCCACCCCCGGCAGCGACCGGCGCTGACGCCTCGCCGGGGCGGCGCCAGCAGCCCGACGCAGGACCTGCCGACGCGCAGGACCTCCTGACATGCAGGACGGCCCGCATCCGACTGGATGCGGGCCGTCCTGCACTCGGCAGCGTGCGCCGGCGCTCGTCGCCCTACAGAGCGGCGCACTCCATGCACACGGGGCCGAGCTTCGTCTCGTGGTCGAGCTGCGAGCGGTGCTTCACGAGGAAGCACTCCACACACGTGAACTCGTCGACCTGCGGGGGGAGGACCACGACGTCGAGGTCGACGTCGCTGAGGTCCTGCCCGGCGAGTTCGAAACTGCCGGGGTTGTCGGAATCGTCGTCGACGACCCCCGACATCTTGTCGGGAACGCGCTCCTTGAGGGCCTCGATCGACTCCGAGTCAGAGTTGTCGTCGGTCTTCCGAGGGGCGTCGTAATCGGTGGCCATGCCCATCCATTTCTCGTATCGAGAGGGTCGTCGCCGGAATCGGCGGCGACAGTTTGCACCACGGCCCGTCCGAGTGCAAACCGGAGCGAGGGGCGGTGCGTTCTGGCCGTGCAACCCGGCGCACGTCTGCGCCATTCCCGGAGTCGACGACCTGCGCGCGGCACGCCGTGCGCCTCCCCGGAAACTGCCCGGACGGCCTGCATACTCCTCGGGTACGACGCACGACCGTACGCAGGCAGCGGAAGGCGGAACCATGCAAGACGTGAGAGTCATCGGAGTCGAATCCGGGTCGCTCCTCCTCGCGACCGACGGCGGGACCGAGTTCCGGCTGCCGGTCACGGCGTCCCTCGCGGGTCAGGTCCGGCAGGCGAACCCCGAGTCCGGTCCGCAGAAGCGCGTGTCGCCGAAGGACGTGCAGGCGCGCATCCGCAGTGGCGCCGACGCCGCGGACGTGGCCGCCGCGCTCGGGGTCGAGGTTGACTACGTCCGGCGCTTCGAGGGCCCTGTCCTCGCCGAGCGCGCGTTCATCCTCGACGCCGCCCGACGCGTCGGCGTCACCCCGGTCGACGACGCGTCGCCGGACACCTTCGGCCCGGCCATCACCGCCCGGCTCGAAGCAGGCGACGCCACGGACATCGCGTGGTCCAGCTGGAAGCACGTGGAGAACGGCTGGCAGGTCCAGGTCCGGTACACCGCGGCCGAGGTCGAGCACGACGCGCAGTGGCGCTTCGACCCGAAGACCGCGACGCTCGTGCCGGACAACGGGGACGCCCACCGGCTGTCCCACACCGAGGACGAGGGCATCGCTCCCCGACTCCGCGCCGTCGAGTACGAGCGCCAGGACGAGGACGGCACCCGCTTCGACTCCGGGGCCTTCCACGTCGAGGAGCCGGCCGCCGCGGACGAGACCACGGCCGCGGAACCCGCCGAGCGCGCTCCGCTCCGCCCGCCGCTCCCCCGGATCGGTACCGCCTACGTCGAGGAACGCGCGCCCGGCAACGAGACCGCCGACCTGCTCGAGGCGCTCCGTCGTCGCCGCGGTGAGCGCGAAGCCGCCTCGTTCCCCGAGCAGCAGGACGCACCGCGCGGTCCGGCCGTCGGCGTGGTCGACATCCCCCTGCACGGCGCGGACGACTCCGACACCGCCCCGCAGCCCGAGGCCCGCCCCACCGCCACGAGCGACGGCGACGCGCGCCAGGACCGGCGCAAGCGCAACCGCCGCGCGATGCCGAGCTGGGACGAGATCGTCTTCGGCACCCGTCCGGACGACGACACCGTCTGAGCCCGCGCCGCCGACCGACGCAAGGCCCGTCCCACGTCGTGGGGCGGGCCTCCCGTCGTCCCGTGATCGAGTCAGGGTCCGGGTCCGCTCGGGTGCTACCGCTGGGCGAACGCCCCGGCGAGCCGGAGCGGTACGAGCAACTCGTCGTCGCTCATGGCCCCGTGCTGGCCGACCATCCGCCCCGGTTCGATCCCGGCGCGGACGTCGCGGTCGTCGTTGAAGGCCCACGAGCCACGGGCGACGAGCAGGACGTCGCCGATGCGCGGGAGCACCTCGGACGCGACCGCACCGAACCACCCGGCTGCCACCGCCTCGTCCCGGCTCGCCACGATCGCGCGCTTGCCGAGGGAGGCCCGGAAGGCCTCGACCAGGTCCGGCACGTCCGTCCCGGGGGCGACCGTCAGCTGTCGGCAGCGCGGGTCCCCGGCGACGCCGACGACGTCCGTCAGCAGGTCCGGGTCGAGCGACACGTTCGACTCCGGCGGGACGTCGAGCACGCCGTGGTCCGCCGTCACGAGGACACCCACGTCGGGTCCGACGCGTGCCGCCAGGCGGGAGACCTCGGCGTCGACCAGCTCGAGCGCCGCCGTCCACCGGTCGGACTGCCAGCCGTGCTTGTGGCCGATCGAGTCGAGTTCGGGCACGTAGAGGTAGACGAGCTGCCGACCGGAGGCGGTGGCCTCGATCGCAGCGTCGACCCGGGCGGGGACGGTGTCCGCCGACACGAAGCGCGCGCCGCCGAGCACGTTGGCGGTCATCCCGGAGGACCGGTAGCGCCCCGGGGCGACGACGACGGGCTCGACGCCGAGTCCGTCCGCCGCGGTGAACAGCGTCTCGGAACGGAGCCACCCGGCGGGGACCTCGTCGTCCCACCCGCTGAGCAGGTTCATAACCCGCTGCCGGTCGGGGTCCCAGCCGCTGTAGCCGACGACGCCGTGGGTCCCGGGCGGGCGGCCCGTGGTCAGGGTCGTCAGGGCCGCGGCGGTCGTCGTCGGGAACCCGCTCCGCAGCCGCTTCTTCGTGGCCGTCAGGAAGCGTGCGTGGCCGGCCCGTGCGGCGAGGGCGTTCGCGCCGAGGCCGTCGACGAGCACGACGACCGCGGAACGGGCGGGGCGGAGGGGGATCCGGGCCTCCAGGCCGCGCGCCCGGAGCCAGTCGTCGTCGGCCGCGCCGAGTGCGACCAGGCAACTCGGCAGCACGTCGGCGAGGTTCGCGGTGTCGTCGGGGGCCGTCGGTACGCTGGTTGCCACCCCACCACTCTCCCAGAAAGGTGCCATGGCACGCACGGACGTCGTCGGACTGCCCGACGGTGAGCGCATCGAGGAGGTCGACGTCTCCGAGGAGATGCAGGGCTCCTTCCTGGAGTACGCGTACTCCGTCATCTACTCACGCGCTCTCCCGGACGCCCGCGACGGCCTGAAGCCGGTGCAGCGGCGGATCCTGTACCAGATGGCCGAGATGGGTCTCCGGCCGGACCGCGGCCACGTGAAGAGTGCCCGCGTCACCGGCGAGGTGATGGGCAAGCTGCACCCGCACGGCGACGGTGCCATCTACGACGCGCTCGTGCGCCTCGCACAACCGTTCACGATGCGCGTCCCGCTCGTCGACGGACACGGCAACTTCGGGTCCCTCGACGACGGCCCCGCCGCGGCGCGGTATACCGAGGCCCGGCTCGCCGAGCCGTCGATGGCGATGACCGAGGGGCTCGGCGAGGACGTCGTCGACTTCGTGCCGAACTACGACAACCAGATCATGCAGCCGAGCGTGCTGCCGGCGGCGTTCCCGAACCTGCTCGTCAACGGCGCCTCGGGCATCGCGGTGGGCATGGCGACGAACATGGCGCCGCACAACCTCGGCGAGGTCGTCGAGGCCGCGAAGCACCTCCTCATGCACCCGCAGGCCACCCTCGACGAGCTCATGGAGTTCGTCCCGGGCCCCGACCTGCCCTCCGGCGGCACGATCGTCGGGCTCTCGGGTGTGCGGGACGCGTACGCCACGGGCCGCGGTAGCTTCCGGACGCGGGCCAAGGTCTCGGTCGAGAACCTCACGCCGCGCAAGTCCGGGCTCGTCGTCACCGAGCTGCCGTACCTGGTGGGTCCGGAACGGGTCATCGAGAAGATCAAGGACGGGGTCCAGGCGAAGAAGCTCGTCGGCATCTCCGACGTCAACGACCTGACCGACCGCAACCACGGTCTGCGGCTCGTCATCGGCATCAAGTCCGGCTTCAACCCCACGGCGGTCCTCGAGCAGCTGTACAAGCACACCCCGCTCGAGGAGAACTTCGGCATCAACAACGTCGCCCTGGTCGACGGATCGCCGCGCACGCTCGGCCTCCGCGACCTGCTCGACGTCTACGTGCGGCACCGCCTGTCCGTGGTGACGCGGCGCTCCGAGTACCGGTTGGCCCGTCGTCGCGAACGGCTGCACCTGGTCGAGGGGTTGCTCATCGCGATCCTGGACATCGACGAGGTCATCCAGGTGATCCGGACGTCCGACGACTCCGAGGCCGCGCGCAGTCGCCTGCGGGACGTGTTCGACCTGTCGGAGGTGCAGGCCGAGTACATCCTCGAACTGCGCCTGCGACGACTCACGAAGTTCTCGCGCATGGAGCTCGAGGGCGAGCGTGACCAGCTGCTCGCCGACATCGCCGCGCTCGAGGAACTCCTCGCGTCCGACGACCGCCTGCGCAGCCAGGTCGCGACCGAGCTGAGCGAGGTGTCCGACCGGTTCGCCACGCCCCGCCGCACCCTCCTGACCGAGGCCGACGCCCCCGTCCGCGGTGGCCGGAAGGCCGCCGTCGACCCCGAGTCGCTCCAGGTCGCCGACGCTCCCTGTCGCGTGCTGCTCTCCACGACCGGGCGGCTCGTCCGCGTCGACATCCCCGCGGCCGAGTCCGGCATCGTGCACGTCCCGAAGCGGTCGAAGCACGACGCCGTTCGCTCCACGGTGGTGAGCACCGTGCGCGGGCAGGTCGGCGCCCTCACCTCGACCGGCCGTGTGCTGCGCTTCTCCCCCGTCGACGTCCCCGCCGTGCCGCCCGCGTCCGTGCGGCTCGACGCCGGCGTCCGCGTCACCGACTACCTGGGCATCCCGAAGTCCGAGACCGTCGTCGCACTCGTGTCGCTCGACGCCGCCGTGACCGAGTCGCTCGCGATCGGGACCGCGCAGGGCGTCGTGAAGCGCGTGGTGCCCGGCGCGTGGCCGGACAAGCCCGAGGTCGTCGCGATCGGGCTCAAGCCGGGCGACCGCGTCGTCGGTGCGACCCAGGCACCCGAGTCGGACGACCTGGTGTTCATCACCTCGAACGCGCAGCTGCTGCGTTTCCCGTCCGCCGCCGTCCGCCCGCAGGGGTTGCCGGCCGGCGGTGTCGCCGGGGTGTCCCTGGCCGCCGGCGCGTCCGTCATCTGGTTCGGATCGGTCGCGCTGACCGAGGACTCGGTGGTCGCCACCGTGTCCACGACGTCGACCGCCCTGCCCGGGACGGACGCCGGACGGGCGAAGGTGTCCGCGCTGACCGAGTTCCCGGCGAAGGGCCGCGGGACCCAGGGGGTCCGGGCGCACGCGTTCCTGAAGGGCGAGGACGGTCTGACCGTGGCGTGGGCGGGCGTCGCTCCGCCGCACGCGGTCGGGGCGGACGGTGCTGCCCGGACGCTGCCGGACTGGCTGTCGAAGCGTGATGGCTCCGGCAGTCCGCTCGACGCCGAGGTCGTGACCATCGGTGGGAGCGCGGCGGCCGTCGACGGGATTCGCGGCGAGGCCTGAGCCTCACGCGCGCTGAGCGCACACGAGCGTCGCAGCAGGGCGCACGCCAGCGTGGCCGCACCGGGACGGACAGGAGGCGCGGGGCCGGGCCGCCCCGCGCCTCCTGTCCGGCAGGGCGCCGTCAGGCGTCGATGCGCTCGCGGTCCAGACCCTCGCCGGCGAGGATGAACTCCTTGCGCGGGGCCACGTCGTTCCCCATGAGCAGCTCGAACACCTTGGCCGCCGACTCGGCGTCCGACACGTTGACGCGTCGCAGGGTGCGGTGCGCACGGTCCATCGTGGTCTCGGCCAGCTGGTCGGCGTCCATCTCGCCCAGGCCCTTGTAGCGCTGGATCGGCTCGAGGTACTTCTTGTTCGAGCGCTCGAGCTTCTTGAGGAGCGTCGTCAGCTCCTGCTCGGAGTAGGTGTACAGCGTGTCGTTCGGCTTGCCGCGGTTGACCACGACGACCCGGTGCAACGGCGGCACGGCGGCGAACACCCGGCCCTGCTCGATCATCGGGCGCATGTACCGGAAGAAGAGCGTCAGCAGCAGCGTCCGGATGTGGGCACCGTCGACGTCGGCGTCGGACATGATGATGACCTTGCCGTAGCGGGCCTGGTCGAGCTCGAACGTGCGCCCGGACCCCGCACCGATGACCTGGATGATCGACGCGCACTCGGCGTTGGAGAGCATGTCCGACACCGACGCCTTCTGGACGTTGAGGATCTTCCCGCGGATGGGCAGGAGCGCCTGGTACTCGCTGTTGCGGGCGAGCTTCGCGGTACCGAGTGCCGAGTCGCCCTCGACGATGAACAGCTCGGTCCCGTCGACGTCGTTCGAGCGGCAGTCGGCGAGCTTCGTCGGGAGCGACGAGTTCTCGAGCGCGTTCTTGCGGCGCTGCGTCTCCTTGTGCGCCCGGGCGGAGATGCGCGTCTTCATCTCGGCGACGACCTTCTCGAGCACGACCGCGGCCTGCGCCTTCTCGGTGCGCTGCGTCGAGGTGAGGATCTCCGTCATGCGCTTGGCCACCACGGAGTCGACGATCCGGCGGACGGCCGGCGTGCCGAGGATCTCCTTCGTCTGGCCCTCGAACTGCGGCTCGGGCAGCCGGACGGTCAGCACAGCGGTGAGGCCCGCGAGCACGTCGTCCTTCTCGAGCTTGTCCTGCCCGACCTTGAGCTTGCGCGCGTTCGCCTCGACCTGGGCACGGACGGCCTTGACCAGACCGGACTCGAACCCGGCCTGGTGCGTGCCGCCCTTCGGGGTGGCGATGATGTTCACGAAGCTCCGGAACACCGTCTCGTACCCGTCGCCCCACCGCAGGGCGACGTCGACCTCGCACGTGCGCTCGACCTCGGTGGACACCATGTGGCCCTTGTCGTCGAGCATCGGCACGGTCTCCTTGAACGTGCCGGAGCCCTGGATGCGCCAGACGTCGGTCTTCGCCCCGTCGACGGCGAGGTGCTCGACGAACTCGCCGATCCCGCCCTCGTAGCGGAAGCGCTCGACGACCGGCCCCTGCTCGACCGCCAGGGCCGGCGCGGTGTCGGTCGCGGGCCCGTCCGTCCCGGTCCCGTCGTCCGTCGTCCCGGACGCCGCGGCGCCGGCAGTCGACACCGCCAGGGCCGCACGCTGGGCGGCCGCCGCGATCGACGCCGGACGAGCGTCGGTGATGGTGAGCCCGAGTCCCGGCACGAGGAACGCGGTCTGCCGCGCGCGGTTGACGAGGTCCCCGGTGCTGAAGGCCGCGTCCTTCGTGAAGATCTGTCGGTCCGCCCAGTAGCGCACGCGCGTCCCGGTCACGCCCTTCTTCACCTTGCCGACCACCCGCAGTTCGCTCCCCGAGGTGAAGGGTGCGAACGGGGCGTCCGGCCCGATGCCCCGGGAGTCGTCGAACACGCCCGGCTCGCCCCGGTGGAACGACATGGCGTACGTCTTGCCGCCGCGGTCCACCTGCACGTCGAGTCGTTCGGACAGCGCGTTGACGACCGAGGCGCCGACGCCGTGGAGGCCGCCCGAGGCCGCGTACGACCCGGAGCCGAACTTGCCGCCGGCGTGCAGCTTCGTGAACACGACCTCGACCCCGGTCAGCCCCGTCTTCGGCTCGACGTCCACCGGGATGCCGCGCGCGACGTCCGACACCTCGACCGACCCGTCGGCGTGCAGGGTCACCCCGATCTCGTCCCCGTGTCCGGCCAGGGCCTCGTCCACGGAGTTGTCGATGACCTCCCACAGGCAGTGCATGAGCCCACGCGAGTCCGTCGAGCCGATGTACATGCCGGGACGCTTCCGGACCGCCTCGAGTCCTTCGAGGACGGAGAGATGCCGTGCGGAGTAGTCGGAGCTCACGTGATCAGGGTACCGAGCCGCACCGACACCAGTGGGCCGCACGAGCGGTGCGCCTCGGCGAGGGGACAAGCGCTCCGCGCTCAGCGAACGAGCCGGTCAGGATGCACGGCATCCAGGCGGGACGTGTTGGAATGGGTGCATTCACCGCACCGTACTGCGATCCGTGAGGAGCACAGCAATGACCCAGACCGTGCAGGACCTCTCCGTCGACGAACTCAACGACAACCACCAGCTCACCGCGGCCGACCGCTGCGACAGCTGCGGTGCGCAGGCGTACATCCGCGCCACCATGGCCAGTGGTGAACTCCTGTTCTGCGCCCACCACGGCGCCGAGTTCAAGGACAAGCTGGCAGCCATCGCCCTCGAGTGGCACGACGAGTCTTCGCGACTCCACGAGTCCAAGTAGGCGGCACCGCCGCGACGCACCGGAGGCCCGGTGCCGGTCCACGAGACCGGCACCGGGCCTCCGGTGCGTCGTCCTGTCGTACAGACGCTGCCTGTCGTACAGGCGCTGCCTGTCGTACGGGCGCTGCCTGTCGTACGGGCGCTGTCCGTCGGCGGGATCAGGTGATGCGCTTGAACGCCTTGTCGACGTAGCGGTCGACCGTGGCACTGGCTTCGCGGGCGTACCGGTCGATCGTCGCGGTGCGCTCGGCGTCCGGTGCGTACGTCCGTCCGAGGCGGGCGGTCGCCGCGGCGAGGACCGCATCCGTGAGCTGCGGGTTGAGCGGCAGGATCGGCCCCTGGGTGTGGGTGCCGAACGACGTGCCGGCGATCGCGCCCTCGACCGGTGCACCGGCCTGGTTGCCGCCACCGGACACGACGTCCGCGAACGGTTCGACGCCGTCGGCCAGCTCGATGCGCGCAGCGTGGTCCTCGAAGCCCGCGAGGCGCGTGGAAGCGCCGGGGAGCAGCGGGTACCGGGTCTCGAGCACGAAGTAGTTGACCCGGCGCTCGGCACCGCGGACGGCGCGGGCGTCGAACACCCCGAACCCGTCGACCGGGGCGCCCTCGGTCGGCACGACCTGGTTCGTCGCGAGGTCGAACCCGCCGCCGACCGCGACGACCGGCACACCGGCGGCGGCGAAGTCGCGCAGCGGCGCACCGACGCGGGTGACGTCGGCACCGAGCGACCGCATCGCGCTGAGCGGTCCGTTGCCGACCAGCACGACGTCCGCGGACGCGGGGAGCGTGTCGCCCGGGGCGTACTCGACGACCTCGGTGTCGATGTCGGCCGCAGCGGCGCGACGGACCAGGGCCGCGACGTTGCCGCGGTCCCCGGAGACCCCCATCTGGCGCGGGTACACGTGCAGGATGGTCAGGCGATCGGCCGTCATGCGGTCTTCTCCAGGTCCGGGTGGCCGAGGGCCTTCCGGGCGATCATCATGATCTCGTAGTTGACGATGAAGTTCTTCGTGCCGGTCGTCGTCGCCCCGAGGCCCTGCATGTGCCGGATCGCGGACTCGACGTCGGGTTCGACGCGGCCGATGCGGACGCCGGCGTGCTCGAGGGCGATCGCGATCTGCCAGGCCTTGTCACCCGACACGACGTCCACGTGGTCGAGCTTCGAGAAGTCGATGTCGTAGATCCACGAGATGTCCGGGGTGCCCTCGTCGATCGCCATGAGCACCTGTTCCGGGTGCGCGGGCAGCGCGTCCAGGTTCAGCTGCAGACTCGCGGCGTTCTTGAACATCGTGAACTCGGCGGACTCGCCCGCGATCGGCAGACGCTCACCACGTCCGTACGCCGGCTTCATCCGCTGGAACGCCTTCGTCACGGCGTCGGCACGGAACTGGGCGCCGAGCGCGGCACTCGCGGTCGCGGTCGCCGCCGCGGCGTCGACGGCGTAGTGCAGGCCGCGAGCCGGCAGGCGCACCGGCACCTCGTCGCCGTCGAAGGCGATGGTCGCGCCGTCGCCGGTGAACACGACGACCTCGGCGTCGGCCGTCGTCTCGGCACGGTCCGTCCCGGCGACGAAGTCGTCGGCGTTCTGCAGGCCGTTCGGCGCAGCGGCCACGACCTCGGAGCTCGCACCGAAGCGGAGCACGCGCTGACCGTCGACGGGGGTGTAGGCGTCCAGGAACTGGTCGTCGTGGTTCGTGATGACGTTCGCGGACGACAGCGCCGCGGTGTCGAGCATCATCGTGGCGACGCGCTCGGTCTCGAAGAACCGGTAGAGCTGGTCGACCTGGACGTTGAGCATCGTCACCGTCGACGGCGACAGGATGCCCGCCAGTTCGACGGCGAAGGCCTCGTCCACCTCGAGGATGCCGATGTCCGCCTTGAGCTTGCCGGTCAGCGACACCTCGGACAGGAGCGCGGACGCGATCCCCTGCGGCAGGTTCGCCCCGGACGGGTTCGTGAAGACCCGGAGCCCGTGCGCACGCACGATCTCCGAGATCATGTGCGTCGTCGTCGATTTGCCGTTCGACCCGAGGACGAACACGACGCCGTTCGGGAACTGCCGCGTGACGTGCTGCAGGAAGTCCGGCACGAGCTTGAGGACGATGTAGCCCGGGTAGGCGGATCCGCCGCCCCGCGCACGAGCGAGGGCACGGAGGATCCGCCCGACCAGGATCGGGATCGCGAAACGCACGGGCGGCCTACTCGAGGTAGTCGCGGAGCGACTGCGACCGGGACGGGTGGCGGAGCTTCGCCATCGTCTTCGACTCGATCTGACGGATCCGCTCGCGCGTGACCCCGAACGTGTCGCCGATCTGGTCGAGGGTCTTCGGCTGGCCGTCGCCGAGGCCGAAGCGCATCCGGATCACGCCGGCCTCGCGCTCGGACAGGGAGTCGAGCAGGCTCTCGAGCTGCTTCTGCAGCATGGTGAAGCCCACCGCGTCGGCCGGGACGACCGCCTCGGTGTCCTCGATGAGGTCACCGAACTCCGAGTCGCCGTCCTCGCCGAGCGGCGTGTGCAGCGAGATCGGCTCGCGGCCGTACTTCTGCACCTCGACGACCTTCTCGGGCGTCATGTCGAGCTCGCGGGCGAGCTCTTCCGGCGTGGGCTCGCGGCCGAGGTCCTGCAGCATCTGCCGCTGCACCCGGGCGAGCTTGTTGATGACCTCGACCATGTGCACCGGGATGCGGATGGTGCGGGCCTGGTCGGCCATGGCACGGGTGATGGCCTGACGGATCCACCACGTCGCGTAGGTCGAGAACTTGAAGCCCTTCGTGTAGTCGAACTTCTCGACCGCACGGATCAGGCCCAGGTTGCCCTCCTGGATGAGGTCGAGGAACTGCATGCCGCGGCCCGTGTAGCGCTTCGCGAGCGAGACGACGAGACGGAGGTTCGCCCCGAGCAGGTGCGACTTGGCACGCTGACCGTCACGCGCGACCCAGCGGAGTTCGCGCTCCTCGGGCTTCGAGAGCCCGGTCGAGTGCTGCAGCTTGTCCTCGGCGAACAGGCCGGCCTCGATGCGCATCGCGAGCTCGACCTCCTGCTCGGCGTTCAGCAGCGCGACCTTGCCGATCTGCTTGAGGTAGTCCTTCACCGGGTCCGCGGTGGCACCCGTGATGGTCGTCGAGTAGACCGGCGCCTCGTCGTCGTCGGTCTGCGAGATGACGAGCGCACCCGCGGCGACCGCGGCGGCTTCGGTCGAGGGCTTCGCACCCGACTCGTCCTCGGCGTCCTCGGCGACCTCGTCGGTGGTCTCGGCCGTGTCCTCCACGACCTCGACCGGGGCGTCGTCCTCGACGTCGCCGTCCTCGTCGTCGGCGGCGGCGGTCGCCTTCTTGCCCGCGGCCTTCTTCGGGGCCGCCTTCTTCGGCGCGGCCTTCTTGGCGGCGGTGGTGGTCCTGGTGGCGCGCTTCTTCGGCGCGACCGTGCCCTCCGTCTCCGTGGCGTCTTCCGCCACGGCGCCGTCGGGCGTGGTGTCCTTCGTGGGATCGACCGTCGTGCTCCGGGCAGCCATGCGATCACCTTCCTCGTCGTGCCACGTTCCTGGGGTCGTGGCCTTCCCTCGCCGCCCAGGGCCACCGCCGCGGTCCCCCACGTCGTCTGGTCCTACCGTTCCGGGCAGCACTAGGACCCATGTCAAGTCCCCCGACGTCGGACGTGGGGAACCCGAAAGGGTCCGTGGTCATTATTGCACGCGCTGTTTCCGCAGGCGTGCAACCAGTGCAACCCACAGCGGTCCCACCCGTATTCCGTCCTCGGCGTGCAGACGGGCGCGGGTCCGGCGACGGGCGGACAGGAGCATCACGACGCCGAACCCGACGACGACGTACTGCACCGTCATCGCGACGCGGAAGTTCTGCCACGCGAACGTGTCGGTCCCGGAGGCCGAGGCGAGGACGTCGAGCAGCGTCCCGATGGCGAACATCATCACGAAGGCCGCCAGGAACCCGCCGACGTTCACGACGCCGTTCGCCGATCCGAGCGACCCGACGGGGTTGAACGACCGCGCGAAGTCGAAGCCGATGAGGGAACCCGGGCCACCGACGCCCATCGCCACGACGAGCAGGACGAGCAGCCACGTCGGCGGTTGCCCCGGCCAGAGCAGCACCGCGGTCCAGACGACGCCCAGGGCGGTGACGATCCCGAGCACCAGGTTCGACCGGCGCATCGGGAAGCGCGCGCACAGGAGTCCCAGGACGGGCCCCGCGACGAAGCCGACGACCACGATGACCGTCAGGAAGCTCGCCGCCTCGGTCGGTGAGTACCCGAGCCCCCGCAGCATGGGGACGCCCCACAACAGGCTGAACACGGTGCCGGAGGACTGCGTCACGTAGTGCGACCAAAACCCGAGCTGCGTGCCCGGCCGACGGAGGGCGTGCCCGAAGGTGCTGAACGCGGCACCCCACGAGTGCGGGATCGGGATCGTGTCCGTGCGCACCGCGACCGGCCCCGCGCGGACGAAGACCACCGCCAGGACCAGGCCGACCGCACTGGCGACGGCTGCGACGCCGAACGCCGCGTCCCACCCGACGGAGTGCAGGAGCAGGGCGAACGGGAACGCGGAGACGATCTGGCCGATCTGGCCGAGGTTGCCCGTCCACTGCGAGATCTGCGGCAGTAGCGTCCCGCTGAACCACATCGGCAGCAGTCGCATCACCGAGATGAACGTCATCGCGTCGCCCGCTCCGACGAGCACGCGCCCGATGACGGCCGGGCCGACGGTCGGTGACACCGCGACCACGGCCTGCCCGACCGTGAGCAGCACCGCCCCGAGGAGCACCAGGCGGCGCGGACCGACGCGGTCGAGCGCGATCCCGACGGGGATCTGCAGTCCGGCGTAGACGGCGATCTGAACGACCGCGAGCGTCGACAGCACGGCGGCCGACACGGCGAAGCGGTCCTGCGCGTCGACCCCGGAGACCCCGAGGGACGACCGCTGCACGACCGCGAGGACGTACGCCAGGACGGCGACGCCCCAGACGACGAAGGCGCGGCGGGAGTTCACCCGACCAGGCTAGCCACCACGCGGGCACCGTCCGCGCGGGCGGACGGTGACCCCTGGCCGACGTCAGTCGTCGTCGGCGGTGCGACGGTCCGCGAGGAACCGTTCGAGTTCGGCGGCGATCGCGTCCGCCGTCGGCACCTCACCGTCGGCGCCGGTCAGCGGGGAGGCCACCGGGTTGCCCTCCATGTACGTGTCGTGGCGCTGCTCGAGCGCGCCGACCAGGCGCTGGAGTTCGGCGTTGCCGGCGACCTGCTCGTCGACCCGGGACAGGAACTCCCGACCCTCCTCGCGGAGGGCGTCGGTCGGGAAGATGAGCCCGGTCGCGGCCGAGATCCCGGACAGGGCGGCGACGGCCGCGTCGGGGTACTCGGTGTCCGCCAGGTAGTGCGGGACGAGCAGGACGAGCCCGGTCACCTGCTGCCCGAGCTCGGCGAGGCGGTGTTCGACCAGGTGCAGGACGTTCGCCGGCGCCTGCGTCTCGGGCTTCCAGACGCTCATCGACTCGACCAGGTCCGCGCGTGTGCCGGACACGGTGGTGCCGATCGCCCGGGTGTGCGGCACCGGCATCGGGATCGCCTGCACCCAGGTGGTGTCGGCGACCTGCAGGTCCTCCGCGAGGTCGACGACGGCGCGGACGAAGCGGTTCCACTGGAAGTCGGGTTCGTAGCCCGACAGGAAGAGGAACTGCTGGCCCAGCTCGTCGCGCACGAGGTGCAGGGTGAGCCGGGGCGGCTCCACGGCGGTGATGTGGTCGTGCTCGAACGTGATCACCGGGCGGCGGGCGCGCCAGTCGAGCAGGACGTCCGGGTCGAACTCGGCCACGAGCTGCGACTCGAGGGAGCCGGTGATCGACGTCGTGATCTGCGCCACCGCCGAGCCCGCGTCCGCGAAGCCCGTGAGGGCGGCGACGAGGTGCAGCCCGGCGGGCACCGTCGGGGCGGACTCGTCGAGCGTGTAGAGGTCCTCGGGGTGGTTCACCCGGCCAATGCTAGGCGGGCCCGCCGACGCGGCCCGGACCGCCGCCCACGCCGACAGCGAACAGGCCGTCAGAGCACCGTCAGTAGGCTGGTGTGATGGTCCGACCGACGCTCTCCACCACCTCCTCCTCCCCCGCCTCCGTCGACGCCGACGTCCTCGTCGTGGGTGTCCGCCCCGGCACCGACGGCGGCCCCGCCACCCTCGCACCGACCGCCGTCGGCCCCGTCCCCGGCCTCGAACAGCTCGACCTGGAGGCCGTGGGCGCCACCGGCGCGAAGGACCAGCTCGTCCGCATCCCCGGTGGTGCCGCCGCCGGGATCGCCGCCGCCGGCGTCGCCCTCGTCGGGCTCGGGAGTGCGACCGGCACCGCCGCCGTCCGCTCCGCCGCGGGCAGCGCCGTCCGGCAGCTCCCGCACGTCGGCTCGATCGCCCTCGCGCTGCCCACCGAGGACGACGACGCCGTCGCCGCCGCGCTCGAGGGCGCGGCCCTCGGCTCGTACGCCTTCACCCGGCACAAGGGCACCGGCACCACCGGTCCGGTCCGCGGTGACCAGCGCATCACGGTCCTCGCCCCCGCATCGGTGGACGCCGACGCGACCGTGCGTCCGGCCGTCGTGGCCGAGGCGGCATCGCTCGTACGCGACCTCGTGAACACCGCCGCCGGCGACCTCGGTCCGTCGGACGTCGCCGACGTCGCGGCCGCGGTCGCCGAGGGGCTGCCCCTCACGGTCGAGGTCCTCGACGAGACGGAGCTCGAGCAGCAGGGCTTCGGCGGCATCGCCGGGGTCGGTCAGGGCTCGGTGCGGCCGCCGCGACTCGTCGTCGTCCGGTACGAGCCGGCCGGTGCGGCGAAGCACCTCGCGCTCGTGGGCAAGGGCATCACGTTCGACACCGGCGGCCTCTCGCTGAAGCCCGCCGCGTCGATGCTCGGCATGAAGACCGACATGACCGGCGCGGCGACCGTGCTCGCCGCGACGGTCGCCGCGGCACGCCTGGGTCTCGACACGAAGATCACGGCCTGGCTCTGCCTCGCCGAGAACATGCCGTCCGGGTCTGCGATCCGCCCCGGCGACGTCCTCACCCTCAAGAACGGGAAGACCGTGGAGGTCACCAACACCGACGCCGAAGGACGCCTCGTCCTCGGTGACGGGATCGCGGCGGCCTCGCTCGAGCAGCCCGACGCGATCGTCGACGTCGCGACGCTCACCGGCGCGCAGATGGTCGCCCTCGGCGACCGGACGACCGGTCTCATGGGCAGCGACGCGTTCGTCGCGCAGGTCCGCGCGGTCGCCGACGCCGTCGCCGAACCGGTCTGGCCGATGCCGATGCCGGAGGAGCTCGACGGCCGGCTCGCGAGCGACGTCGCCGACATGGTCAACGCCACCGTCGGCCAGACCGCGGGCGGCATGCTCCTCGCCGCCAAGTTCCTCGAGCGCTTCGTCGGCACGACCGCCGACGGCGCGACCATCCCGTGGGCGCACCTCGACATCGCCGGCCCGTCCGAGAACCGCGGTGCCGGGTACGGCTGGCTCGGCAAGGGCGCGACCGGCGTGATGGTCCGGACCCTGGTCGCACTCGCAGAAGACCTGCAGGGCAAGTAGTAGGTTTGGTTCCGGCGGGGCCGCCGCGTCAGCGTGCTCCCCGCCGGAACTGACGGGACGGGACCGGTACAGACGGTCCGACCGCCGGACGCCGCCGCGCGGTGTCCACCGGGACGGCGTCCAAGAGACACCAAGCCGCCCCTGACACGCACGAGGGAGTTGCACCAGGTGACGGAACAGACTTACGACGTCGTGGTCCTCGGTGGCGGCAGCGGCGGCTACGCCGCAGCGCTCCGGGCCGCCGAGCTCGGCATGAGCGTCGCGCTCATCGAGGGAGACAAGCTCGGAGGGACGTGTCTGCACCGCGGCTGCATCCCGACGAAGGCACTGCTGCACTCGGCCGAGATCGCCGACGGTACCCGTGACGCGGAGAAGTACGGTGTCATCGCCGAGTTCACCGGCGTCGACGTGCCGAAGGTCATCGAGTACCAGCAGGGCGTCATCAACTCGAAGTACAAGGGCCTGCAGGGGCTCATCAAGGCCCGCGGCATCACCGTCGTCGAGGGGTGGGGCCGGCTGACCTCGCAGAACACGGTGCAGGTCGGCGACCAGACGGTCACCGGTCGCAACGTCGTCCTCGCCACCGGCTCCTACTCGAAGTCGCTGCCGGGCCTCGAGATCGGCGGCCGGGTCATCACCTCCGAGACCGCGCTCCGCATGGACTACGTCCCGAACAAGGTCGTCATCCTGGGTGGCGGCGTGATCGGTGTCGAGTTCGCCAGCGTGTGGAAGTCGTTCGGCGCCGAGGTCACGATCGTCGAGGGCCTGCCGCACCTCATCCCCGCCGAGGACGAGTCGATGTCCAAGCAGCTCGAACGCGCGTTCCGCAAGCGCGGCATCGAGTTCTCGCTCGGCGTCCGGTTCGACCACGTCGACCAGCACGAGAACGGCGTCGTCGTCACGCTCGAGAACGGCGCGACCTACGAGGGCGACGTCCTCCTGGTCGCCGTCGGCCGTGGCCCGGTCACGCAGAACGTCGGCTACGACGAGGTCGGCGTGGCCATGGAGCGCGGGTTCGTCACGACGAACGAGCGCCTCCTCACAAACCTGCCGAACGTCTACGCCGTCGGCGACATCGTCCCGGGCCTGCAGCTCGCTCACCGCGGCTTCCAGCAGGGCATCTTCGTCGCCGAGGAGATCGCCGGTCTCAACCCGGTCGTCATCTCCGACACGAACATCCCGAAGGTCACCTACTCCGACCCCGAGGTCGCCTCGGTCGGGCTCTCCCAGGCGAAGGCCGAGGAGCAGTACGGCGCCGACAAGGTCGACACCTACGAGTACAACCTCGCCGGCAACGGCCGCAGCCACATCATCGGTACGGCCGGTGCGGTGAAGGTCGTCCGCGTCATCGACGGCCCGGTCGTCGGCGTCAGCATGATCGGCGCGCGCGTCGGCGAGCTCATCGGTGAAGCCCAGCTCGCCGTGAACTGGGAAGCGCACCCGGAGGACGTCGCTCCCCTCGTGCACGCCCACCCCACGCAGAACGAAGCCCTCGGCGAGGCCTTCCTGCACCTCGCGGGCAAGCCGCTGCACGCGCTGTGATCGACACGCACGTGCGCACGACGAACACCACAACCACGAACCACGCCTGCGAAGAGGAGTCCACCCGATGAGCGAATCCGTCAACCTCCCGGCGCTCGGGGAGAGCGTCACCGAGGGTACGGTCACCCGATGGCTGAAGAACGTCGGTGACCGGATCGAGGTCGACGAGCCGCTGCTCGAGGTCTCCACCGACAAGGTCGACACCGAGATCCCGTCGCCGGTCGCCGGCGTCATCGAGGAGATCCTCGTCCAGGAGGACGAGACCGTCGAGGTCGGCACCCCGCTCGTGAAGATCGGAGACGGTTCCGGTGGTGCCGACTCCTCCGACCAGGGCGGTTCCGAGTCCACCGACGACGCGACCGAGGCGGTTGCACAGGAGTCCGAGCCGGAGACCGCGCCGAGCACGGAGCAGGACACCGAGGCCAAGGCCCCGGAGCCCACCGAGCCCGAGCCCGCACCGGCCGGTCAGACGCAGCCCGCGGCCCCGCAGGCTCCGTCCGCGCCGCCGGCGGCCTCGCCCGTGCCGCAGGCCGCTCCGGTCCCGCCGCCCGCCGCCGCCCCGCCGGCCGCGGTCCCCGCTCCGGCGAAGGCAGCCCCGGCTCCCGCGGCCGTCCCCGCCGCGGCCGCCCCGGCGTCGACGCCCTCGGCCGAGGTCCCGAACCCCACCACCAACGGTGCGGCATCCGGGTACGTCACCCCGCTCGTCCGCAAGCTCGCGAACGAGCAGGGCGTCGACCTGTCGACCGTCGCCGGCACCGGTGTCGGTGGCCGCATCCGCAAGGAGGACGTGCTCGCCGCGGCCTCGGCAGCGGCGGCCGCCCCGGCAGCGTCGGCGTCGACCAGCGCTCCGGCCCAGTCCGGTCCCTTCGTCGCCGAGGTCTCGCCGCTGCGTGGGACTCGGGAGAAGATGACCCGCCTGCGCAAGGTCGTGGCCGAGCGGGCCGTGCAGTCGATGACCTCGACCGCGCAGCTCACCAGTGTCGTCGAGGTCGACGTGACGAAGGTCGCGCAGTTCCGTGACGCGCACAAGGCCGAGTTCCTCGAGAAGACCGGTTCGAAGCTCTCCTTCATGCCGTTCTTCGCCCTCGCGGCCTCGGAGGCGCTCAAGGCGCACCCGAAGATCAACTCGACCGTCGACGGCGAGGAGATCGTCTACCCGGAAACCGAGAACGTCTCCATCGCGGTCGACACCGAGCGCGGACTGCTCACCCCGGTCATCAAGGACGCGGCGTCGCTCGACCTCGCGCAGTTCTCGACGGCGATCGCGGACCTCGCGGAGCGCACGCGCAACAACCAGCTCAAGCCGGACGAGCTCGCCGGCGGCACGTTCACGCTGACCAACACCGGTTCGCGCGGCGCGCTGTTCGACACCCCGGTCGTCTTCCTGCCGCAGTCGGCGATCCTCGGCACGGGCATCGTGACGAAGCGTCCGGCCGTGGTGAAGGTCGACGGCCAGGAGGCCATCGCGATCCGTTCGTTCGTCTACCTGGCGCTCTCCTACGACCACCGGATCATCGACGGCGCGGACGCGTCCCGGTACCTGGTGGCCGTGAAGAACCGCCTCGAAGAGGGCAACTTCGCTCCGAACCTCGGGTACTGACCACCCAGGTCGGACGGATACCACGCCGACGGCCCCGTCTCCCACCCGGGAGGCGGGGCCGTTCCGCGTCCCCGGCCCGGTCATCGGCCCCGACCCTGCGTGACGGCGACGACGAGACCCGCCACGACCACCAGCACGGTCACGACCGCACGGACACCGACCCGTCGGCCGGCGAGCGGCACGCCCGATGTCAGGACGTCCCGACACGCCACGAGCAGGCGGCCGACCGGCAGCGTTCCCTGCGTTCCCGGACGCCCGCCCGTCGCCGTGCCGTGGCGGTCTGCGGTCTCGAAGGCGTAGGGCAGCGGCGGCGGGTCCCACCGCACGGGACGCGGTGGTGCCGCCGCCCGGACCGCGCGGTCGAGCTCCACGAGGGCCGCGCCGCCGTGCGTCCGCGCCAGGGAGCACCGTTCGTCGATCCCGTCCGCACCCGGGCCCGCGATCCCGGCGTCCCGGGCGTCGACACGGTCCCAGACGGCACGGACCGCGAGCACGAGCGCCTCGACCCCGGGGAGTGACCCCGCGGGCTGCTGCCCGTCCGCGCCCGGAGGGCGGTCGACGAGCACGACCGCGCCCGCGTCGTCGACGACGACGTCCTCCACGCGGGCGGAGCCGAGCAGCAGCGCGCCGGCGTCCGCCAGCAGCGCGACCTCGAGCAGCGGGAGCGTGAGCGTCACGGCGACGCCCGGTGTCGGCGACCCGATGCGGTCCAGTGCCGTCGGCAGCGCCAGCCCGGACGGTCCGGCCGTCCGCACGACGAGCGCCCCGGTCTCGTCACGACCCACCTGCGCGACGGCGACGAGGTGGTCGTGCGCCAGGCAACTGCGGTCCGCGACCCACTCACAGAAGGCGTCCGAGGGCGTCGCGGTCCGCCAACAGCGGTCGGTCGGTTGTTCCAGGTCCACGGTGACCAGCGTGCCGGCGGTGAGGCGGGCCTCCCGTCCGCGACCAGGACCGGTGGACACGTCCCGTTCGCCCACAGCCTGAGGGCGGGCGGTCTCCGATCCGCGTGCCAGGCCGTATCCTTGACGGCATGGCACGCAGCAGTTCCTCAAGCACCCCGGCGAAGGAGCCCGGTCGTCTCAAGCAGATGTACCAGGTCTTCACCATGACGCGCCGGGCCGACCCGTCGTCCGTCTGGTGGTTCGCCCTCGCGTTCCTCGGTCCGGTCGTGGCGGGCGTCCTGTTGGCGCTGCTCCTGCCGGGTCAGAACTGGCTCGCGATCGTCCTCTGGATCCTCGCCGGCGTCCTGCTCGGCGTGCTGCTGTTCCTCATCGTGCTCGGGCGTCTGGCCGAGCGGGCCGCGTACTCGCAGATCGAGGGGCAGCCCGGTGCCGTCGGCGCCGTGCTGACGAACTCGCTGCGGCGTCAGTGGCGGTCGAGCGAGATGCCGGTCGCCGTCCACGGTCGCTCCCAGGCTGCGGTCTACCGCGCGGTCGGGACGCCGGGCGTCATCCTCATCACCGAGGGTCAGGTCGGCAACCTCACGCGCCAGGTCGAGGAGGAGCGCCGCAAGGTGGCCCGCATCGTCCCGAACGTGCCGATCCACGTCGTCAACGTCGGCGACGGTGACGGCCAGGTCACGCTGCACAAGCTGCCGAAGGCCATGAACAAGCACAAGAAGGCCCTGAACCGGAACGAGGTGCTGGCGGTGTCGAACCGACTCGACTCGCTGACGCACGGTCCTGCCGCGTCCATCCCGAAGGGCATCGACCCCACGCGTGTCCGAGCGGGTCGCCCGCGCTGACCGTCACCGCCGCGTCCCGATGCCCCCGGCCGTCCTGGTCGGGGGCATCGTCGTCCTCCGGCACCGGCCGGCCCGGACGGCACTGGCCGGCCCGGACGGCACTGGCAGGCTCGGATGGCACCGGCCGGCTCGGACGGCACCGGCCGACGAGGACCCGCGTCGTCAGCGGCGGACGAGCACCGTACCGGCAGCGCCGTCGTGGAGCGGACGGCCGTCCTTCGCGTGGATGAGCGCCGGGACGACGATGCACAGCAGCACGGTGCGGACCGCCGGGCGCCAGACACCGACGTAGCCCCCGCGGATCGGCACCACGCGCAGCCCGACACAGAGGTGCCCGAACGACCCCGACGCGAGCGCGATGAACAGGACCTGCAGCACGGCGAAGATGCCCAGCGTGATGAAGTTGCCCGCCGCGCCGTACGTGCCGATGACGAGGGAGACGAGCGAGGCCAACGCCCAGTCGATCACCAGCCCGAGGAACCGTCGGCCGAAGCCGCCCATGCTCCGCGGGCCCGACTCCGGCAGCCCCAGGACCTTGCCCGGCCACTCGGTCCGACCGGAGCCGGCTGCGGGCGGGGTGGACGGAGTGGAGCGGGCCATGTCCCCAGCGTAGGCGGTCGCCGGGTGCGTAACACGCTGGAAACAACGCAGTCACGTCCGGGAAACCCGGTGTCTCTAGCCTCGTCGGAGGGTGCCTCCTGGTTCCCTCGACACCACCCAACGCCACAGGAGACCGACTCGCATGTTCAGTGATTCCTCCGAGGTGCTCGCGTTCATCAAGGACACGGACGTCAAGTTCCTCGACATCCGGTTCACGGACCTCCCCGGGGTCCAGCAGCACTTCAACATCCCCGCATCAACGGTCGACGAGGACTTCTTCGCCGTCGGTCAGCTCTTCGACGGCTCCTCGATCCGCGGCTTCGCGTCGATCCACGAGTCGGACATGCAGCTCATCCCCGACGTGACGACCGCCTACGTGGACCCGTTCCGCGCGGAGCGCACGCTGATCATGGTGTTCGACATCTACAACCCGCGCAACGGCGAGATCTACGGCCGTGACCCGCGCCAGGTCGCCAAGAAGGCCGAGAAGTACCTCGCTTCGACCGGCATCGCGGACACGGCGTTCTTCGCCCCCGAGGCCGAGTTCTACATCTTCGACGACGTCCGCTACTCGGTCACGCAGAACGAGTCGTTCTTCTCCGTCGACTCGGAAGAGGGCGCGTGGAACACCGGCCGCGAGGAAGAGGGCGGCAACCTCGCCAACAAGACCCCGTACAAGGGCGGCTACTTCCCCGTCTCGCCGGTCGACAAGACGGCGGACCTGCGCGACGACATCTCGCTGAAGCTCATCGACGCCGGCCTCGAGCTCGAGCGCGCGCACCACGAGGTGGGCACCGGCGGCCAGCAGGAGATCAACTACAAGTTCGACACGCTGGTCCACGCCGCGGACGACATCCTCAAGTTCAAGTACATCGTCAAGAACACGGCCGAGCAGTGGGGCAAGGTCGCCACGTTCATGCCGAAGCCCCTGTTCGGTGACAACGGTTCGGGCATGCACACCCACCAGTCGCTCTGGTCGGACGGCACCCCGCTGTTCTACGACGAGAACGGTTACGGCGGCCTGTCCGACGTCGCGCGCTGGTACATCGGCGGCATCCTGCGGCACGCCCCGGCCCTGCTCGCCTTCACGAACCCGACGGTGAACTCGTACCACCGCCTGGTCCCGGGCTTCGAGGCCCCCGTCAACCTCGTCTACTCGGCGGGCAACCGTTCGGCTGCGATCCGCATCCCGATCACGGGCACGAACCCGAAGGCCAAGCGCATCGAGTTCCGCGCGCCCGACGCGTCCGGCAACCCGTACCTCGCCTTCGCCGCGCAGCTCATGGCCGGCCTCGACGGCATCCAGAACCGCATCGAGCCGCACGAGCCGGTCGACAAGGACCTCTACGAGCTGCCGCCCGAGGAAGCCAAGAACATCCCCCAGGTCCCGGCCGGCCTGTCGCAGGCGCTCGACGCGCTCGAGGCGGACCACGAGTTCCTCACGAAGGGCAACGTCTTCACCGAGGACCTCATCCAGACCTGGATCGACTACAAGCGTGAGAAGGAGATCCTCCCCCTCGCGCAGCGTCCCCACCCGTTCGAGTACGAGCTGTACTTCGGCGTCTGAGTTCCGCACACGAGGAAGGGCCCCGCACCGTCAGGTGTGGGGCCCTTCCTCGCGTGCGCGTCCGCAGAGCAGGGAGCCGTCCCTGCGCGGCGGGACCGCCGTGCGCGTCCGCCTGGAGGCGCGGTGGCGGCCCTGCGGACCGGCACCGGGCCGCGCACCGCTCCGCACCGCACCGCACCGCACCACGGCAGACGAGAGCGGGGCCCGCGCCGTCGCCGGCACGGGCCCCGCTCGACCGCGGTCTGTTCAGCGCGCGGTCACCAGCGCGTCCGTCACACCGGCCGCGACGCTCGTGGCCGGTGCAGCGGCCGGGCTCGGTCGGCCGAGGGAGCGGACGGTCCAGCCCGCCCCGACCCACCGTGCGGCCGGGAGGCAGTTGCGCGCGTCGATCACGACCCGCTGACCGACGAGGGCGGCGAGGGCGACCGGGTCGGCCTCGACGACCTCGTCCCACTCCGTGAGGACGAGCACGAGGTCGGCGCCCTCGATCGCCTCCGTCATCGATCCGGCGTACGTGAGGGTCGGGAACGAGCGCCGCGCCGTCTCCATCGCCTCGGGGTCCCACAGCGTCACCTGGGCGCCGCGGAGGTGCAGCGCCGCCGCGACGTTGAGCGCCGGCGAGTCCCGGACGTCGTCGGTCATCGGCTTGAAGGCCGCTCCGACGACGGCGATCCGGCGGTTGAGCACCGATCCCCCGGCGGACTCGATCGCCATGTCGATGACCCGCTGGCGCTGGCCCATGTTGATCTCGTCGACCTGCTGCATGAGCCCGACGACCCGCCCGGCGCCGAGTTCGGCCGCGCGGTGCATGAGCGCCCGGATGTCCTTCGGCAGGCACCCGCCCCCGAATCCGAGACCGGCGTTGAGGAACTTCCGGCCGATGCGGGCGTCGTGCCCGAGGGCGTCCGCGAGCGTCGAGACGTCCGCGCCCGTGATCGCGCACATCTCGGAGATCGCGTTGATGAACGAGATCTTCGTCGCGAGGAACGCGTTCGCGCTCACCTTCACGAGCTCGGCGGTGGCGAGGTCGGTCGTGATGACCGGGGTCCCCTCGCTGATCGGGGCGGCGTACACCTCGCGGATCACCGCGTCCGCCGCCTCCGACGCACCGCCCCAGACCAAGCGGTCCGGGTGGAGCGTGTCCTCGACGGCCTTGCCCTCGCGCAGGAACTCGGGGTTCCAGACGAGTTCGGCGTCGATGCCGGCGGGCGTGAACTCGCTGACGATGCCGCGGAGGCGCGCTGCCGTCCCGACCGGGACCGTGGACTTGCCGACGATGAGCCCCGGGTGGGTGAGGTGCTCGGCGACACCGCGGGTGGCGGCCTCCACGTAGGACAGGTTCGCGGCGTGCGACCCGGCCTTCTGCGGTGTCCCGACGCAGACGAAGTGCACGTCGGCCGCAGCGACCGCTTCCGAGATCGAGGAGGTGAAGCGGAGCCGCCCGGTGGCGACGTGCTTCGTGATGAGTTCGGGCAGTCCGGGCTCGTAGAACGGCACCTGCCCGGCCGACAGGGCCGCGAGCTTCGCCGGGTCGACGTCCACGCCGATGGTCTCGAAGCCCATCTCGGCCATGGCGGCGGCGTGCGTGGCACCGAGGTAGCCGGTGCCGATGACGCTGATGACGGGAGCGGGGCGGGCGTGGTCCCGGGATGGCGATGTGGTCACTTCTTGACCTCCTGCAGGTCGTAGTCGATGTCGTTCCGGGCGATGCCGGCCGCGAAGGCCGCCATGCTGTCGGCCCGGGAGTTGAGTCGCCAGTCGTTCGTCGTGCGGGCACCGTCGACGATGGTGGTGGCGGTCTCGCTGAAGTACGCGAAGCCGATGACGTCGGCGTTCGCCGGGTCGGCGAGGGCGTCGAAGAGCGAGGTGATCCAGCGCGCCTTCTGGCCGTCCGTGACCGTGGCACCGGTCTCGGTCGCGCCGATCTCGCTGAGCAGGATTCGCTTCTCGGGCGCGATCTGCCGGAGCTGCTCGATGGTCTTCGCGAAGGTGGTGTCGAACGTCGGCGCCTCGGCCGCCTTCCGGTAGTAGCCGCTCATGCCGACCCAGTCGACGTAGTCGTCACCCGGGTAGTACGCCTTCAGGTAGTCGAGCGTCTGGTACTTCGGGTTGCCCAGGGCGTCGATCCGCGTCGGCGACCAGTTCCAGATGACGTAGTCGTTCGCGCCGGCACGGTCGAAGACGTCGTGCACGTGCTGCCACATCGCGACGAACGAACCCGGTGCGTTCTGCTGGACGGTGCCGTCGGCCCAGTTGTACCAGCTGCCGTTCATCTCGTGGTCGAGCCGGATGACGACGGGCTGGCCGTTCGCCACGAGGGCCTCCGCGTACTGCGTCAGGTAGCGGTCGAACGCCCCGCCGGTGACGTCGGCGTTCGTGTAGCCGGGCACGTACTTCTGGTCGTTGCCGGTCTTCAACGGACGGCTCTCCCAGGTGAGCATCGGGACGCGACCGTTCGTCCAGGAGCGCTGGACGGCGTCGGCGTTGAAGTCCTGGTCGAAGCCCTGGAAGTAGCCGACCATGTTCGTGGCGGTACCGACCTGCTGGGACACCTGGTCGTACTCCGCCCAGTTGAAGGGCGACTGCGCCGTGTACAGGCCGTACCAGCGGGACTGCTGTGCGAGCACCTCGGCCTTGGTCGGGACGTCGACGGGGACCGCGGGGTCCGGGTCCGTCGACGGGCCGTCCTTCCCGGGCACGACGGTCGGACCGCCGCCCTGCCCGGACGCTCCGGAGCCGGACCCCGACCCGGACCCGGACCCGGAGCTGCCGGCGTGGCCGCCGGAGGCCGACGTGCCGGAGGAGGACGAGCCTCCCGAGGAGTGGTCCGCTCCGGACGCCGACCGGGCGTGCGCGAGCTGCGACCGCAGGTCCGCGATCTGGCCCTTGAGCTGCGTGAGCTGGTCGCCGCGGGAGCCGGCCTGCGCCGTGGTGCTCTGCAGCTTGCCCTCGAGCTTCCAGATCCGCTCCTGGGCTGCGGTGAGCTTCGCTTCGAGCGCCTCGGCGTCCGCCGGTTGCTCCTGCTTGGTCGGGACGCCGAGCGCTCGGCTGACTGCCGAGGAGACCGGCCCGGAGGGCGAGATCCACACCGACCAGGTGATGAGCGAGAGGACGGCGACGATGGCCGCCATGCCGACGGCGGTGCGCTTGGCGTGTCGGGACGAGGGTGCCCACCAGGTGCCGGTGGAGCGAGGGAGATCAGACAATGAGGAACGCCTCCAGAGCGAAGACCGCGATCCCGATCACGTAGGGGATCGACGCGTAGGGGTTGAGACGACGGGGACGGGAGGGCTTCGGGGCGCGCTGTGCCTGTCGCTCCGTCGCGGTCGCGACGTCGCGGCGGGTGGCGAGGACGGTCGTGGTGGAGGCCGTGGTGGCGTCCGGACCGAAGATCTCGTCGAACGCGCGGTCGACGGCGGCCTGCTCGTCCGTCCCGCCGACCGGGGCGGACGGGTCGTGGTCGACCGGACTTCCCGGGACGGCCGCGGCCCGGGGCTGCGGCTGCGCCGGGTCCTCCTCGACCGGACCGCCGGCGTAGGCACCGGCACGGGTCCCCCAACCGCTCGCGTGAGCGAGGCGGAAGAACCCGATGAGGCGGATCGGCATGAGGAAGAACGTCGAGACGATGATGAACATCGGCAGGCGGAAGAAGTCGGAGGGCTTCTCGGCCAGGTGCCGCATCTGCCGGATCGCCATGCTCAGCACGCTCGAGACGACCATGAGCCCCGCCACGTAGACGAACCCCGTCGAGAAGCCGTACTGGTGCAGGATCCCCTCGTACAGGTTCTGACCCTGCCCGGTGAGCGCCCGGTAGACCCAGCCGGCGATCACGCCGAAGAGCATGAACGGCAGGATGATGTCCGTCAGGAAGAACAGGGCGAGGACCGGCGCGTGGCCGAGCATCCAGGGCAGCATCCGCAGCGTGTTGTACTGCGACCCACGGGCCCAGCGGAGCTGCTGCTTGAACAGCTTCTTCACCTGCAGCGGGGCGTCCGTGTACACGAGCGACGTGTACTGGTAGACGGTCCGGTAGCCCTCCTTGAGCGTCAGGTTCGTGAGCGTCCGGTCGTCGGACACCTCGAGGAAGACGCCCATGAACTCCTCGTGCATGAACTTGTCCATGACACGGACGAGGATGCTGCGGCGGAACGCGATCGTGCGACCGGGCAGGCAGCCGATCTGCCCGAGCACGCTCTGCGCGGGCATCGAGTACAGCGCGCGGGAGTTCTCGAGCCAGTCCGCCCAGCGGGTGATCCACGAGCGGGTCGGCTCGAGGATGCGCTGGCGGGTGGTGACGCCGCCGACCGACTCGTCCGCGAACGGCCGGAGGAGTTCGACGAGGGTGCCGGGCGTCCAGACGGTGTCGGAGTCGACGAGCACCGTGATGTCGCCGGTGGACATCTCGGTGCCGACCTTGACGGCGTTGCGCTTGCCGGGGATCGGCGTGTGGGTCCAGCGGACCAGCGGCGCGAACTCGTCGCAGACCGCTTCGAGTGCCTCGTTCCGGGCGCCGTTGATGACGACGATGATCTCGCCGGGACGCTGCTCGACCATGCGGCCGATGACGTCACGGAACAGGTCGAGCGGCTCGTCCACGACGGGGACGACCACGCTGGTCGTCCCGGTGTACGTGCCGGTGAAGGGGCGGTACCGGGCGGAGAGGACGACCTTGAGCAACCAGAGCAACCAGATCACCAGTGAGTACACGGTGAAGAGGTAGAACTCGGGGTGGCCGTCGACCATCTGCCGGATCTGGAGGATGAAGGTGAACATCGATCCCTGCTGCAACGTTCGAAGGGGAGATTCCGCGCCATCGGGAAATCGGGGGTCGGTTCGGGTGTCCTCATTCAGACAGAACGCAGACGCGCCGCGCAACGTGCCCCTCGGCCGGGGGTGACGGCGTTGTGCCCCGGGGTACACCGGCGTCCACTGCACGCCGGACAGGGCCGTGTCCGCACTGGTGCTGACAGCAGTTCCGTGGACCGGTCCCACGGCTCGCGGCCCGGCCGTCGACGGGGAGTCCGGCCGGGAGGCTTTGCACCAGCAGACGAGGAACCCCCGGTCAGCAGGCACATCGGCAGTGACCGCCGACAGCCGTTCCGGCGTGGGCCGCGCGTGTTCCGAAACCCTGGTCACGCGCTGACAGCGGGACCGCGGCTGAACCGAACGGGGTACGGTATTCCATCACTCGGGGTACGGCGGCGGCGTCGTGGAAATTGCGGAAGACAACTCGCGCTCCTCCGCCCGAACGGAGCACCCCGGGCGTGTCGCGCGGCCCGTCGAGTGTTCAGGTGCCGTAGAACTCGCGTTCGAACACCTGTCGCGCGCGACGCGTCACGGCGAGGTAGTCCTCCTCGAGCTGCGACGCCGAGCCCGGCGGGTACTCCAGCAGACGCGCGATCCCCTCGAGCTGCGTGCGTTCGACCGGCAGGACGTCGGTCGTGCGACCGGACCAGAGCACGAGCGCGCTCCTCGTGCGCGAGGCGAACCGCCAGGCGGCCGCGAGCTTCTCGGCGTCCTCCGCGGTGACCCAGCCGGCTTCCGTCGCAGCGTCGAGGGCCTCGAGCGTCGAGGTGGTCCGGAGCGACGGCTGCGCGCGCCCGTGCTGCAGCTGCAGGAGCTGCACGAACCACTCGACGTCGCTGAGGGAACCACGTCCGAGCTTGAGGTGCCGTGCGGGGTCGGCTCCGCGCGGCAGCCGCTCCGACTCGACGCGGGCCTTGATGCGCCGGACCTCACGGACCTCGCGCTCCTCGATCGACTCCGGGTACCGCGTGCGGTCGGCGAGGTGCTCGAAGTCCCGGAGGAGCTGCGGGTCCCCCACGGCACCGCGGGCCCGCAGCAGGGCCTGGGCCTCCCATGTGAGCGACCAGCGGGCGTAGTACGCGGCGTAGGAGTCGAACGAGCGCACGACCGGGCCGTTCCCGCCCTCCGGCCGCAGCCCGATGTCGAGCTCGAAGGGGTGCAGGGCGTCCTCGGTCAACCGGTTCAGTTCGCGCACGACCACCTGCGCCGCCCGCGACGCGACCTCGTTCGGCACCGTCTCGGACCGGTACACGAACAGGACGTCCGCGTCGGACCCGAACCCGAGCTCGCGGCCGCCGTACCGCCCCATCGCGATGACGCCGAACTCCAGGCCCTCCGGGGCGTCCCGACGGGCCAGGTCGAGTGCGCCGCTCAGCGTCGCCTCCGTCACGTCGCTCAGCGCAGGACCGAGCCCGTCGACGTCGAGGTGCCCGAGCACCGCCGCCATGCCCAGGCGCAGCGTCTCCCGCCGACGGACGCTGCGCAGGAGGGCCGCCGCCGTGTCCACGGCGTCGCCGTGACGGGCGGTCGTCGCTCCGGTCTCCGCGAGCAGGGCCGGCAGCGGTCGGGGGCGCAGCAGGGTCTCCGGTTCGTCGAGCCAGGCGACGGCCTCCGGGAAGCGCTCGAGCAGTCCCGACAGGAACGCCGACTCCGACAGCACCGTCGTGAGGCTGTGCGCGGCGCCCGAGGAGTCGCGGAGCATCCGGAGGAACCAGCTCGACTCCCCCAGGGTGTCGCTCAGTCGCCGGAAGGCCAGGAGGGCGCGGTCCGGTGCCGGTCCCTCCGCCATCCACCGCAGGAGCACCGGCAGCAGGTTTCGTTGGATGGCCGCACGGCGCGAGGTCCCCTGCGTCAGGGCACGGATGTGTGCGACGGCGCCGTCCGGGTCGAGGAACCCGATCGCGGTCAGGCGGTCGCGGACCTGTCCGCTCGTCAGGACGATCTCACCGTCGGTCGCCGCCACCGCCGAGAGCATCGGCCGGTAGAAGAGCCGCTCGTGCAGCCCCCGCACCTCGAGCTTCACCGATCGCCAGCGGTCCTGCAGCGCCGACGCCGAGGACGCCAGTCGCGTCGACCGGGCGAGCACGCGGAGTTCGTCCTCGTCGCTCGGCATGAGGTGCGTCCGCTGCAGCCGTCGGAGCTGGATGTGGTGCTCGAGCACCCGGAGCAGGGCGTAGTCCGGCCCGAACCGGGCCGCTTCGGGACGTCCGACGTAGCCCGCGGCCGCCAGGGCGTCCATGGCCTCGAGCGTCGACCGGACCCGCACGGACTCGTCGTCCCGGCCGTGCACGAGCTGGAGCAGCTGCACCGTGAACTCGACGTCGCGCAGGCCACCCGGGCCGAGCTTCAGCTGGCGGTCCACCTGACCGTCCGGGATGTGCGCGGTGACCCGCTCCCGCATCCGCTGAACGGACTCGACGAACCCGGGGCGCTTCGACGACTCCCACACGAAGGGCGCCACCGCGGCGACGTACCGCTCCCCCAGGTCGATCGACCCGGCGATCGCCCGCGCCTTGAGCAGCGCCTGGAACTCCCACCCCTTCGCCCACCGCTCGTAGTAGGCCACGTGGGACTCCAGCGTCCGGACGAGCGCGCCGTCCTTGCCCTCCGGGCGGAGGTTCGCGTCGACCTCCCACAGCGCGGGCTCCGCGGCGAGGTCGGTGATGACGTGCGTGGCCGCGATCGCGAGGCGGGTCGCGATGAGGACCGCGCGGTCGGTCCCGATCGACGGCGCGTCGTCGCCCTCCGCCGGCTCGGTCGGTTCGGTGACGTAGATGACGTCCACGTCGCTGACGTAGTTCAGCTCGCGGGCGCCCGCCTTGCCCATCGCGATGACCGCGAGGGGGGTCGCGGCGACCTCGGCGGCGGGGAACGGGACCTCGCGACGGGCCACGGCGACCGCGACGTCGAGCGCGGCGCCGGCCAGGTCGGCGAGCCCGGCTGCCACGGCCGGGAACGCCTCGGTCGGCACCGGGTGCAGGACGTCGAACAGGGCGATCTGGGCGAGGTGCCGGCGGTAGCGGACCCGGAGGCGGCGGCGCGCGGTCTCGCCCGAGCTGCCGTCGACGGCCTCGGTCAGGGAGGCCGTGTAGCGCTCCTGGGACTGCGGCGGGGTGACCGGGTCGAGCAGCAGCGTCAGTTCCTCCGGGCGTCGCTGCAGGAACTCGGCGAGGCCGATCGAGGAGCCGAGCAGCCGGACCAGACGCTCGGTGGCGGCCGGGTCGGCGAGGACGGGACGCAGCCGGTCCGGAACCGCCTCGACCAGACGCTCGATCGCGAGCAGGGCACCGTCCGGGTCCGCGGTGGCGGCCCAGACGGACTCGGCCTCCGCGATCGGGACACGGGGGTCCGACGCGGGGCGGGCCTCCAGGGCGGCGATCCGCTCGAGCGTGCCGGACAGGTCGGCGAAGCCGAGCCGCGCCAGCTGTGACCGCGACGTCGCCGTCCTGCCCGTCATCTCGCGAGTGCTCCCGTGGTGCGCTGCCGGTGGATCAGAGCATGCCGAGGTTCGTGTCCAGCTCGAACGGCGTCACCTGGTCGCGGTACCGCTTCCACTCCTGGCGCTTGTTCAGCAGGACGAAGTTGAAGACCTGCTCACCGAGGGTCTCGGCGACGAGCTCGGAGTCCTCCATGAGCGACAGTGCGTGGTCGAGGCTCGCCGGCAGCTGGCTGTAGCCGAGGGCCTTCCGCTCGGAGTCGGACAGGCTCCAGACGTTGTCCTCGGCCTCGGCGGGGAGCTCGTAGCCCTCCTCGATGCCCTTCAGGCCGGCGGCGAGCAGCAGCGAGTACGCCAGGTAGGGGTTCGCGGCGGAGTCGATGCCGCGGTACTCGACACGGGCGGACTGACCCTTGTTCGGCTTGTACAGCGGCACCCGGACGAGCGCCGAGCGGTTGTTGTGGCCCCAGGTGACGAAGGACGGGGCCTCGTCACCGCCCCAGAGCCGCTTGTACGAGTTCACGAACTGGTTCGTCACCGCGGTGATCTCCGGCGCGTGCCGGAGCACACCGGCGATGAACTGCTTGGCCGTCGGCGAGAGCTGGTACTCGCCGCCGGGCTCGTAGAACGCGTTCTGGTCGCCCTCGAAGAGCGAGACGTGCGTGTGCATGCCGGACCCGGGCTGACCGGACAGGGGCTTCGGCATGAAGGTCGCGTACACGCCCTGCTCGATCGCCACCTCCTTGACCACGGTGCGGAAGGTCATGATGTTGTCCGCCATGGTCAGCGCGTCGGCGTAGCGGAGGTCGATCTCGTTCTGCCCGGGACCGGCCTCGTGGTGGGAGAACTCCACCGAGATGCCGAGGTCCTCGAGCATGCGGACCGAGCGCCGACGGAAGTCGTGTGCGCTGCCGCCGGGGACGTTGTCGAAGTAACCCGCCTGGTCGACAGGCTGCGGGCCGCCGTCCTTCCAGTCACGGCTCTTCAGCAGGTAGAACTCGATCTCGGGGTGCGTGTAGAAGGTGAAGCCGCGGTCGCTCGCCTTCGCGAGGGTCCGCTTCAGGACGTTGCGCGGGTCGGCCACGGCGGGCTGCCCGTCCGGCGTCGTGATGTCGCAGAACATCCGCGCGGTGGGGTCGACCTCACCGCGCCACGGCAGGATCTGGAAGGTCGAGGGGTCCGGGTGCGCGAGCACGTCGGCCTCGTACGACCGGGTGAGCCCCTCGATCGCCGAACCGTCGAACCCGATGCCCTCGGCGAACGCACCCTCGACCTCGGCCGGTGCGATGGCGACCGACTTGAGCGTGCCGATCACGTCGGTGAACCAGAGTCGGATGAACTTGATCCCGCGCTCCTCGATGGTGCGGAGCACGAAGTCCGTCTGCTTGTCCATGCACGACCTTTCCGTGTTCGCCGGGCCGCGTCGCGGCTCGCCGGAGGCCGCATCGCGACCGTGCACACAGGCTAGTGCCCAGGCCGCTGGTCGTGGGCGGGACGCGCGCGGTCGACGTCCCGCGCGGCCGGTTGTCAGGGGTACCGACCAGTATCGGAGTGGTACCGATCCGCGAAGGAGCACCGTCATGGCCGTCCTCGACGCCACCGAAGTCCTCACCCAGACCCCCATGCCTGCGCCGGAGCCGCGCGGCCCGTTGAGCGCGGCCGTCCTCGACGCCCTGCTCTCCGGTGCGCCCGGGGAATCGCTGCCGACCACCGCGGCCGCCGCCGTCGCCGCCGCGTCCGACGTCCTGCACGACGACGACGTCCAGCTCGCGCTCTTCGTCCTGTACGAACTCCACCACGGCGGGGTCCACGGGGTCGACGACCGGCTGGAGTGGGACACGACGCTGCTCGCGACGCGCGCCGTGCTCGAGACGGCGCTCGAGTCCGCCGTGCGCGCCGTCGTCCCGGTACCGGAACGGCCGGAGGCCACGGCCGAGGCGGTGTCGGCAGCCCTCTTCGCCCTCACCGCCGCCGACAGCGGACCGAGTGTCTCCCGATGGGTGGCACGCAAGGCCGACCGTGAGCAGATCCGCGAGTTCCTCGTGCAGAAGACCGCGTACACGCTGAAGGAGGCCGACCCGCACAGCTGGGCCATCCCCCGTCTCTCCGGACGCGCGAAGGCCGCGCTCGTCGAGATCCAGTCGGACGAGTACGGCGGTGGACGGCCCAAGCGCATGCACTCGGCGATCTTCGCCCGGACGCTCCGGGCCGCCGGGCTCGACGACTCGTACGGTGCCTACGTCGACCACCTGCCGGCGATCACGCTCGGCGCGCTCAACATGATGACCATGTTCGGGCTGCACCGGCGCCTGCGCGGCGCGATCGTCGGACACCTCGCCGCGTTCGAGATGACGTCCTCGATCCCGAGCAAGCTCTACGGGGACGGGTTCCGCCGGAACGGGTTCGACGAGGACGCGACCTGGTACTTCGACGAGCACGTCGAGGCCGACGCCGTGCACGAGCAGATCGCCGGTCGCGACCTCGCCGGCGGGCTCGTGGAGGCCGACCCGACCCTCCTGGACGACGTCATGTTCGGCGCGGCGGCGTGCCTGACGGTCGAGGGGATGGCCGGCGCCCAGCTGCTCTCGAGCTGGGAGGCCGGGCGCAGCTCGCTCCGCCGTCCGCTCGACGACACCGCCGTCACGTCGGGCGGTGTCACGGTTGTCGCGTGAGCAGGCCGACGAGCCGTCGATCGTCGCCTACCCGGACGGGCCGTTCCTGCTCCGCGGGGACGTCGCGGTGCTCGGGCCGGACGGGCAGGAACTGCCCCGGCGCCGCCGCACCGTGGCGCTCTGCCGGTGCGGCAAGTCGGTGCTGAAGCCGTACTGCGACGGCACGCACAAGCTCATCGGCTTCCGCACCGAACCCGAGCTCCCGGCGGACGGCAGCGACAGCTCCGCCGAGTAGCGGGTCAGCCCTCGGCGTCGGCCGCGTCCGCGCGCTCGTTGTTCGCGCGGATGCGGTCGAGGGCGTGCGCGGCCTCGTCGCGGGTGGCGAACGGACCGATGTGGTGTCGGTTCGTCGACTTGAGGCCCTGTTCGACCTCGCCGGTCTTGTCGTTGTACCACCACTGGGACTCGATGCGTTCGTCGCTCATGAGCCCGACCGTACCCGCCGACCGCACGGCGCGGGCAGGCCGCTCCGGCCCGCCGCTAGAGTGGAGCGCATGCCCCGGGACGAACACGGACACCTGACCGCCGGCCGGATCTCCCCGCAGCGGCCGGTCCCGAAGGACATCGAGCGTCCCGAGTACGTCGGCAAGGTGGAACCGCACGAGCACGGCCTCGGCGACACGTACACGCCCGACGAGGTCGACCGCATCCGCACCGCCGGGCGCATCGCCTCGCAGGCCATCGACGCGGTGGGTGCCGCCATCCGCCCGGGTGTGACGACGGACGAGCTCGACCGGATCGGGCACGAGTTCGTCGTCGGCCACGGTGCCTACCCCTCCACGCTCGGCTACCGCGGCTTCCCGAAGTCGCTCTGCTCGTCCCTCAACGAGGTCATCTGCCACGGCATCCCGGACGACACGGTGCTGCAGGACGGCGACATCGTGAACATCGACATCACGGCGTACAAGGACGGCATGCACGGCGACACGAACCGCACCTTCGTGGTCGGCTCGGCGTCGCAGGAGGTCCAGGACCTCGTCACCCGGACCGAGGAGGCCCTGCGCCGCGGCATCCGCGCCGTCGCCCCCGGCCGGCAGGTGAACGTCATCGGCCGCGCCATCGAGTCGTACGCCAAGCGCTTCGGCTACGGCGTCGTCCGCGACTACACCGGTCACGGCGTCGGCCGGGCGTTCCACTCCGGGCTGATCATCCCGCACGTCGACGACGTCCGGTACGACACCGTCATCAAGCCCGGCATGGTCTTCACGATCGAACCCATGCTGACGCTGGGCGCGATCGACGCCGACATCTGGGACGACGACTGGACCGTGACCACGCGGGATCGGTCGTGGACCGCGCAGTTCGAGCACACGCTCGTCGTCACCGAACGCGGCGCCGAGCTCCTCACCGTCTCCTGACCGCACCACCCCTCAGCACGTCTAACGGAAGGCACCGTTCCTCATGACCTCACTCGCAGTCGGCGTCGACATCGGCGGTACAGGCATCAAGGGCGCGATCGTCGACACCGAGTCCGGCCAGCTCACGACCGACCGCATCAAGAAGGCGACGCCCGAGGGCGGGAAGCCGCAGGACATCGTCGACGTGGCCAAGTCGATCCTCGACGACCTGTCGCCGGCGTCGGACGTGGCCGTCGGTGTCTGCTTCCCGGCGATCGTGCGCGGCGGCAAGACCATGTCGGCGGCGAACGTGTCGAAGAAGTGGATCGGCTTCGAGGCCGAGGCGCTCTTCGAGAAGGAACTCGGTCGCTCGATCCACTTCGTCAACGACGCCGACGCCGCCGGGTTCGCCGAGCAGCAGTTCGGTGCCGCGAAGGGCCGTGACGGCCTCGTCATCGTGACCACCCTCGGCACCGGCATCGGCACCGCCCTCATCAACGACGGCGTGCTCATCGTCAACGCCGAACTCGGGCACCTCGAGATCGACGGCGTCGACTACGAGACGAAGGCGTCGTTCGCCGCCAAGGAGCGCGACGACCTGTCGTGGAAGCACTGGGCGAAGCGGCTGCAGAAGTACTACTCGCGCCTCGAGGCCCTGCTCTCCCCCGAGCTGTTCGTCGTCGGCGGCGGGGTGTCGAAGCAGCACGAGGAGTTCCTGCCGTTGCTCGACCTGCAGGCCGAGATCATCCCGGCGACGCTCCGGAACAACGCCGGCATCATCGGCGCCGCGACCCTGGCCGCGCGCAGCAACGGCTGAACTCGTCGGAGCGGACGGGTCGCCGATCGTCCTGCACTGCACGGTCGCGTCTGCCCCGTCGGACGCGACCAGCGAACGGGTCGCCGATCGTCCTGCACTGCACGGTCGCGTCTGCCCGTAGGATGGGATGAGCGAACGGGTCGGTGAGACGGTCGCGTCACTCCCCCGGGAGTGCCGAGGAACGTCCGGGCTCCACAGAGCAGGGCGGTGGGTAACACCCACCCGGAGCAATCCGCGAGACAGTGCCACAGAAAGCAGACCGCCGGCGGCGACGTCGGTAAGGGTGAAACGGTGGTGTAAGAGACCACCAGGGGTCCGGGTGACCGGATCCGCTCGGTAAACCTCGCCCGGAGCAAGGTCAGACAGAGGACGTCGAGGCTGCTCGCCGAGTCCTCGGGTGGACCGCTGGAGGCCGACGGCAACGTCGGTCCGAGAGAGATGGCCGTCACCGCGGCGGAAGTCGCGGGACAGAACCCGGCGTACGGCCGGCCCGTTCGCCTCGATCCACACAGCACGGCCCCCGACACCGCGAGGTGTCGGGGGCCGTCGTCGTCGACTCAGAGGCCGGACTCCGCCGTCCGCACGAGGATCGCGTCGCTGTCCGGGCAGAGCACGACGTCGTCCGGTGCCGCTGCTCGGATCGCCGCCAGGTCGGAGTTCGTCAGCGTCACCCCGGACGCCGTCGAGACGCCGCCCTGCAGGAGCGACGCGCCGAACCCGTACCGCGCACGCTGCCGCTCGTAGAGGGCGAGGAGGTCTGCCGGGACCGCAGCAGCCACGTCCGCCCGCGCCTGCACGGCCGCGACGCGGTCCTTCTCGAACCGGGCGATGCCGTCGTCGCGGACGCCCATGAGCCGTCCACGCTCGCCGTCGAGCTCAGCGAGTTGCGCTTCGACGTCGCCGACCCGTGCGCGGAGGCGGTCGAGCGTCTCCATGACCTCGAGCTCCTGCGTCTCGAGGTCACCGATGCGCCGGGTCAGCGAGTCGAGTTCGTTCTGCAGCCCGGCGGCGTCCTTCGCGTTGCCGACGTTCTGGAGCAGGGTCGTGTCCCGCTCGACACGGGCCTGTGCGGTCGCGGTGTCGGACTCGAGCCGGGCGAGGTCGCGTTCGGCGTCCTCGACCTCGCCGACGGCGACGACGAGCTGCGCGCGGAGGGCCGCGGCGCGGGTGCCGAGTTCGGTGAGGTGCTCGCCCTTCTGCAGGGAGCTGATCCGGTGCGCCAGACGCGTGATGTCGTTGTCGAGTCGCTGCAGGTCGAGCAGGGTGGCCTGGTCCTCGGGTGCTGCCTTCATGGTCAGGCTCCTTCGTTGGGTGCGGATGGCAGGACGGCGAAGTCCCACGGGTCGGTACGGAGGTCGCTCACGGTCACGTGCACACCGGCGGCCACACGCAGCTGCTCGGCGGCGACGTTCAGCCAGAGCCACTCGGTCGCCCAGTGGGACGTGTCGACGAGCGCCGGTCCGTCGGCGAGCAGAGCCTGTTCGCGGAACTCGGACGCGGGGTGGTGCCGGAGGTCGCTCGTCACGTAGACGTCGGCGGCCCGCACGGCCGGGTGCCCGAGGTACGAGTCCCCCGCCCCGGCGCAGAGCGCGACCGTCCGGACCGGGTGGTCGTACTCCCCGGAGACGCGGACGCCCGTCGCGGTGGCGGGCAACACGTCGACGATCCGTCGGGCCAGTGCGCCGAGGGGCATCGGCTCGGGCAGCACGCCGACGCGGCCGATCCCGGTGATGCCGTCCGCCGCCGGGTCGATGGGGCGCTGGTCGACGAGCCCGATCCGCTCCGCGAGCACCGCCGACGTCCCGGTGGTGACGACGTCGGCGTTCGTGTGGGCCGCGAGCAACGCGCAGCCGCCACGGACCAGCGTGGCGAGCACGGACCCCTTGACCGTGGACTCGTCGATCGTCGTCACACCACGCAGCAGGAGCGGGTGGTGGGTGAGGAGCAGGTCCGCGCCGGCCGCGACCGCTTCCCGCGCGGTGTCGGGGACGGCGTCGACGGCGAGGTGGACGTGCTCGACCACCGCGTCCGGATCGCCGGAGACGAGGCCGACGGAGTCCCAGGACTCCGCTCCGGCGGTCGGCCACAGGGACTCGACGACGGACTGCAGTTCTCGGAGCGTCGGCATCCCGTCAGTGTACCGAGGCGCGGGGCCCGCTCCGGGTGTCAGCGGCGGCCGACGAGGCGCAGCACGCGAGCGACGAGACGCGACCACCAGCCGGGGCGGGCGGTCGTGTCGGCGGCGTCCCGGGCCTCCCGGTCGGACCCGTCCACGTCGGTCGCGGAGTCCGTCGGCCCATCGACCGTGTCGTCGGTGACGACGGGCGGTGCGGCCGGGACGGCGACCGAGACCACGGGCGTCTCGCCCGTGTGGGCACGCAGCACCGCGGCGAACGCCTCGCGGTCGACGACGGTCGGGCCGGTGGCCGGCTGGACCAGCGGGGTGGGGCGGCCCGACGCCGACAGCGGCGGTGAGACCGGGGCACCGGACAGGAGGCCCGACACGGGGCGGACGGCCGTGCGCGGCCCGACGGCGGTCACGGTGGCAGTGCTCGGCGCGGGTGCGTCCGCGTCCTCGGCTCCGTCGAGGTCGGCGGGCAGGTCGAGTGCGACGGGCTCGGCCACCGCGCGGTGCGGTGCCGGCAGCAGCGGGCGGACGGCACCGACCAGGACCGGCGCGGTCGCGGCACGGCGGAGCGCGGCCCGCTCGCGGCGGTCGGCCTCGAGGGCGGCGTCGGCGAGGAGGTCGGCGAAGACCTCGCGGGCGAAGGCGCGTGCCCCGTCGATCTCGGCGGCCGAGACCTCGGTACCGGCCAGTCCGGCGACGACGGCCTCCCAGGCAGCGAGACGGGCGAGGTCCTCGTCGCGGACACGGACCTCGTCCTCGAGCAGGTCGATGCGCTCGATCGTGGTGCGGCCGCTGGTCGCGCTCAGGGCGACAGCCAGGTCGTCGAGGCGGAGGGCGAGACGCTCGGGCGGTTCCGGGAAGGAGGGGGCGCAGACCGCGACGTGGCGCGCGCGGTCACGGCGGAAGGCGCGGTCGTCGCGCTGCTCCACGACGGCACCTTCGTCGGCGACCGGAGCGTCCGCGACGGGAGCGTCCACCACCGGAGCGTCGGCGACCGAGGCATGCGCAGCGGGATCGTCGACGTCCGGAGCGTCGACGGCGGGGAGCACCGGGCGGCGGACGGGACCGGTGACCGGGGGCACGACGAGGTCGGCGACGTACGGGGAGCGCGTCGCCGGGGCGTCGCGCAACCACTCCTCGAGTTCCCGACCGAAGGGGTCGACGAGGGGGGTGCGTGCACCGGACTGCGTCTCCATGTGAGGAGTATGAATATCGCGCGGTGCGGATCGGCGGACATCCGCGGAGTGTCGCGCGATCGGGTGGCATGTCGCACTGGACGTGAGCGGCGTGTCGGTCGCTCGGGGCGATCCGCGGGGTCAGCCGTGCAGCGTGTCGCGGGGGTATTCGCCGAAGCGACGCGCGTACGCAGCGGAGAACCGGCCGAGGTGCGCGAACCCCCACCGCAGGGCGACGGTCGCGACGGTGGTGTCGAGGGGCGACGCTGCCCGGAGTTCGTCCCGGACCCGGTCCAGTCGGATGCCGCGCAGCATCGCGTTCGGGGCGACACCGATCTGCCGTTGGAAGGCCTGCTGCAGCCCGCGGACGCTCAGACCGACCTGCTCGGCGACGTCCGTGGTGGTGATCGGGGTGTGGGCGACCGCGTGCATGTACTCCACGGCCGCACGGACGCGTCCGGAGGCGCCGACGGGGACCGGGACCTGGCGGGTCAGGACGTGGTGCGGGAACGTGCTGAGCAGGGCGAGGGCGGTGCGCCGTGCGACCTCGGCGAGGGCGAGCACGGACATCGGAGCGGCCCCGAGGACGACCGGCGCCCACTCCTGCACGTGCAGGTTCCAGGCGCGGGCCGCCTCGACCCCGGGTGCCACCGCGTGGTCGAGCACGACCGTGCCGGGCTCGGCGCCGTGGACCTCGGCGGCGACACGCTCGACGACGGCACGGTCCACCTGCACGAGGTTCTGCCGGACGTCCATCAGGTCGAAGCGGAACGGACGGTCCGAGGGGAACACGACGGGACGGCCCGGGACGAGGGCGACCTCGTCGCGGCCGACGTCGACCACGCCGCCGCCGTCGCTCACCCACGTCACGACGAACTCGTCCGGGGACGCGACCTCGCCGACCATCCGTGCGTCGTACCGGGTCGAGCGGAAGGACATCGTCGCGTCGCCGACGGTGCGGAAGCGGTACCCGAACGGTCGCTCCGATCGCTCGGGGAGGAAGCCCGAGGCGTCGTACGCGTCCTCGAACATCGTCCGAGCGGCGTCGAGGTCGATCCCGGTCATCTCGACGACGTTCCGAGGGTCGGGTGGCACGCACATCACGGGCATGCTGACACGGCTTGGACCGAGTCTATGAATCCGGATCGACCAGGTGCGGGAAACGGCTCACGCCGCGCGGGTGGCCTTCCGCACCGTCCACCGGTTCTCGTCGCCGTGACGGTCGTAGCGGAGCTCGTCGACGACCATCTGCACGAGGGCCAGCCCACGGCCGCTCTCCGCGAACTCGTCGGGCAGGGTCGCTCCGGCCACGTCGACCGCGGCGGGACGACCGTCGTCGGTGATCCGGGCCTCCAGCCCGTCGGACGCGACGGCCAACGTCAGCGAGCACGTCAACGGGACGCCGGCGGTGGCGTGCTCGATGACGTTCGACGCGAGTTCGATGATCGCGAGCTCGAGGGCCATGCGGTCCTCGACACTGATCGCGGGCTCCGACGTCCAGACGTCGGCGAGGAAGTCGTGCACGGACGAGACGTCGTCGGGCGGTGACGCGAAGTCGAGCCGGTGTTCCCCCACGACGGCCCCGGTCAGACCCATTCGCTGACGGCTTCGTCGCCGTCCGCGTAGCTGCGGAGGATCTTGTCGATGTTCGAGAGCTTCAGGACCATCGCGACCTGCTCGGAGGGAGCGGCGATCCGGAGGTCGCCGCCGGCCTGGCGCGCGGTCTTCAGTGCGCCCACGAGTGCGCCCAGACCCGACGAGTCGAGGAACTCGACCTTCGACAGTTCCACGGCGACGCGGGGGCGACCGCCCTCGATGACGGACGCGACCGTCTCGCGGAATGCGGGGGCCGACACCATGTTGAGGCGGCCCGAGCACTCGAGCACCGCCGCTTCCGTGCCGGCTTCGTGTACGACGATGTCCATTGTCTCCGGGTCCTCCTCGAGAACGTGCGCGTGCCTTCCAGCGAGGCTACCGATTGTCGACGACCGGGGGAACAGGACGCGCTGACTCCCGCGACCCCGGTCCGGGGGGATCAGCCCGTGTTCTGCAGTCCGGCGGCGATCCCGTTGACCGTCAACAGCAGCAGGCGGTGGTCCGCGTCGGTCGTGTCGGTGCTGCCCGAGGTGCGGATCGAGCGGAGCGCCCGGAGCTGCAGGTGCGACAGGGCGTCGACGTACGGGGAGCGGAGCCGCACCGCGCGCGCGAGCACCGGACGGTCCTGCAGGACGTCCTCGGCACCGCTGATCCGCAGGACCCACGAGCGGGTGCGGTCCATCTCGGCGAGGACCTTCTGTCCGAGGTCACCGCGGTCCGCGAGTTCGAGGTAGCGGCGGGCGATCTGGACGTCGGTCTTCGCGAGCGACATCTCGACGTTCTTCAGCAGGGCGGCGAAGAGCGGCCACTCGGCAGCAGCGGTGCGCAGCAGCTCGAGGTCGCCGACCGCCTCGAGCGCGGACCCGAGGCCGTACCACCCGGCGAGGTTGATGCGCGCCTGCGTCCACGAGAACACCCACGGGATCGCCCGCAGGTCCTCGAGGGACTCGACGCTCAGGCCGCGGCGAGCCGGACGTGATCCGAGCGGCAGGAGCCCGAGTTCCTCCATCGGCGTGACCCGGGCGAACCACGGCGCGAACCCGTCCGCCTTGACCAGGTCGTAGAACGCGGCGCGGGAGACGTCGTCGAGCTGCTGCGCCAGGTCGGCGAACCGCTCGGCTGCGACCGCCGTGCGGGACTCGTTCGACGGCGAGGACGCGAACAGGGTCGCGGAGGCCATCTGCTCGAGGTGCCGGGCGGCGATGTCCTGGTCGCCGTACTGGGCGAAGATGACCTCGCCCTGCTCGGTGAGCTTGAGCCGGCCGTCGATCGACCCCGGCGGCTGCGCGAGCACGGCCTCGTTGGCAGGACCGCCGCCGCGACCGAGCGAGCCGCCGCGGCCGTGGAACAGCGTCAGTTCGACGTCGTTCGCCGCGGCCCACGTCGCGATGCGCGCCTGCGCGTCGTACAGTGCGAGGTTCGCCGACACGGGGCCGACGTCCTTCGACGAGTCGGAGTAGCCGAGCATGACCTCGAGCCGCCGACCGGTCGCGGCCAGGCGTCGCTGGAACGGCTCGGTCCGGACGGCCTCGTCGAGGATGTCGACACTGGCGTGCAGGTCGGCGAAGGTCTCGAACAGCGGGATCACGTCGAGCACCGGGGCGGCCTCGACCGAGCCGAGCGCGGCGACCGCGAGCTCGTGCACGTTCGCCAGGTCCGCCGCGGACTGCGTGAACGAGACGATGTACCGGCTCGCCGAACGGACGCCGTACCGACGCTGCAGGTCCGCGATGGTCCGGAAGACGGCGAGGACCTCCTCCGTCATCTCGCTGCGTGCTCCCCCGGCCCGGATCTCCGCGAGGGCGGTGCGGTGGACCTGCGAGTGCTGACGGACCTCGAGTTCGGCGAGGTGGAAGCCGAAGGTCTCGACCTGCCACACGAGGTTCTGCAGCTCGCCGTTCGCTGCCCGGACGGCACCAGCGGCGGTCAGGGAGGCCTGCACGACGCGGAGGTCCGTGAGGAGCTCGTCGGGACCGCTGTACGCGAGCGGACGGTCGTCGCGGCGGGTGGCGTCGATGCGGGCGGCGATGAAGAGCAGTGCCCGACGGTGCGTCTCGTTCGGCGCGCGGATGCCGATGCGCTCGGCGACCTCCGGGTCGAGCGACTCCTGCGCCGCGACGAGGGCGGTGAGGCCGGCGTCCGCGGGGGTGTGGTCGGCGTCGAGCGTCAGGGCGCTGCCGATGCGGGTGGCGGCGCGGGTGAGACCGAGCAGGATGTGTTCGGCGGCGATCTCGGCGGCCTGGCGCGTGACGTCGGCGGTGACGTGCGGGTTGCCGTCGCGGTCCCCGCCGATCCACGTGCCGAAGCGCACGAACGCCGGGGCCTGCACCGGGGCGCGGCCGGCGTCGTCGCCCTGCAGCCGGTCGTCGAGCAGTCGGTAGACCTGGGGCACGATCTCGAAGAGCGTCTGGTCGAACACGCTCATCGCGGTCCGGACCTCGTCCAACGGGGTGGGCCGGGTCGTCCGCAGCGGCGAGGTGCGCAGCAGCGTGGCGATCTCCTCGAGCAGGCGTCGCTCGTTCTCGGCGCGGGCGGTGGCGTTCTTCGTGCGGTCGCGTTCGTCGATGAGGTCCGTGATGCGACGGACGCCCGTGGTCACCGCGCGACGGCGGGCCTCGGTCGGGTGCGCGGTGAGGACCGGGTGGAACCGGAGCCCCTCGAGCCGGGCGGCGGCCTCGTCGGCGCCGACCTGCTCCACGAGCTCGACGAACGTGGCCGGGAAGGAGTCGCCCGGCAGGCCGCCGTCGTCGCCGCGGGAGCGGAGCACGCGGACACGGTGGTGCTCCTCGGCGAGGTTGACGAGGTGGAAGTACGAGGTGAAGGCGCGGGCGACCTCTTCGGCGCGTTCCGCCGAGAACCCCGCGACGACCGCCTCGGCCCGCGCGGCTCCGTCGGCGTCGGTGTTCTCGTACGCGTGGATGACCGCCTGGCGCAGCGCCTCGACGTCGCGCAGCAGGTCGGGCCCGCCGGTCTCGCTGAGCACCCGGCCGAGCAGGTTGCCGAGGTACCGGACGTCGGCGCGGAGGTCGCTGTCGACCGCTCCGCTGACGTCGTCACGCGCCCGTCCGTGGCGCGTCGAGCCGTCGATCGTCGTCATGGAGGTCCTTCCCGGGTCGGTCCGGGCTGTCCCGCCCGGGTCGGTCCGGGCTGTCCCGGCGTGGCAGCAGCGTACCGGGCAGCGCAGCCTCGTGACGACGACCGTCCGGACGGGCGGACCAACGGCGGTCCGCTGGGTGGGTCAGGCCGGGTCGGCGAGGACGGACGGCAGCCGCGTGCCGTCGACCGCCGCGAGCAGCCCGGCGTCGAGCCGGTACGCGAGTTCGACCTCGGCGATGACGCGCTCCCGCTCGTCCTCCGTCCACGGGGCCGCGTCGAGTTCCGCCCGGTAGGTGTCCGTGAACGCGGCCGGGTCTGCCACCTGGTCGAAGATCCACAGCAGGACGCCGTTCGTCTCGAACCCGAACTGGTCGGCGAGCAACCGGCCGATCGCGTGGCCGCCGGTCAGGTCGCCGAGGTAGCGCGTGTAGTGGTGTGCGACGAACCCGCCCGGCCACGTCGCCGCGACCTCGTTGAGCCGTCGCACGTACGCCGTCGTCGCCGGGAGCGGCGTGAGCAGCTCGTCCCAGTCGGGCCCGACCAGGTACTCGAGGTCCGCACGGATGCCCGGCATCCTGGTCAGTCGGCTCGTCACGAACGGGGCCGCGACGGGGTGGTCCGCCATCCGGTCCGCCGCGCGTTCGAGGGCGTCGTACACGAACGCGTACTGCCCGAGCAGTGCCGCGTAGTCGGCGACGTCGCATCGCCCCTCGACGAGGTCGTGCATGAAGCCGTGCCCGGCCGAGACGCCGTGCGAGCGCCGGGTCCGGGCCCGCAGCGCCTCGGAGAACGGGACGACGTTCGTGCTCATGAGGTGAGGCTAACCTCACTTGATGCCCGTCGTCACGCACCGACGGGAAGACCCAGGAAAGGAGGCTCGTCCCCGATGAGCCCGAAGCCGAACCGCCCGCAGCACGTCCTGGTCGTCGTCCGGACCGAACGACTCACCCCGCACATGGTGCGCGTGCACCTCGGAGGACCCGGGTACGACGCCTTCGTCGGCGACGCCGACCCGGAACGCCTGGCGATGACGGACAAGTACGTGAAGCTGCTGCTCCCGCAACCGGGCTCCGGGCTGCGACCGCCGTACGACCTGGAGGCCCTCCGCGCGACGATGCCGAAGTCGGACCTGCCCGCCCGCCGCACGTACACGGTGCGCGCCGTGGACCCGCTCGCACGGACCATCGCGATCGACTTCGTCGTGCACTCGACGGCCGGGCACGGCGACGACGGACTCGCCGGACCCTGGGCGGTCGCCGCGCAGCCCGGGGACCGCATCGCACTGTCCGGTCCCGGCGGCGGGTACGCACCCCCGACCGACCCGACCGTCACGCACGTGCTGCTCGGCGACGACAGCGCCCTGCCCGCGATCGGTGCCGCCCTGGAGGCGATGCACCCCACCGCCACGGGTGTCGCCCTGCTCGAGGTGGCCGGCCCCGCCGACGAACAGCCGCTCGTGCACCCGACGGGCGTCACGCTGCGGTGGCTGCACCGCGACGCGGTCGGGGCCGAGCCCGGCACGCTGCTGCTGGCGGCGACCCGGGAGCTGCCCAGGGCCTCCCGGCCGGTCCGGGTCTTCGCGCACGGCGAGCGTGCCGCGATCAAGGCGATCCGTCGGGTCCTGCAGGACGACTGGGGACTCGAGAAAACGGACATGTCACTGTCGGCCTACTGGGCGCTCGGGCGCGCCGAGGACCGGTTCCAGGAGGAGAAGCGCGAACCCGTCGGGGTGGTCTTCCCCGACTGAGCTGCCGCCACCGGCCGGTCGGACGGGAGGCCCGCCGCGCGTCGGTGGTCGCCGGTAGCGTCCCGCGCATGGTCCGGCCCCGAGACGTCCCGCGCTGCTGCGTGCCCGGCTGCGACCGCACGACCACGGACGGCGTGCCCGTGCCGCTGTGCCTCGGACACGTCACCCTGGTCGGCGACTTCGCCGCGGAGCACGTCGGCGTCGAGGACCTGCTGCCCGGCCCGTGCATCGTGTGCGGCGGACGCATCGGCGTGCGCTTCCCGACCGGGACCCTCTGTGCCGTGTGCGAGTGGCGGTTCGGCGACGTGCCGGACGGCGAACTCGGTGCGCCGCGGGTCGACGTCGTCTACTACCTGCGGATGCGCGACGAGAGCGGGGACCGGGTCAAGATCGGCACGACCGCGAACCCGCGGCAACGGCTCGGGCGGATCGCGCACCAGGACCTGCTCGGGTTCGAGCGGGGCGACCGGACGCTCGAACGACGGCGACACGCCGAGTTCGCGGCTTCGCGCTACCCGGGCACCGAGTGGTTCCGCGTGACGCCGGAGCTCCTGGCGCACGTGGGCACGGTCGCCGCGGGCGCCCCGGACCCGTGGGCGCTGCACACGCGGTGGGTCAGCGAGGCGCTGGCGCTCCGGGTCTGAGGCAGCGAGCGGCGCTCCGGGCCTGAGGCAGCGAGCGGCGCTCTGGTCCCGAGGCAGCGAGGGGTCCGAGGCAGCGAGGGGTCCGAGGCAGCGAGCGGCGTTCCGGACCCGAGGCAGCGACCGGCGTCCCGCGCCTGGCACGCGGTCGGCGGCGACCGCGGTCAGCGGGCGTAGGCGTCGACGAAGAGCGGGCCGCGGATCTCCCGCAGGACGTCGACGAGCCGGTCGACCGTCCGGCCGGACACGCCGGACACCTGGAGGTCCCACGGACCGAGTGCCGGCAGCCGCCCGGTGCGGATGCGCACGACCTCCCACCCGACGGCGCGGGCGGCGCGGTCCTTCCGGCGGTCGGAGTCCTCGCGGGAGCCCACGTGCTCGAGCCCGTGCCGCCCGGTCGAGTCGTACTCGATCGCGACGCGGAGCTCGGGCAGCACGATGTCCGGCCAGACCTCGACGTGCTCGTGGAACGGCCGGTCCAGGCGGATCGCGGTGTGGTCGAACGTCAGGTCGAGCCGGTCGTGCAGCGCTGCGCGGAGCTCCGCCTCGACCGCCGAGGCCGGCGCCGGGGCACACCGACTGACGAAGGACTCCCCCGACGGCAGGCGCGGGGTCTTCGGGCAGATGGTCCGGGGTGCGGCCGAGCGGGCACCGCCGGTCCGTCCGGTGCGGCGGCTCCCCCGGCGCGTCGACGCCACCGCGCCGCTCGGCACCGCGGACGAGGAGGCCCCGGTGGCGACGGCGCGGGCACCACCGCGCGCGGGCGCGGCCGGCAGCGTCTGCCGACCGGTCGTCCGCACGGCGCGCTGCGGGACGGGGACCCCGCTCGGCCAGTCCTCCGGCAGGACCGGCCAGCGCTGCGGCTGGGCGAGCACCGCACACTCCGGGCACCACACGGACCTTCGGCGCTCACGGCCCGGCCGGGACCGCTGCTCGGACGGTGTCGCGACGAACACGTGGCCGACGTCGCACTCCCACGTCAGCAGGACGTCGGCGGCCGGCGGCACCTGCGTGAGGACGACACCGGCGTTCCACTCCGGGTGGTACTGCCGCACGAGGACCGGCCACGACGCCCACTCGGCTCGGAACTCCCCCACGGCGTAGGGCACCGGGACGCCGCGCGACCACTGTCGGCGGCGCCACCACGCATCGACTGGTTCGGCCACGAGCGGCACGGTAGGACGAGCCACCGACACCGACCGGATCGGCCATTGCCGACACCGACCGGGACCGCTTCGCTCAGGTCGGCGGGGTGACGAACGTGAACCGCTCGGGACCGGCGTCGGACCCGTCGTCGAGCACGCGGATGCCGGATTCACGGCAGGCGGTGATGCCGTCGCGGTGCACGCGCTCCGGCCGAGGCCGCTTCGGTACGCCGGCGCTGCCGAAGACGGCCCACGCGTTCGCCGCCGCGGCGCTCGTGAAGCGGGTGCTGTACCGGACACCGGCGAAACCCGCTGCGTCGAAGGCCCGGGCCCACGCCTGCGGCACCCGGTAGTCGCCCATCGTCTGCAGCTCCGCCCCCACGCCGGACCGGACCGCGAGCGGGTCGGTGACGTCGGCGAAACGCCGGCCGCGGGAGGCGCGCGCGGCCACGACGACCATCTCCCGAGCCCGTGCCGCGAACACGGTGTTCGTGGTCAGGGTGTGGTGTGCGAGACGCTCCCGCACGGCGACCTCCACCGAGTCCGCCCAGTAGCAGGTGCCCCGCGGAGCGGCGAGGTCGAAGCGGCCGCCGTCGATCCCGTCCGCGTCCGCCGGGGTCGAGGCGAACCACCAGGCACCGCGGTCGTGCCGCTTCGCCCGGTAGAAGGTGGTGCCGCGCGACTCCGCCGCGGGGAAGGCCGACAGGTCGACGCCCGCGTCCGGGGGCTGCTGGGCGACGTCGCTGCGCCGGGGCTCGTGTGCCGGGGTCATCGCGCGCGGCTCAGGCGTCCGCGTGCCAGGCGTTCGCCGCGCGACGGGCGGCAGTGAGCACGGGCTGCACGCGACCGTCCCGGAGCGCCTGGGCGGCGGTCGTCCCGCCGAACTCGTCGGCGACGGTGTTCAACCAGAGCGCGCTGCCCCACGGGTCGATGCCGTCGCGGTCGAGCAGGTCGAGGACCTCCCGCAGGTGCGGGAGCGGGGCGCCGGAGGCACCGAACTGGAACGACGGGAAGATGCGGGTGCCGTCCCCGATCTTCAGGCCGAGCAGGTCGCGCTTCTGGCTCGCCTTGTGGATCGCCTGCCGGCTCACACCACGCCAGGTCGCGAGCGAGGTCGTGTCGTAGAACGGCCCGATGAGGGCGTCCGCCTCGTGCTTCACCGCGGGCAGGGCGGCGAGCATGCGTTCGGCCAGCGCGTCGACGTCCGCAGAGTCGGAGAGCGCGCCGTCCGCCCGGCCCTGCCGGACGAGGTCGGTGACCGCCTCGACCAGTGCGGTCTCGGTGGCGGAGAGCCCCCGGCCCGCGCGGCGGTCCGCGTCGGCCGTGGCGCCGGAGCGCTGAGCGCTCGCACCGCGGGTGGTCGAGCGGTGCAGTGTCGATTCCAAGCCGGACTCCTGTCGTCAACCGTGTCAACCACACGCTACGCGCGGGGCGACAACCGTGTCAACCCGTCCTGCCGGTTCCGCTCCCCCGACCGCCGGACGGGAGGCGCGGTGCGCGTCCGGCACCGCGCCTCCCGTCCGGCGACCCCGCGTCAGCGGGTGTCAGTGCTCGTCGTAGTGTTCCTCGTGACGGGCGTGACGGTGCCCGTCGTGGACGAAGTCGACGTGGTCGTCGTGCTCGACGGTCTCGTGCTCGCCGCCGTCGCGCTCGTGGTCGTGCTCCTCGACCCCGTGTTCGGCGACGCGGTGCTCGCCCTCCGCGGGTCCGTCGACGGTGGGGTCGGTCGTGTCGGTCATGGTGCCGTCCTTTCGTGAGATCGGTTCTCATGGCCACCGTACGGGCTCGTCCCCCCCGATGTCCGCCGGCGGACCGGCAGACCCGTCGGACCTTCCCCGGGACGCCGTGCCGTGCCAGGGTCGGACCGTGTACACCGACATCACCGGACCGGACCTCACCTCGTACCGCGGCAGCGTCGCCGAACCGGACGACTTCGACGACTTCTGGCGACGCACCCTCGCGGCAGCGCGGGAACACCCCGTCGCCGTACGGACCGCGCGGGTCGACACCGGCCTCACGACGGTCGACACCTACGACGTCTCGTTCGCCGGCTGGGACGGGCAGCGCGTCGCCGCGTGGCTGACGGTCCCCGCGGGCAGCAGCGCCGACGCTCCGCTCCCCGCCGTCGTGGAGTACCTCGGCTACGGCGGTGGACGCGGCCTGCCGACCGAACGCCTGCTCTGGGCGTCGTCGGGCGTCGCGCACCTGCTCATGGACACCCGCGGCCAGGGCTCCGGGTGGGCGACCGGCGACACCCCGGACCCCGACGGCAGCGGACCGGCGATCCCCGGCGTGATGACCCGCGGCATCGAGTCGCCCGACACGTACTACTACCGGCGCCTGACCACCGACGCGGTCCGCGCCGTCGACGCCGTCCGCGACATCGACCTGGTGGACGGCCGGCGGGTCGCGGTGCTCGGCGGCAGCCAGGGCGGCGGGATGGCGATCGCCGTCGCCGGCCTGGTGGAGGGACTGGCCGGGGTGTTCCCCCGCGTGCCGTTCCTCTGCGACCACCGGCACGCCACGCAGATCACCGACGCGTACCCGTACCACGAGGTCGTCGACTACCTGGCGACGCACCGCACCGCCACGGAGCAGGTGTTCGGCACGCTCGCGTACTTCGACGGCGTCCTGCACGCGGCCCGCGCGACCGCACCGGCGTGGTTCTCGGTCGCGCTGATGGACCCGATCTGCCCGCCCTCGACCGTCTACGCGGCATACAACGCCTGGGGTGGCCCGAAGGAGATCACCGTCTGGGAGTACAACGGCCACGAGGGCGGCGGGGCGCACGAGGACGCCGACACGCTGCCGCGGCTCCGAGCGTTGTTCGGCTGACACCGGTGCGACCGCGGCGACCGGCCAGCGGGCGAGCACCGGTCCGGTCACCGGGGAGGGCCACGATGTGACGCTGCGTTGCGCCGTGTAGCGCCGTGTTGCGGAGTGTGCCGCCGTGTTTCGTCCTCCGTTGTGAGCGGGGCGGAGCCCTCGTACCGTCGGGCCACCGACCGGCACCCGCCGGCCGGGTCACCGACGTGAGGGACACCGATGACCGACACGGCCCCGGCGCACACCGCCTCCTCCCGCACGCTCGTGTTCCGCACGGTGCACCCCGACGACCCTGCCGTCGCCCCGCTGCTCGCCGACCTGGAACACGAGTACGACACCCGGTACGGCGACTCCTCCGACGAGCCGGCTTCGGTCGAGCTCCGGCGTTGGCCGGCGGAGGACTTCGTCGCCCCCCGCGGTGCCTTCGTCCTGCTGTTCGAGGACGACCAGCTCGTCGCCGGCGGCGCGTTCAAGCCGTACGACGCGGAGACCGTCGAGCTCAAGCGCATCTGGACCGCACCGGCCGCACGCGGGCGGGGGCTCGCCGGGCTCGTCGTCGCAGAACTCGAGGCAGAAGCCCGCCGCCGTGGGTTCCGCCGCGTCCACCTGACCACCGGGCCGCGGCAGCCCGAGGCGGTCCGGCTCTACCTCCGCTCCGGGTACACCCCCCGGTTCGACCGCGGACGGCCGCCGGAGGAGATCGGGATCCACCCCTTCGAGAAGGTGCTCGACGAGGCGGAGGCGGAGCGGGCCTCCCGTCCCGGGACCGACCCGGACGTCGTCCTGGCGGGGCGCGCCGCGCTCGACCGGCCCGTCGTGCCGCTCCGGCACCCGCTGCGGTGGCTCGCCGCCGCGGTCGTCCTCGTGCTCGTGCTGAACCTGGTGCAGACGCTGTTCACCAACCCGTCCTGGGGGTGGCCCCGTGTCGGGACGTGGCTGTTCAGCCCGGCGATCCTCACCGGACTGCAGCTGACCCTCGTCGCGACCGCGTTGAGCGCGGTGATCAGCTTCGCCGGTGGAGTCCTCGTCGCGGTCGCCCGGATGTCGCCGAACCCGGTGTTGTCCGGGCTCGCCTGGGGCTACGTCTGGCTGTTCCGGTCGGTGCCGCTCATCCTCGTGCTCGTCTTCCTCTACAACCTCGGCTCGCTGTACCCGTCGATCGGCGTCGGGATCCCCTTCGGGCCGCAGTTCACCGTGCCGACGACCGACCTGCTCGGCGACCTGGCGATCGGGGTGCTCGCGCTGAGCCTCAGCGAGATCGCCTACGCGTCGGAGATCGTCCGCGCCGGGGTCCTCGCCGTCGACACCGGGCAGCGTGAGGCGGCGCAGGCGCTCGGACTCCCCCGTCACCGACAGTTCCTGCGGATCGTGCTGCCCCAGGCCCTCCGCTCGATCGTGCCGGCGTTCGTCAACCAGCTGATCGGGCTGCTCAAGGCGTCCTCGCTGCTGTTCTACGTCTCGCTGCTCGACCTGTTCGGGGTGGTGCAGAACCTGTCGAGCACCTACCCGACGGACGTCATCCCGCTGCTCGTCGTCGCGACGCTCTGGTACCTCGCACTCACCAGCGCCGTGTCGGTCGTGCAGTACCACGTCGAGCGGTGGACGGCCCGCGGCTCGGTGCGCGAGCTGCCGCCAACCCCCTGGCAGCGGATCCGTACCGCGCTGCGGGCTGCCCGCCGCACCGCCGCCACCCGTTCCACGACCACGGCGTCCGACCCGTCTGTCGCGACGACCGCCGTCAGGAGCACCCGATGACCGCCGCCGTCTCCGTCCGGAGTGCCGTGAAGGCGTTCGGCGACCACGTCGTCGTCGACGGCGTCGACCTCGACCTGCCCGCCGGGAGCGTGACGGCGGTGCTCGGACCCTCCGGGTCGGGGAAGTCGACGCTCCTCCGCGCGATCAACCACCTGGAGCCGCTCGACCGCGGCGTCGTCACCATCGGCGGCGAGCCGGTCGGGGTCCGCGTCCGTCGCGGCCGCGACGGCCGTGAACGCCTCGAGGAGCTACCCGAACGGATCATCCTGCGGCAGCGCTCCCGGATCGGGTTCGTGTTCCAGCACTTCAACCTGTTCCCGCACCTCACCGTGCTCGAGAACGTCGTCGAGGGGCCGGTCGCCGCCGGGGTCCCCGCCGACGCTGCCCGGGCACGCGGCAGACAGCTCCTCGACCGGGTCGGGCTCGGTGACCGCGCGGACAGCCGACCACGGCAGCTGTCCGGCGGCCAGCAGCAGCGCGTCGCCATCGCCCGGGCGCTCGCGCTCGAGCCCTCGGTGGTGCTGCTCGACGAGCCGACGTCGGCGCTCGATCCGGAGCTCGTCGGCGAGGTGTTGTCCGTCATCGCGGACCTCGCCCGGTCCGGCACCACGCTCGTCGTCGTCACGCACGAGGTCGCCTTCGCCCGCGAGGTCGCCGACCACGTCGTGTTCCTCGACCGCGGCCGCGTCGTCGAACAGGGACCGCCGTCGCAGGTCATCGATGCGCCGGCGCACCCGCGCACCCGCGACTTCCTCGCCCGCGTGCGCTGACCGCGCGGCTCTCCCACACCCCGTCCCACCCGATCCCCTCGTCTGGAGCACCATGTCCTCGAACCCCGTCTCCCTCCGCCAGCGGCACCGTGCCGGCGTCCTCGTCCTCGCGGCCGGCGTCGTCGTCGCACTCGCCGGCTGCTCAGCGAACGCCGCGGCCGAATCCGCCGGCGCGTTCGACGGCTCAGTCACGATCGGCGCCGCCGCGAACGGTGCCGCGACCGAGACCACGCTCGACGTCGCGGCCGACCCCGCTCTGCACGATGCCCTCCCCGCCGATGTGAAGGCCTCGGGGAAGCTCGTCATCGGCGTCGGGGCCCTGCCCGCCGGGTTCCCGCCGCTCGCCTTCACCGGGGACGACCAGAAGACGCTCACCGGCTCGGAGCCGGACCTCGGCCGCCTCGTCGCCGCGAAGCTCGGGCTCCGGGCGGAGGTGTCGAACGCGACCTGGGACAACCTCTTCGTCGGCATCGACGGCGGCAAGTTCGACGCCGGGTTCTCGAACATCACCGTGACCGAGCAGCGCAAGGAGAAGTACGACTTCGCGTCCTACCGGCAGGACGAACTCGCCCTGCAGGTACCGGCCGACAGCGACCTGTCCTTCGACGGCGACCCGTCCGTCCTCGCCGGGGAGACGATCGCCGTGAGCTCGGGCACGAACCAGGAGAAGATCCTGCTCGAGTGGCAGGAGCAGCTCGCGGCCGACGGGAAGACCGTCACGGTCAAGTACTACCCGGACGGCAACGCGGTGAAGCTGGCCCTCGACTCGGGGAAGATCGACGGGTACTTCGGCCCGAACCCGACGATCGCCTACCAGAACAGGCAGAGCGCGGGTGGGGCGCACCCCACGAAGACGGCGGGCACGTACTCCGGAGCCGGGGCGGACCTGCAGGGGCTCATCGCGGCGACGACGAAGAAGGGCAGCGGTCTCGCGGATCCGATCGCGGACGCCCTCGACGAGCTCATCGAGGACGGCACCTACGCGGAGTGGCTGCGGGCGTACGGCCTGTCGAACGAGGCCGTCGAGCACTCGGAGGTCAACCCCGAGGGACTGCCGCTCGACAACAGTTGACGCGCGGCTCCCGCGCTGGCACGACGCGCCGCTCACCTCCCCGGTGGGCGGCGCGTCGTGCGTTGCCGCCGTCGTCCGCGCAGCGGTGACGGGCCGGCGGTCCCCGCCGGGGCGCACGCCGTCGGACGGGAGGCGCGGTGTGCGCCGGCACCGAGCCTCCCGTCCGGCGGCAGGACCGCACCCCGCGCGAGCGGGCGCGACCCGGGTCGCGCGGCGCGGCGCGCCGGGCTCCAGGCGACGCCAGGCCTCAGCGACGCCTGGCCTCAGCGACGCCTGGCCTCAGGCGACGACGACCGCCTCGGCGGTGCGGCGGGCCCACTCGGCGGCGAGCAGCTCGTAGGAACGCACCCGTGCGGCGTGCTCGTGCGTGATCGTGGTGACGAGGAGCTCGTCCGCCCCGGTGACCCGGCGGAGCACCTCGAGCCGGTCCGCGACGTGCCCGGCGTCCCCGACGAAGCGGGCGGCGATGCGGTCGCGGACGGACGCGGCGGCGGCTGCGTCGAGCGGGGCCGCGCGGGCCTCGTCCGGCGTCGGGTACGCGATCGCGCCGATGCCGGACCGGATCGAGTGCACCCACTGCCCGTAGCCGTGCGCGAGTTCCTCGGCCTCGGCGGTCGAGCGGCCGACGACGACGTCCGCGGACACGATGACGTACGGCTCGTCGAGCACGCCGGGGCGGAAGGCCGCGCGGTACGCCCCGACGGACGCCAGGACGGTGCCGGGGGTGGAGTGGTAGTTCGCGCCGTAGGGCAGACCGAGCGCCCCCGCGATCCGGGCGCTCTCGCCGCCGGTCGAACCGTGGACCCAGAGCTCGACGTCCGCACCGGTCGCCGGTGGCGCCTCGACGACGGCGCCGTCACGCTCCCAGGTGCCGGCGAAGAGGGCACGGACCAGGGCGAGTTCGTCCTCGAACCGGTCGACGTCACCGGGTACGCGGCCGAGGAGCTCCCCCTGCAGGGCGAACCGGCTCCCGGGGGCGATGCGGAGGTCGAAGGGCGCGGGCAGGAGCAGCCCGTCCACCTCGGTGTCGGCGCGCGGGGCGAGCGCGGGCGGCTTCGGGGTGCCCGGAGCGGGTGCGCCCGAGCGGCCGAGACCGAGGTCGAACCGCGGCCCGTACAGCCCGGTGAGGGTGCCGAAGGTCTCGGCGATCTGCAGTCCGCGGACGTTCCCGACCAGGGTCGCTGCGCTGCCGACCCGGATCGACGTGGTGGCACCGGCGACGGCACCCATGACGACGGTCGGCGCACTGCCCGCGACGCCCGGGTTGAGGTGGTGCTCGGCGAGCCAGTACCGGGCGTAGCCGGCGCGCTCGGTGACGACGGCGAGGTCGACCGTCTCGTGCAGGGCCGCCGTGGCGGACGAACCGCTGCGCACGGGGACGAGGTCGAGCACCGAGAGCGGCACCGGCGCCCCGCGGTCGACGCCGCTCACGCGAGCACCCCCTGGCGGTCACGGACCCGCCCGGAGAGCCCGAGGGTCTCGCGCAGGGTCGCCCCGTCCTCGTACTGCTCCCGGTACACACCGCGCTCCTGCAGCAGTGGGACGACGCTGTCGACGAACTCGTCCAGGCCGTACGGGTTCGTGTGCGGGACGACGACGAACCCGTCGGTCGCCCGTTCCTGCACGTACCGGTCGATCTCGGCGGCGATGCTCGACGGCGTGCCGACGAAGCCGCCCCGTGTCGACACCCGGATGACGAGCTCGCGGATGGACAGCCGGTCCGCCGCGGCCTGCTCGCGCCACGTCTGCACGACCGCCCGGGGGTCCCGGACGTGCCGGACCCTGCCGCGGGTGATCGTGTCCGCGTCGACGTCGGGTTCGACGTCGGGCAGCGGTCCGTCGACGTCGTAGGACGACAGGTCCCGGTTCCAGACCTGCTCGAGGAACGCGATCGCGGTCGCCGGGCTGACCTGCGCGCGACGGATCGCCCGGGAGCGTTCCTCGGCGTCGGCCCGGGTGTCGCCGAGCGTGAAGGTCGCGCCGGGCAGGACGAGCAGCTCGTCCCGGGAACGTCCGACCCGTTCCAGCCGTGCCGCCAGGTCGTCGGAGAACCGGCGGGCGTCCTCGAACTCGGTGTGCAGCGAGAAGACGACCTCGGCCTGCGCGGCGGCGAGGTCGCGGCCCTCGTCGGAGTCGCCGGCCTGCACGAGCACGGGGTGACGCTGCGGGCTGCGCGGCACCGGGAACGTGCCGGTGACGTCGAACTGCGGGCCGTGGTGGTCGACGTCCCGGATGCGGGAGCGCTCCGCGTACACGCCAGAGGTCACGTCGGCGACGACGGCGTCCTGCTGCCACGAGTCCCACAGCTCGCGGGCGAGCTCGACGAACTCGGCGGCGCGCGTGTACCGGTCCGCGTGGTCGAGGAAGCCCCCGCGTCGGAAGTTGGCACCGTGGAAGGCGTCCGAGCTCGTCACGACGTTCCACCCGGCGCGGCCCTCGGTGAGGTGATCGAGCGTGGCGAGCTGCTTCGCGAGCTCGACCGGCTCGTTGAACGTCGCCGACAGCGTGCCGACGAGCCCGATGTGGGACGTCACCCCGGCGAGGGCGGCCAGGACGGCGAGCGTGTTCGGACGACCGACGACGTCGAGGTCGTGCACGCGGCCCTTCTGCTCGCGGAGCCGCAGCCCCTCGGCGAGGAACAGGAAGTCGAACCGGCCCCGCTCGGCGTTCCGCGCGAAGTGCTCGAACGACGAGAACGCGATCTGGCTCTCCGCGCGGTCGTCGCTCCAGACCGTGGTGTTGTTGACGCCCGGGAAGTGGGCGGCCAGGTGCACCTGTCGCTTCGTGCTCATGCGGGGACCCCCTCGGGTGTGGTGGTGGCGTACCGGCTGACCGCGGGGCGCAGCCCGAACCGCGTCCGCAGGTCGGCGACGGGGCGCGAGGCGACGTCCGCGCGGAGCCCGGCGGTGACGAGCGCGGGGACGAGCTGTCGGGCGACGGCGGTGCTGTCGAGCGGGATCCGCAGCGGGCGCAGTCGGACGCCGGCGTACCCGAGGGCACGGAGGTCGCCGATGCGGGACACGAGTTCCGGCACGGTGGTCGCGAGCACGGCGGCGTCCGACCAGGAGGGACCCGCTGCCGCAGGCCCCGCCGCCACGGTTCCCGCCGCCACGGTTCCCGCCGCCGCGTCGAGCGCCGCCAGCGCGTCCGCCGCCTCCGCCGACGACGACCCGATGAGCACCGCGAGGTCCGCGAGCACCGGGCGCTCCCGGTCCGATCCGGCCGCCTGCTCGGCGTCCCGCACCACGGCCAGCGCGCCCCGGTCCTCCAGGCCGCCCGCGCCGGGCGTGACGAGCACGACGTCCGCGGCGTCGACCGCGAACCGGGCCGTGTCCTCGCGGTGCGCCAGTGCGAGGACCGGCGGCCGACCCTGCGGGGACCGCGGGACGATCGACGCGCCGTGCACCGACAGGTACGAGCCCCGGAACCGGGCGTCGTGGATGCGGTCGCGGTCGATGAAGCGGCCGGTGGCGACGTCGCGGATGACGGCGTCGTCGTCCCAGCTGTCCCAGAGACGCGCAACGACCTCGGCCACCTCGCGCGCCTCGTCGAGCAGCGGCTCGACCGTGCCCGGTCCCGGTGCTCCGTCGGGCAGGGTCCGGCGGCCGAAGAGCGCGGCCTCGCGGGCGGTGGGACTCACCTGCAGTCGCCACCCGGCCCGGCCGGTCGACACGTGGTCGAGGGTCTGGAGGGCCGTTGCGACGTGGAACGGTTCGGTGTGCGTCACCGAGACGGTCGGGACGAGGCCGATCTGGCGGGTGGCCGGTGCGACGGCGGCGGCGACGAGCAGTGCGTCGAGGCGCCCGACGACCGTGCTGGTGTCCAGGTCACCGGTCGCGTCCACCGGGCCGGCGGTGAAGGAGTCCTCGAGCGTGACGGCGTCGACGCCGAGGCGGTCCTGCTCCCCGACGACGTCGCGCCAGTGCTGCAGGGTCGGCAGGCGTCGCGCGGCGACCGGGTCGGTCCGCCAGGCTGCCGGGTGCCATCCGGCGCCCTGCAGGGCGGTGACGAGGGTGATGCGGTCGGGCACGGGTTCCTCGGCTCTGTCGGTGGTCACGGCATGCGGGATGCGGGGCATCGGGCGTGCGTCGACGCTACGGCGACGGACGCCGGACCGGGGCGTGGGTTGCGGTCCGTGACGGGGTGTTGCGTCAGATGACGTCCGGCGTCCGTCCGTCACGCGGGTGGTGACGGGGCTCGATCACCAGGTGATGCGGACGAACTCCCGGCGGAGGCGGTCGGCTCGTCCGGGGTTGGTCTGCTCGACCCAGCCGATGCGGCCGAGCAGGTGCGCCCGGAAGTCCGGATGACCTGACCGGTTCTGCGACTCCGGTCCGTGCTCGGCGCAGTTGTGGAGGACGGCGTGGAGGCGGTCGACCTCGCGGCGGCCGGGAGCGGTGCGGTCGTTGACGACGACGCCGGTGACGCTCTGGCGGACGCTCGCGGGTCGGACCCGGGTCTTGCGGGCGTTGAGCCGGAGGCCCTGGTCGGTGACGATGCGGTCGACACCCCGGAGGAAGGCGTCGGCGCGCCGCGCGAGACGGTCGTCGCCGCTGAAGGTGAGGTCGTCGGCGTACCGGGTGTAGACGGCACCGGCGGCGTCCGCCCACCCGGCGAGGCGCGCATCGAGGTGCCGCAGCACGGTGTTCGCGAGCGCCGGGGAGGTCGGCGCTCCCTGGGGCAGGTGCGCGTCGGCGAGGGCGCGGCGGAGGGCAGCCCGCTCGTCGACGTCCCCGCCGGGCGGCATCGCGGTGAGCACGTGGGTCGGGACCCGGTGGGTGCAGAGACCGGTGAGGACGTGGGCGAGGGGTTCCGCGAACCCGGCCGCCCGGAACACCCCGTACACGGACCGTGCGCGGACGCTCGCGAAGAAGCTGGTGAGGTCGGCTGTGATGACGACGCGTTGCCCGACGTGCAGCGTGGCGCCGGAGACCACGCTGCGGCCGGGGACGAAGCCGTGTGCCGCATCGTGCACCGGCAGGACCGCCAGGAGTTCGTCGAGGACCGTCCGTTGGGTCCGGCGGAGCATGTCCAACGGTTTCTCGAGCAGGCGCGGCGTGCGCCCCGGGCGGCGGACCCACTCGTGCCGGTGGTGGTGCAGCGGGCTGGCGGAGCCGGGTCGGCGGTTCCACCCGCGCGTGTCGGCGAGCCACAGGAGCCGGCCGACCGTCAGGTCCAGTTCGCGGGCGAGCTCGGGCAGGGTGTCGACGAGCAGGCGGCTCGACACCCGCGGCACCGCGCGCACGGGGACCGCCCGCCGCAGCAGCACCCGGACCGGTCGGCGAGTGGACCGTGTGCGGTGCAGTCGCACCAGCTGCGGTGACGCCGCGATCACCGCCGCGAGCTGCCGGGGTGCGTCGACGGGAGGCCGTGGGTACGTCTCGAGCGCGGTGCGGACGGCGTGGCCCACGTACGCGCGCTCCGGTCCGAGGACGTCGAAGCCCGCGGCCGTGAGCGGTCCGGTGTCCCAGGCGTCGGCGGCGAGGAAGGCGTCCGCGAGGGCGGTCGCGACCACCTCGACGGGCGTGGGGTTCCCGGGAGACCTGTCGGTGCCTCCGTGAGGTCGCGCGCGCGGAGCGCGCCGAGCCTCTCGGGGCGTGTGGTGCTGCTGGTCCTGCGTACCCCGGGGTGACCCCGGAGAGGTCGACGCGTCACGCGCGCCGTCCGCCTCCCCCGGGAACTCCACGTGCTCACCATACGGAGGATCGCGCTACCGTGACGAGCGACACCGCCGTCCCTGTGAGGAGCACCATGCCCGACACCACCGGAACCACCGACACCACCACCGGAGCCCGGTACCGCGAACTCGGGACCGAGCAGAAGCTCGCCGTCCTGCTCGCGGAGGAACGCGAACTCGACCACGACTCGTTCGACCTCGACGACGCCTGGGCGGTGGGCTCCTGGTTGCGGGCGACCGCCCTGGAGCGTGGGCTCGGCGTCGGGTTCGCGGTGTCCTTCGGCGAGCAGCGCGTGTTCCACGCGGCGACCCCGGGCTCCGGCGCGGTGAACGACGCCTGGTTGGAACGGAAGTTCCGGGTGGTGCGGCACTTCGCCCACTCCACCCTCGCGGTGCGGACGCAGTACGAGGTCGGCGGTTCGACGTTCGACGAGGCCGCGGCACTCGACCCCCGGCAGTACCAGGCCGCGGGCGGGGGCTTCCCGCTCGTGGTGCGCGGGTCGCTCATCGGCGCCGTCGGCGTCAGCGGCCTCGAGATGCACGACGACCACGCGCTCGTGGTCGAGGCACTCCGGGCACATCGGGCGTCGCGCCCGTGACGACGGTGGACCCCGACGACTGCGTCTTCTGCCGGGTCATCGCGACGGACGACCCGGACACCGTCTGGATCGAGCGGGAGCCGGACGCGGTCGCGTTCCGGCCGCTGCCGGAGTCGGAACTCGCGCCCGGGCACACGCTGGTCGTCCCGCGGGAGCACGCCACGGGCCTCCTGGACGTCGCCCCGGACGCCCTGCGAGCGACGGCACTGCTCGCGCAGCGGGTGGGGCGCGCCATGCGGGCCGCGCTCGGTGCGACCGGGGTCGTCGTGCTCAGTGCGACCGGAGCGGACGCGGGCCAGAGCGTGCCGCACCTGCACCTCCACGTCGTGCCGTGCTGGCCCGACGACGGTGTCCTCCGCTGGCCGGAACAGCGCTCCGCGCACGTCGTGGACGGGGACCCGTCGGCGCTGCTCGCGGAGATGTTCGAGTGAGCGGACAGCCCGGTCGGGCCGCTCAGAGGTCGGCGGCCCGGACCAGGTGCCGGATCGGCGGTAGCGCGTCCCGCGCGGCCGCTGACGCCTCGTCGACGACGACCGCGACGCTGACGAGCGTCCCGCCGCACTCGTCCACGAGCGCGGCGGCAGCCCCAGCCTGCCTGCCCGTCTCGATCCAGTCGTCGACGAGCACGACCCGCTGTCCCGGGCGGACGAGGTCCCGTCTGGTGGCGAGCGTCCAGCGGCGTCCGCGGTAATCGGGGTTCGTGACGTGACGCACGAGCGGACCCGGGAACAGGGCACCGTCCTTCCGGACCGGGACGAACCCGACGCCGAGCGCCAGGGCCACGGCCGGTCCGAGCACGAATCCGCGCGCTTCGATGCCGAGGACCAGGTCAGCACGGTCCTCCGCGACGAGCGCCGCGAGCCCCGCGACGACCGTTGCGAGGGCGTCCGGGTCAGCGAGCACCGCCCAGGTGTCCGCGTCGCCGTCGAGCCACCGGAACCGGCGCACCACCGCCCGGCGAGCGCGGTCGACGGCGTCCTCGTCGGTCATGACGTCACGGTGTCCGGGGCGGTCCTGCGGAGGACCCGGCCCATGCTCTGGATCACCCGCCGGCCCGGGAGGATCGCCGCCGGACGGCGAGGACGACGCCGCCGGCGACGACGAGCAGCACCCCGCCGAGCACCCACGGCAGCACGGGTGCTCCGGTACCGGTCGCGGTCGGGTCAGCGGCAGCAGCAGGGGTCGGCGTCGCCGTGGCGGACGTGTCCGACCGGGCCTCCCGGCTCGCGGTGGCGGACGGCGAGGAGAGCGGAGTGGGGGCGCTCGACGCAGCCGGAGCGGCCTCGACGGTGAACGCGACCTGGCCGTCGACCGGGTGACCGTCCGGTGAGACGTACCGCCACAGCACCGTGTGCGGGCCGGCCGACAGGTCGACGCGCTTCGACATCGTCGTCCCCTCGACGCGGACCTCGCCCGTCGACTCGTCCTGGCCGGTCTGGTCCCGCACCTCGATGCGGAGTCCGGCGTCGAGACCCGCGAGCGGGGCCTCGCTGAACGTCAGGTCGACCTGCCGCACGGCCGTCGTCACCGTGGCCCCGTCCGCAGGGTTGCTGCCGATGAGCGCCGAGTGCGCCGCGGCGGGCGCAGCACCGCCCGGACCGGCGACGACCGCCGCGAGGACGACCGCCAGCGCGAGGGCGGAGCCTCCGACGCGACGGGAGGAAGAGCTGCTGCGTCCGGTCCGTGGCACAGACGGACTCTACGGGTCCGAGGTGTGCGCCCGGCGGACGGACGGGAGGCCCGGAGCCGACCGGCACCGGGCCTCCCGTCCGACGGACGCCCGCGTCAGCGGCGCGAGCCGCTGCGGAGGAAGAGCACGGCGGCACCGGCGACGCCGAGCCAGACCAGCGGCCGCGTCACGCGACGCCGCTTCGCGACCCAGCCACCGTCGGTGGCGTTGCCCGCGTCGGTCGGTGCGTAGAGGTTCCCGTCGGTGGGCGCCTGCTTCCCGCGGAGAGCGAAGACCTCGACGGCCGGACGAGTGATGCGGTGGAACAGCCACGGCACGATGAACTCGGCCGGCACGAGCGCGGCCTGGATGCGCCCGACGTAGCGGTTGCGCTTCGGGTGCAGGGCCTCGGCGACGACGGCCTTCGCCGCGCGCTGCACGGAGACGGTCGGGGGCAGCGGGTGCGACGCCTTCTCGGTGTAGTTCGCGCCGTTCTGGTAGATCGGGGTGTCGATCGTCGACGGCAGGACGGTGCCGAAGCGGATGCGCGTGCCCAGGTGCTCGTCGGCGAGCACGTCCATGAGCCCGAGGGCCGCGTGCTTGCTCGTCACGTAGGCCGACTGGTACGGCGCGGACAGCAGCGACTGGATCGAGCCGACGAGGACGTACGTGCCCTCACCACGCTGCTTCCAGTGCGGCAGGAGCGCCTTCACAGCGTGGACGTGACCGTGCAGGTTCGTGTCGACGACGCGCTTGAACGCCTCGGTCGGGGTCTGCTCGAACAGGCCGTAGACGAACAGCGCGGCGTTGCCGACGAAGACGTCGATGCGGCCGAAGCGGCTGGTGACGGTGCCGACGAGGTCGTTCACCTGTCGCTCGTCGGCGACGTCGGTGGGGATGGCGACGGCCTCGGCGCCGAGCTTGCGGCACTCGGCGGCGGCTTCCTCCAGGCTCTGCTCGCCGCGCGCCGCGAGGACGAGCGTGGCGCCCTGCTTCGCGAACTCGTGCGCAGCAGCCCGGCCGATGCCGCTCGATGCTCCGGTGATGACGACGACCTTGCCGCGGAATCGTGAACCCATGGGCTCTTCCCTACCCGGTCGGGGCTGCTGGGGAGCCGAGCGGCGTGTCCCCCGGCCGCGCACCCGGGCGCTCGGTGGTCCGGGTGGCGCCGGCGGGATCGAGCTCCGCGCGGAGCGAGCGCAGAACCCGCACCAGCACGGGTCGCTTCAGCCCACCGGCGGCGAAGGGCCGACCGAGCGTCGTCCGGGGAGCGAGCACAACGTGTCCGTTCGCGGTGCTCACCCAGATGCCCCAGTCCTGTCGCACCCCCTTGACCACGGTGTTCGCGAGGCCGAAGGCGCGGATGCGTTCCCACGGCAGCGCATGCACCGGCCGGGCGTGGTCGGGTGTTCAGCCGTGCAGCCCGGTGTCGTCGACGGTCCAGACCTCCGGCTTCGGGTCGGCGAACTCCTCGCCCGCGACCAGGGCGGCCGTCTCGACGGGCAGGTGGAACACCGGCCGGCCACCGGTGGCGCGGATCCGGGCGAGGGTGCGACGGTCGCGTCGGCCGGACGACCATGCGGCGAGCGCGACGCCCGGTCCCGTCAGGAGGAGGATCGGTGGGACGAGCAGGAACACCCCGCTGCGCGGCGTCGCGTCCGCGATGCGGCGCGTGACGTCCGGCTGCACGAACATCTCGACGAGCAGGAACGCGCCGAGCGCCGAGACGAGCACCGTGACGAGGACGATCCGCCAGGTCGGAGGGACCTCGCCGTCCCGCAGTCGCTGCACCCATCGGTCCCCGTCGTGTTCCACGGGCCCAGCTTGGCAGCGGGGACGGTCGGGGTCCGCCGAGGCTGCCGGCGGAGTCCGTGTCCCGTACCCGTGGCAGGTCAGGCGTGGTCGCGGAGGGCTGCGTCCCCACACCGAGCGCGCTCGGCATACATGGGAGAACGGGTGAGCGGCAGGCGACGCGGTCGGCGTCCGCGCCGCGCCGGTCAGGACCGTGCGACCGTCGGTGCGGTCGCGGCGGACGGCTCGGTGCGGGATCCGGCGATCCGGTGGACGCTCGGTTGACCCCTCCGGAGGTCGTGCACGAGAGTGAAGCGATGCTCTCCCTCGTCTACATGTCCGTCGCCGTCGACGACCTCACCGACGCGCAGCTCGTCGACCTGCTGCGGGACGCCCGCCTGAAGAACGACGCGCTCGGCGTCTCCGGGCTCCTCGTCGCCAAGGAGGGACGCTTCATGCAGGTCCTCGAGGGGCCGGCGTGGAGCGTCGAGGACCGCTTCGGCGCGATCCAGCGCGACCCCCGCCACACCGACGTCCGTTCGCTCAGCCGCGAGGAGATCGACACGCGCCGCTTCGACGGCTGGTCGATGGCCTTCGGCACCCCTTCCGACGTCGAGGTCCGCGACGAGCCCGGCTTCAGCGACTTCCTGCAGCGACGCGGTGGTCTGCCGACCGGGCTCTCGGGGTCACCGGCGGACTGGCTCCTCCGGTGGTTCCGCGGTCGGCAGTTGCAGGACACCCCGCTCGAGGCCGTCTCGCTGGGACGCCACGCCGCCTGACACCCGGCAACGCCCCGTTCACCCGGCTGTGGCACGGTGACGGACGTGCACCACGCTCCCGTGACCGGCCCCCTGGCCCGTCGTCTCCGGTTGTCCGACGCCGTCACGATCGGTCTCGGCTCGATGATCGGCGCCGGCGTGTTCGCGGCGTTCGCCCCCGCGGCCGCCGCTGCCGGGACGGGGCTGTTCCCCGCCCTCGTCCTGGCGGGCGTCGTCGCCTTCTGCAACGCCACCTCGTCGGCGCAGCTGGCAGCCCGGTACCCGACGTCCGGTGGTGCGTACGTGTCCGGGCGGGAGCGGCTCGGACCGTGGACGGGGTTCGCCGCGGGGTGGGGCTTCGTGATCGGCAAGACCGCGAGTTCGGCGGCGATGGCGATCACCTTCGCCGCCTACGTCGTACCGGAGCCGTGGCAGAAGCCCGTCGCGATCGCCGCGGTCGTGCTGCTCACGGTCGTGAACACGTTGGGCATCACGCGGACGGCGCTGCTCACGCGCGTGCTCGTCGTCGTCTCGCTCGTCGCGCTGACCGTCGTGGTCGTGATCGGCACGACCTCGACCGGGTCGACCGCGGCCGACCCGGGTACGCCCGCGGCACCGCTCGGCGTCCTGCAGGCCGCCGGGTTCCTGTTCTTCGCCTTCGCCGGCTACGCCCGCATCGCCACGCTCGGGGAAGAGGTCGTCGACCCCGCCCGGACCATCCCGCGGGCCGTGGTGACCGCGTTGACGATCACGCTCGTCGTCTACGCGCTCGTCGCGGTCGCGACCGTGCACGCGCTCGGGCCGGGAGGCACGGCCTCCTCCGCCGCGCCCCTGCGGTCCGTCGTCGACACGGCCGGACTGCCGTGGCCGGGCGTCGTCGTGCAGGTCGGGGCGGCGGCCGCGTCGCTCGGCGCGCTCCTCGCGATGATCGCCGGCGTCGGCCGGACCAGCCTGGCGATGGCGCGGAACCGGGACCTGCCCGGCTGGTTCGCCGCCGTGCACCCGCGCTGGCAGGTGCCGGCACGGGCGGAACTCGCCATCGGCGTCGCCGTGTGCGTGCTCGTCGCCGTCACGGACCTGCGCGGGGCGATCGGCTTCTCGTCCTTCGGCGTCCTGCTGTACTACGCCGTCGCGAACGTGGCCGCGTGGACGCAGGAGCGGCAGGACCGGCGGTACCCGCGCCTCCTGGCCGTCGTCGGCGTGGTGGGGTGCGTCGTCCTCGTCGCCGCGCTGCCGCTCACCTCGATCGTCGGCGGTGTGGCCGTGACGGCGGTCGGCCTGGCGTACCGGGCCGGGCGGCTCGCGCTGGCGCGACGGCGGGTGCGCTGAGCACCGCCACTCCGGGCGGCTGCGGCCTCCTCCCACGCGCTGCCGCCTGGCGGCCGCCGCCGATCGGTCGACGTGTCAGTGCGCGGCGACGGGGACGCTCTGCGCCCGGGCACCCCGCGGAGAGGCGACCTCGAGCGTCACCACCACGGCCGCGACGAGCAGGGCGGTGACCGGCAGCGACACCGCCGGGACCGCGATCGAGGCGAGCACCGCGACCGACAGCACGACGACGGCCGTGTTCGCCCGCTGCGGCAGTGACGGTCGGATGGCGAGCGCCCAGATGGACAGCACGAACAGCGCGACCGGGACGGCGACGGTCGCGGCGACGGCGACGGAGCTCAGGTGCACCCGACCGTCGTCGGCGAGCACCGCGACCTCGATCCCCGCCGGCAACGCACCCGCGGCCGCGAAGACGAGGTAGTGCCCGTAGCCGAACACGAGCGCCGACCGCAGGTCACGGATGTGGTCGTGCTGCTCGCGCGAGAAGTAGATCCACCACATCCCGACGGTGATGACCAGTCCGCAGCCCGCGAGGGTGAGCAGGGAGCCGAGGTGCTCGGTGTGCTCGAGGGCGTCGATCACGGCGTTCGCCGATGCGAGCAGCCCCTCGCCGAGGACGATGAGCGTGAACAGCGAGTACCGCTCCGCCAGGTGGTGGGTGTGCCACGGCGTCGTCTCCGACCGCGACTCGACCCAGACCGGCACGAGCAGTTCGCCGAGGATGAGCAACGGCGCCGCGAACGGCCGCAGGTCGTGCGGCAGGGCGAGCGACGCGACCCAGAGGACCTGGACGCCGGTGACGCCCACGGCGTAGCGGACTGCGCTCGGTCGGTAGCGCGCCGACGACACCGCGGCCCGGACCCACTGGCCGACGAGCGCCAGCCGCATGACCACGTACCCGGTGATCCCGACCGTGAAGTCGCCGTCGACCATGACGGCGTGCACCCCGGCGGCGAGGACGAGCACGCCCGCCATCTGGACCACCGTCATCACCCGGTACAGCCAGTCGTCGGTGTCGAACGAGGTGGCGAACCACGTGAAGTTCATCCACGCCCACCAGATCGAGAAGAACACCAGGCCGTACGACAGGACCGCCGACGTCACCTCGCCCTCCGCCTCGATCTCGTGCAGGTCCGTCGCCGCGAGACCGACCGCGACCACGAACACCAGGTCGAACAGCAGCTCCAGGGGGCTCGCGGCACGGTGCCGCTGGGTCGGGTCGCGGGGGACCATCCGCCGCAGGCCGATCGTCGTCACGTCACGCCTCCTCGGTCGTGGGCACGTCAGCGCGTCTCGCGCAGGTAGGTGAGCACCGCACGGACCCGACGGTTCGCGTCGTCCGGTGCGAGGTCGAGCTTGGTGAAGACGTTGCCGACGTGCTTCGCGACCGCGGCGTCCGACAGGTGCAACTCGCGGGCGATGTCGGCGTTCGCGGCTCCCTCGGCCATGAGCGTCAGGACCGTGGTCTCGCGCGCCGTCAACCGGGCCAGCGGGCTGTCGGTCGTCCGACCACGGGCGAGGTGGCGCACGACGTCCGGATCGACGACCACGCCGCCGTCCGCCACCGTCTCGAGCGACCGGAGGAAGGCGGCGACCTTCCCGACGCGGTCCTTGAGCAGGTACCCGACCCCGCCGCGTCCGTCGTCGAGCAGGTCCTGCACGTACGCGCCCGCGACGACCTGCGACAGCACGACGACGGGCAGGTCGGGGTGCTCGCGGCGGAGCGCGATCGCGGCGCGGAGGCCGTCGTCGGTCCCGGACGGCGGCATCCGGACGTCGGTGAGCACGAGGTCCGGCCGCTCCCCCGCCGCGGCGAGCGCCGAGACACCCCGGACCAGGGCGCCGGCGTCCGCCGCGGTGCCGACCACGGTGTGACCGGAGCGCTCCAGCAGACTGACCAGGCCCTCCCGGAGGAGCACGGCGTCCTCCGCCACGAAGATCTTCACGAGCGCCATCGAACCACGTCGGGACGGTCCCGCAGGTGCTCGCCGTGCGTCGGCACGCTGAACCGCAGCACGGTCGGGCCGCCGATGGGGCTCTCGACGTGGAACGACCCGCCGAGGACGGCCGCGCGTTCCCGGAGTCCGTCCAGGCCGCCACCCGGCGAGGACACGGCTCCCCCGACGCCGTCGTCCGCGACCTCGAGCCAGAACCGGTCGTCGGTGGTCCCGGCGGTCACCTGCACGGTGGCCGCCGCGCCGTGTCGACCGGCGTTCGTCAGTGCCTCGCTCACCACGAAGTAGGCCGCGGTCTCGACCCGTGCGGGCGGTCGGACCGGCAGGTCGACGGCCACGCGCACGGCCAGCGGGGAGCGCGCGGCGAGTTCGTCGACGGCGGCGCCGAGTCCGTGGTCGACGAGGACGCGGGGGTGGATCCCGCGGATGGTCGCGCGCAGGGCGTCGACGGCGTCGTCGACGTTGCCGCTGATGCGGTCGAGGGCCTGCCGCAGGGCGCCGAGGTCCCGGCCGTCCCGCTCGGCGGCGTCGAGGTCGACCGCGAGCAGACCGATGTTCATCGACAGGATCGTGAGCTGCTGCTGTGCGCCGTCGTGCAGGTCGCGTTCGATGCGTCGCCGCTCGGCGTCGAACCCGTCGAGGAGTGCCCGCCGCGAGTCGGTGAGTTCCTCGACGCGGTGTTCGAGTTCCCCGGTCCGGTCGCCGAGGAGTGCCCGGGCGACCAGGTCGTGTGCGGTCGCGAGGGCGGTGACCGCGTACAGCAGGACGACGAGCACGACGAGGGCGCCCGCGAGCTCCACGGGTGGGCTGAGCCGGAGGCCGTCGAGCCAGGTCCGGACGACGTCGTCGTCCTGCGGGCGCGCCCCGGTGGCGGCCCCCACGGCGACGCTGACGCTGACGAGGGTCAGGACGACCAGTGCGAAGCCGATCCCGGCGACCAGGAGGAACACGGGCAGGTAGCCGAGTTCGGACCAGGCGAGCGGGTCGCGGAACCGTCCACGCAGGGTGGTGTGGCGGACTCGTCCGGACGACCGGGGGTCCGGGACGCGGGGCAGTCCGAGCACGACCGGCAGGCGGCGACCGACCCGGGCGACCGCGACGGCCCAGACGGGGGCGAGGAACCAGGTGGCCACGACGGGTGCGACGACGACGAGTCCGAGCGCCGCGGTGAGGGTGACGTCGAGCAGCGCTCGCCACGGCGTGCCCGACAGGAGGAACGTCCACGGCGGGACGGTCCACGCCGGCCCGGTCGACGGCCCGGTCCGACGGGGCGGGGCGCCCGTGCGCGTCGGTGGATCGGTCCGGTCCGTGCTCGTCACCCGCCCACGGTAGGGCGCGGAGGCGCACCACCACCAGGGTGACGGCGACCGGTCGACGGTGGAGTCGGCTCCACCACGGGAGTCCGGTCTCCACCCGTGTGCGTGACCCCGGACACCGTCAGGATCCAGGACGTGGGACCGCTGACGGATCGTCGAGCCCTGCCGATCAGTCCGGGTACAGGTCCCGCACCACAGCCCCAGCCGAGCACCGCGGAGTCCGCCGTGTCCGGCCCGCCCCTCCGACAGGAGTCCCCGGTGAGCTCACCGCGTCCCGCCGTCCGCACGAGGTCCGTCCTCGCCGTCACCGCCTCCGCCCTGACCGCGGCCACCCTGCTCGCGCTCGTCGGCCCGCCCGCTGCGGCCGCCACCGCCACCGCAGACGTCCCGCGGTCCCCGGCCGAGGCGATCGCGGCCGAGGCGACCGCGGCCGTCGGTGAGCAGGACGCCGGGACCCGGGCGGTCGGTCCGGCCGCCGACGGTGTGCGGGTCGGTGACGGGTCCTACGCCCCGACCCCGCCGGCGAGCATCACGGACAGCGCCGACGTGCAGAAGACGCTCGACCAGCGGCTGTACATCGACCCGTCGCAGGCGGGCAAGCCGGTCCCGACGAACCAGTGGTGGACCGACCTGCTCGTCAGCAGGTACTCCGGCGACATGTGGGCGTACCCGTTCGTCTCGTCGAACAGCGCCGCCGGGACGAAGGTCACCATCCCGACGCGCTGGAACAGCGACGGCACGGCGATGCGCCTCGAGGCGCCGGTCACGGTCGGCGGGACCGTCGAGCCGACCCCGGACACCTCCGACCGGGTGCTCGCCGACTTCGAGGACGGCCTGCCCGAGGGCTGGACCGCCACGGGCGACGCGTTCGACCGGACCGCGTCGGGCACGGCCACCGGGCAGAGCGAGGTCGCCGGGTGGCTCGGTGACCGGTTCCTCGACTCGTTCACCGACGCCGACGGTGACGGCGCGACCGGGACGCTCACCTCCCCGTCCTTCACGATCGACCGGTCCACGCTCGCGTTCCTCGTCGGCGGCGGGAACCACCCCGACCACGAGGCCGTGCAGCTGCTCGTCGACGGCGACGTCGTGGCGAGCAGCACCGGGACCGACAGCGAGCAGCTGCGGTGGGACAGCTGGGACGTCTCCCGCTTCCAGGGCCGCTCCGCGCAGGTGCGCGTCGTCGACGACCTCCGTGCCGGGTGGGCCCACGTCCTCGTCGACCAGGTCCTGCTCACCGACGCGCCGGAGGGCCTGGCCGAGCGGTTCTCCACGACGTTCTCCGCGGAGCAGGCCGACGCGCTCCGCTGGGGCGACTGGAACGTCAGCTGGCGCATGCCGCAGGACGGCCCCGGCGGCCAGTACATGGACGTCACGAGCATGCAGGGCTCGCCGTACGAGTGGTTCGAGTTCCACGGCATGACGCCGCGCATCACCCTGCAGGACGGAGCCGAGGTCACCGACGGCGACGGACGGCCCCTCACGCTGCCGGTGACGACGGACCGCTTCGAGATCCGCCAGGACGGGCACGTCTTCGGCGTGCACGCTCCCGACCGCACGACCTTCACCCGGACCGGCAACGCGCTCGAGGCCTCCTCCGGCACGCCGTACCTGGTCCTCAGCGCGGTCCCCGAGGCCGGGCTCACGCTGGACGACCTGCACCGGACCGCGTTCGCCGTGCCGCGCGACACGACCATGACGTACTCCTACGACCCCGCTGCCGCGAACGTCCGGCAGCAGTGGTCCGTCGACACCGAGACCCTCCAGGGCGACGACCACGACACCGTGCAGGGCTGGCTGCAGCACCAGTACGCCGACGCCACCACGAACCTGCGCTTCACCGGCGCCACCTACGCGACCCCGCGCGGCACGATGAAGACGACGGTCGGGCACGACGGGTGGACGCTCGACTACCGGTTCACGGGCATCACGCCGATCGGCGCCACCCCGGAAACCGTCGGGGACGACCCGTACTCCGAGGACGTCATGCGGCGGTACCTGCACGACTACGCCGCGAAGACCACCTACGGCGGCGACACGTACTGGGGCGGCAAGGACGTCCTGCAACTCGCCGAGTACATGACCATCGCCCGGCAGATCGGCGCCACCGAGGACGCCCGGAAGCTGCAGGACACGCTCGAGACGGCCCTGACCGACTGGTACACGTACACGGACGGCGAGAAGGAGCACTTCTTCGCCATGTACCCGACGTGGAAGGCCCTCATCGGGTTCGCCGACTCGTACGGCTCCGCGCAGTTCAACGACAACCACTTCCACTACGGCTACTTCGCCGTCGCGACGGCCCTCCTCGGCCGCGTCGACCCCGCCTGGGCGGACCGGTACGAGGGCATGGCGACCCTCGTGGTCAAGCAGTACGCGAACTGGGACCGTGACGACGCCCGCTTCCCGCACCTGCGCACCTTCGGCGTCTGGGAGGGCCGGTCCAACGCGGGCGGCGTGTCCTCCCCGGGCGGCAACAACCAGGAGTCGTCCTCCGAGGCGATCCAGTCCGAAGCCGGCCTGTTCCTGCTCGGCAGCGTCCTCGGCGACGAGGACATGCAGGCCACCGGCGCGATGCAGTACGTCACCGAACGGGCCGCCGTCCGCGACTACTGGCAGAACGTCCGCGGCAACCCCGCCTCGGCCTCGTACGACGGCAACGGCGCGTTCCCTGACGCGTACCGGCACGGACAGGCCGGGATCCTGTTCGACTCCGGCCAGGCCCACGCCACGTACTTCTCCGGCGACCCGGCCTGGATCTCCGGGATCCAGTGGATGCCGACCGCACCCTGGTTCGACTACTTCGGGTGGGACCCCGACTTCTCGAAGGCGCTGATGCGGGAGATGATGGCGGCCCGACCCCGGGCGCTCGGCCAGGCCGGGGTCACCGACGGCAACGCCGGCCGGATCCAGATGCTCACGAAGAAGTGGTGGGGTGTCGGGACCTACGGGGACGCGACGATCAGCCGCGACCGCCCGGCTGCGATCGGTGAACTGCAGGAGGCGATCCGCAGCGTCGAGACGAACCACCCCGGGTACGTCACCCAGCGCACCGCCGCGAACCCCCTGTACGTCCAGGCCACCGACACGCTGCTGGTCTCGGTCGACGACGACGGACGGGTGGTGTTCCCGGACCGGTACTGGACCCCGGAGACGCTCCCGGCGTCGCTCGTCCCCGCCCAGCTCGACGGACGCACCGCCGACCGTCTGCCGGAGGACTGGCCGGTGCCGTCGCCGCTCATGCCGTTCCTCGTCGACGACTTCCGCGCCGACACCGCCACCATCGACGGGTTGTACGGCGTCGACCTGACCGACCACACCCCCGGGCCGGACACCGCGCACGCCGCGCGGGTCTTCAGCGGCATGGGTGACGCGCTCGGCAACGTCGTCCTCGGCTTCCTCGGCCAGTACGACCCGGACACCTACGCGGACGTCCATGCCGCACTGTGGGACGCCGAGGACCCGGCCGTGACCGGACAGTCGATGGCCGGACTCGTCTACCACCAGGCCATGTCGAACCGCACCGTCGGCACCGAGGTCACCGACCGGCACACCTCCGACCCGCTCAGCCAGGTGTTCCGCGCGGCCGACGGGACGATCAGCTACGTGCTCGACAACCCCGACACCGTGCAGCACACGTACGACGTGTACGACGGCACCGAGGTCATCGGGCAGATCGCTGTCCCCGCGCAGACGCAGATCACCTCGCACCTCGACGCCCACCTGGCCGAGATCGAGGTGCACGCCGACGGCGACCCGAAGACCGTCGTCCCGGGGACGACCACCACGTTCACGGCGACCGGCCGCGACCAGTACGGCGCGACCGTCGACCTCGGCGACGTCACCTGGTCCACCGACGCCGGCACGATCAGCGACTCCGGCGTCCTCCGCGCCGGCGAGCGGTCGGACCGGGCGACCGTCACCGCGACCGTCGGCGACGTGCACGGATCGGTCGCCTTCCGCGTCGCCCCGGCACCGGTCCTCACCGGGATCGACGTCACCCCCGGCACCGAGCGGCTCGTCGTCGGCACGCCGCAGCGGTTCCGCGCCGCCGGCCACGACCAGTACGGCGACCCCGCCGCGCTGCCCGGTGACGTCAGCTGGACCTACACCGGGTCCGGCACGGTCGCCGCCGACGGCACCGTGACGACGACCGCCGCCGGCTCCGGGTACGTCGTCGCCACCGGCGCAGGCGTCGAGGGCGCCGCCGTCGTGGCGTCCGTCACGACGATCCCGGACGCCGCAGCCGGAGCCGACGTCACCGCGAGTTCGTCGGACGGCGGCAACACCGCCGGCAAGGCCGTCGACGGCGACCGCAGCACCCGCTGGGAGAGCGCGCACGGGGTCGACGACGTCGACTACACGATCGACCTCGGGCGCATGACCGACGTCACCACCGTGCGGGTCGACTGGGAGGCCGCCGCCGCCGAGCAGTACGTCGTCCAGGTGAAGGACGCCGCGGACGACGACTGGCGGGACGTCCGCACGGTCGAGAAGACCACCGCGGACGCCGACACCGTCGCGGTCGGCACGAGTGCCCGGTTCGTCCGCCTGCACATGACGCAGCGGCTGACCGGGTACGGCTACTCGATCTGGGAGGTGCACGTGTCCGGCACCCCGGCTGCCTCCGCCGTCGAGGTCGAGGACGTGCTCCTGGCACCGCGGTCGGCGACCGTCCGCCCCGCCGACACCGTCCGGCTCCGGGCGTACGGCTTCGACCGTGACGGGTACGGCGGCCTCCTCGCCACGGACCGACCGGCGTGGTCCGTCGCGGGCGGGGACGACGTCGGCACGGGCAGCGTCGACGGCGACGGCGTCGTGACCGCCGGACGTGACGGCGGTGCCACCGCGACCGTCACCGCCACCGTCGGACGGGCCTCCGCACAGGCGGCGGTGACCACCCTCGACGAGCACGCCGACGACGACGGAGCGGTCCTGCCCGGCCCGTCGCGGGACGTCGCGGTCGGCAAGCCGGTGACCACGTCCTCCGACGAGCGCGGAGACCTCGCCGGCCGCAACGCGGTGGACGGGGACGGGGCCACGCGGTGGTCCAGCGCCGCCCGTGACGACCAGTGGATCGCCGTCGACCTCGGCGCCGTCGTGCCCGTCGACCAGGTCCAGGTCGACTGGGAGGCCGCCTCGGCCGAGGCCTACCGCATCCAGGTCCGGGACGACCCGCACGACGAGTGGCGGACGGTCGCCGGCGAGCAGCACGGCAGCGGCGGCACGGCGACCCACCCGTTCGAGGACGTGTCCGCGCGGTACGTCCGCCTGCTCGCCGACCGCCGCCACACGGCGTACGGCGTCTCCCTGTGGGCCCTCCGCGTGTTCTCGACCGAGGGCGCCCCGACCCCCGACCTCGCACACCGTGCGGCCGTGTCGTCCTCGGCCGACGAAGGTGACGGCGTCCCCGCCCGCAACGCCGTCGACGGGGACGCCGGCTCCCGCTGGGCGAGCGGGCACACCGACGACCAGTGGCTCGCGGTCGACCTCGGCGCGGAGCACGAGCTGCACGGAGCCGTCGTGCGGTGGGAGGACGCGTTCGGCCGCGCCTACCGCATCGAAGCGCGGAACGCGACGGACGACGGGTGGACGACGCTCGCGACCGAGACGGACGGTGACGGCGGGACCGACCGGCTCGACCTGCACGGCTCGTGGCGGTACGTCCGCCTGCACGGCGTCGAGCGCGCGACGCCGTACGGCTACTCGGTGTACGACCTCGAGATCCGGTAGGCCAGGACCGGATCGCAGGGCGCACGCCGTGCCGCGGTCGGGCAGTCGTGTCGCGACGGTCCGACCGCGGCGCGGTTACGTCGTCCGACGGATGCCCCGGCCGGGCAGGACCGCGGAACCTGGAGGGACCACGGCACCCACCACGTCAGGAGCACCCGCATGGCCAGCCCCACCCCCGTCCAGACCCTCGGCATCGTCGGCGCCGGCAACGTCGGCTCGCACATCGCCCGACGCGCCACCGAGACCGGCCTGGACGTCGTCATCGCGAACTCGCGCGGTCCTGAGACGCTCGAGACGCTCATCGCCGAGCTCGCCCCGCTCGCCGGCGCCGCGTCGGTGGCCGACGCGGCGAGGGCCGGCGACGTGGTCGTCGTCGCGATCCCGGTCACCGGCTACGCGGCGCTGCCCGCGGACGCCTTCGCGGGCAAGGTCGTCGTCGACACCGGCAACTACTACCCCGAGTACTCCGGCAGGATCGCCGAGCTCGAGCAGGACCCGCACCCCACGACCTCCGAGCTGCTGCAACGCGCGCTCCCCGGCGCCTCCGTCGTCAAAGCGCTCAACAACCTCGGCGCCGCCGACGTCACCACCGACGGTTCCCCGGCCGGCACCCCGGGCCGTCGGGCGCTGACGGTCGCGGGCGACGACGCCGACGCCAAGGCGGTCGTGGCCGGTCTGCTCGACCGCTTCGGGTTCGACGTCGTCGACGTCGGGCCCCTCAGCGAGGGGTGGCGGTACGAACGCGACCAGCCCGCGTACGGCGTCCGACACGACCGCGACGGCATGACCGCGGCGCTCGCTGCGGCACGTCGGTCCTGACGGGGAGGGACGACCATCGTGACCGAGCTGGTCAGCACCCCCTTCCCGGCGTCGGCCACCGCAGCCGACGTCCTCGCCGACGTCGACCTGCACGGCCGGCGGTACCTCGTCACGGGCGGCGGGTCCGGCATCGGCGCCGAGACCGCGCTCGCCCTCGCGGGTGCCGGCGCCGAGGTCGTCGTGGGCGTCCGCGACCCCGTCCGGGCCACCGCCACGCTCGAGCGCACGGGTCGGACGGCGGACCGGGTCCACGCGCGCCCGCTCGACCTCGCCGACCTCGCCTCGGTCCGCCGGTTCACGGACGCCTGGGCCGACGACGCGGTCGGTGCGCTCCACGGGGTCGTCGCGAACGCTGGCGTGATGGCGCTGCCCGATCGACAGCTCTCCGCCGTCGGGTGGGAGCTGCAGCTCGCGACGAACCACCTCGGACACCTCGCGCTCCTCCTCGGGCTCCGCGACGCCGTCGTCGAGGCCGGCGACGGACGGGTCGTCACGGTGAGTTCCACAGCCCATCTGCGGTCGCCGTTCCACTTCGAGGACCCCCAGTTCGACGAGCGTCCCTACGACCGGTGGGCGGCGTACGCGCAGTCGAAGACGGCCGACGTCCTGCTCGCCGTGGGCGTCGCCGAACGGTGGGCGGCGGACGGCGTCGTCGCGAACAGCCTGATGCCGGGGTGGATCACGACCGGGCTGCAACGGCACCTCGACGACGAAACCCTGCGCGCCATGGGCGCGATGGACGAGGCGGGCAACCGCATCGAGCAACCGTTCTACAAGACCCCGGCGCAGGGGGCCGCGACCTCGACGCTGCTCGTCGCCTCGCCGACCGTGTCCGGCGTGACCGGGCGGTACTTCGAGGACAACCAGGAGGCCCCGGTGCTCGACGACGGCACGGGTCACGACCGCGGTGTCGCCCGGTACGCCCTCGACCGGGGGAACGCCGACCGCCTCTGGGAGCTCGGCACGAGCGTGCTCTGAGCGGATACGTCAGCTGACGGATGCCGCACCGTCGGCCCTGCTGCGAACGTGGGGACCGCCCCACCCATCCCACCGACACCCCGACAAGGAGCAACACCATGGCCGGAAACCCGAAGGGCATCGCCCTCGAGCCCGCCGCGCAGGAGTTCGTCGACGCGACGTCCACCCCGCCCTTCCTCAACGAGCTGCCGCCAGCGGAGGGCCGGAAGGCCGTCGACGCGGTCCAGGACACCCCGATCTTCAAGCCCGACGTCGACGAGGAGTGGCTCGAGATCGAGGGCGGCCCCACCGGCACCGTGAAGATCCGCCTCGTGAAGCCGGCCGGCACGACGGCGAACCTGCCCGTCATCCTGTACGTGCACGGCGCCGGCTGGGTGTTCGGTGACGCCCACACCCACGACCGGCTCGTCCGTGACCTGGCGATCGGGTCGAACGCCGCCGTCGTCTTCCCCGAGTACGACCGATCGCCGGAGGCCGGCCACCCGGTCGCCCTCGAGCAGTCGTACGCGGCGGCGCAGTGGGTCGTCCGCGAGGGCCGCGACAAGGGCCTCGACGCGTCCCGCTTCGCCGTCTCCGGCGACTCCGTCGGCGGCAACATGGCGATCGCACTGTCGCTGCTCGCCGCCGAGCGCGGGGACGTCGAGTTCGTCAAGCTCGTGGCCTTCTACCCGGTGACCGACGCCGCGTTCGACACCGGCTCGTACCAGGAGTTCGCCGAGGGATACTTCCTCACCCGCGCCGGCATGCAGTGGTACTGGGACCAGTACACGACCGACGAGACGGTCCGCGCGCTCCCGACGGTGTCGCCCCTGCGCGCGCCGCTCGAGACGCTCGCGACGCTGCCCGAGACGCTCGTCATCACGGCCGAGGCCGACGTCCTCCGGGACGAGGGCGAGGCCTTCGCCGCGCGGCTGCGCGAGGCCGGGGTCAAGGCGACGAACGCCCGCTTCGGCGGCATCACCCACGACTTCGTGATGGTGAACTCGCTGCACGACACCGAGGCCGCGAAGCACGCGCTCCTGCTGGCCACCGCCTCCCTGCGCGCGGCCCTGGCCTGACGGCGACGGGCGCGGTGGTGACCCGACCCACCGCGCCCTCCCGCCCGTCCGTCAGGGCGTCCGTCCGACCGTCCATCAGCGAGCACGACCACGACCACCGAGGAGCAGCCGTGACCGAGACCCTCGAGACCCTCGTCGCCCGCGAGGAGATCCGCACCCTCCTGGCGACCTACGCCCGCGGTGCCGACCGCCGCGACGCCCGCCTGGAGGCGTCGGTGTTCACCGAGGACGGCGTCGTCGTCCTCTTCCAGGGCGACCCGTCGACGTCCGAGCCGGTCGACACGATCCGTGGGCGGGAACGCCTCGAGGAGACGTTCGCCGGCCTCGTCGAGCAGTACGACGTGACCACCTACCTCACCGGCCAGTCGATCATCCGCTTCACGGGTGACGACGAGGCCGAGGGCGAGACGTACTGCGTCGCCTTCCACGTCCTGCACGAGGGCGAGCAGCGGACCCTCCTGACGATGTCGATCCGCTACCTCGACCGCTTCGTCCGCGTGGACGGCGCCTGGGCGATCGCGGTCCGACACCTGGTGTTCGACTGGACCGACCGCGCACCGTCCCACCCCTGATCCCCGACCACCACGACCCGTCCGGAGCCCGCTGTGTCCCAACCCCTCGAGTCCCTCATGCACGCCAACCTGTTCGACGTGTTCGGCGAACGCGACCCCGAGCGCCGACGGCAGGCGATCGCGCGCACCTACGCACCCGACGTCGCCTTCCTCGACCCCGACGAGGTCGTCGTCGGGCACGAGGCCCTGCACGCCAAGGCCCAGCGGCTGCTCGACGAGGCCCCCGGCTTCGTCTTCTCGCCTGCCGGCCCGGTGTACGAGAACCACGGCATGGGGTACCTCGCCTGGCACTTCGGCCCCGACGGCCAACCGCCGGTCGTGTCCGGGATGGACATCTGCTTCATCGAGGGCGACGTCATCGCGAAGGTGTACACCCTGCTGACGAGCGCACCGCCCGCCTGACGGTCGGACCAGTCCCCGTCGGACGCCCTGCCATGATGGTCGGGCGTCCGGCGGTCGGGCGACGGGAGGTGACGGACGATGGCAGCCCACGGCGAGGTGCCCCCGGAGTCGCCGTACGCGTTCCTCACCGACGAGCAGATCCGGGTCTGGTACGCCTGGATGAAGCTGCAACTCCGGCTCCGGTACGAGATGAACCGGCAGCTCCGCGCGGACAGCGACATCTCGCTCGCCGACTACGACGTCCTGGTCGCCCTCACGAGCGAGCCCGGCGGTGAGATGACGATGACCGCCCTCGCGACGCGCATCGGCTGGGAGCGGAGCCGTGCCTCCCACCACACGAAGCGCCTCGCCGAGCGCGGCCTCCTCGAGCTCCGCCGCTGGGAACAGGACCGACGGAGCACCGCGGTCGCGCTGACGGACGACGGCTGGCAGGCCCTGCGCGACGCGACGCCCGCCCACACGGAACTCGTCAAGCAGATGTTCTTCAGCGGGCTCGACAGCGCGGAGTTGCCGGGCTTCGCCGACGTCCTCGAGCGGGTGTACGAGACCGTCATCGACCACGGCACCCTCCCGCGGCCGGCGGACCACCCGTAGCGACCGCTCGGCTTGCCCACCGGGACCGGACCCCGTACGTTTGAGTGAAAGATCACGCAAACCGGCGGGGAGGACCGACGATGGGTGCAGACGGACTCGCTGCGAGCCTCCAGGGCGGGACGGACGACGGCGTCCTGCGCCTCCGCACGGACGACCAGCGCCCGCTCCTCGGCCGCGACGAGGAGCTCGCCGCCCTGACCGCCCTGCTCGACCGGTCGGGCGGAGGCGGCGCCGCCGTGCTCGTCGAGGGCGAAGCCGGCGTGGGCAAGACCGCCCTCGTCGCCGCGGTCGAGGCACACGCCCGCCGTGCCGGACACCGCGTCCTCCGGTGCACGGGCGTCCAGGGGTCGAACGCCGTCGGGTTCGACGGTCTGCACGAGTTGCTCCACCCCCTGCTCCCGTACGCCGACGCCCTGCCGGGACGGCAGCGCGCCGCCCTGCTCACCGCCCTCGCCGTCGAGGACGGCCCCGTGCCGGACCGCCTCCTCGTGAGCACCGCGGCCCTCGGCCTGCTCGAGGAGGCCGCGGCGCACCGACCGGTCCTCGTCCGCGTCGAGGACCTGCACTGGGTGGACCGCTCGAGCGCCGAGGTGCTCGACTTCATCGGGCTGCGGCTCTCGAACGCGCCGATCGTGGTCATCGCGACCGCACGCACCGGGCACGAACCCACCGGTTCCCTCCCCTGCTCCGCGGCCCGCCTCGAGCTCGGCCCCCTGCCGGAGGACGCCGCGGAGGCCCTCCTCGCCGAGCGCGCCGGCGGACTGTCCGAGGCCGCGCGTCGGCGCATCCTCGCCGAGGCCGGCGGCAACCCGCTGGCCCTCCGCGAGCTCCCGGCCGCGCTCGCCGCCACCGGCGCCGCCGGCACCTCCCTCGCCACCCGGCTCCCGACCACCCGTCGGCTCGAGCAGGCGTTCCTCGACCAGCTCTCCGCCGTCCCGGCCGGCAGCCGGGCACTGTTGGTCCTCGCGGCGGCCGCCGACGACGCCGCGCTCCAGGACGTCATGGCGGCGGCGCGGACCATGGACCTCGGGCTGGCCGACCTCGGGCCGCTCGAGGTCCGCGGACTCCTCCGGACGGACCTGGCCGCCCTGCACTTCCGGCACCCGCTCCTCCGGTCCGCCGTCCTCGGGAGCGCGACCGCCGCGGAACTCGCCGCCGCGCACCGCGCGCTCGCGTCGGTCGCCCGCGACGAGACCCGAGCCGCATGGCACCGCGCCTCCGCCACGTTCGAGCGCGACGAGACGATCGCCGCCGACCTCGAGACGGTCGCCCGACGCGCCGAGCAGCGCGGCGCACGGCCGGAGGCGGTCCGCGCCTACGAACGCGCGGCCACCCTGTCGCAGGGGGACGTCGGGCGGGCCCGTCGGCTCGGACGTGCGGCGGAGACCGCGCGGGCCGCCGGCATGACGAACGAGGCGATCGAGCTCCTCGAGCAGGTGGACGCCCTGGCCGGCGAACCGGACACCGTGACCGCCACCGCCGTGACCCGCACCGTCCTCAGCCTCACCACGGGGTCACCCGTCGCCGGCCGCATCGAGACGGACCGCGTCCGGTCCGTGCTGGGCGGCGCCGAGCACACCGACCGGCTCGTGGAGGTCCTCTGGGTCTGGGCACTGAGCGTCCGCGGGCGGAACCTGCCCCGCGCGGAGTGGCACGCGATCGAGACACAGCTGCGCAGCCTGTCCTCCTCGAGTCCGCTGAAGCCGGTCGCACTCGCCCTGCTCAACCCGTTCGGGACGGCTCCCGCGGCCCGGGCGGACCTCCCGCACCTCGTCCCGCAGCTCACCGACTCACCCCTCGGCATGGCCTCCCTCGCGATCGCCGCCGAGTCACTGCAGGACCTCGAGACCGCGCTGACGTGCTGGGAACTCGCCTACGAGCGCGCGCACGAGCTCGGCGCGGTGGCCGACGAGGCCCAGGCCCTCCGCGGGCGTGCCACGGTCCTCCTGCTCCGCGGGCGGATCCGCGACGCCGTCGCCGACGCCGAGTACGCCGTCCGGATGGCCAGCGAGAGCCACCTCCCCCTCGTCGCCGGGATGGCGTACGGAACGCTCGCGCGGGCGCACGCCCTGCTCGGCGACGCCGAGGCCGCCGCGCAGGCGCTCCGGGACGGCTCGGCCCGCTCCCTGGGCGGACGGCTCGCACTCGCCAGTGCCGACGCACGCTGGGCGGCGGGCCTCGTCGCGCTCGGGCAGCACCGGTACCGAGACGCGCAGATCGAGTTCACGCACATGACGGTGCACCCGACACGCTCGCTCTGGGCCATCGCGGACCGCACCGAGGCCGCCGTGCACGGCGGTCGGCCGGAGTCGGTGACCGAGACCCTCGCCGAGGCCGAGGCCGTGGCGAGCACCTTCCGGTCCGCGCACCTCACCGCCCTCGTGCTCCGCAGCCGGGCGCTGCTCGCTCCGGCGGACCGAGCCGAGTCCTGGTTCGTCCGGGCCGTCGAGGCGGGCCAGCTGAGCGAGTCCCCCGTCGAGCTCGCGCGCACACGCCTGCTCTTCGGCGAGTGGCTCCGACGGGAACGCCGCGTCGTGGAGGCCCGCACCCACCTCCGGGAGGCGCTCGCCGAGTTCGTCGCCGCGGGCACCGCCGGGTTCGCCGCACGGGCCGCCGCGGAGCTCCGCGCCGCCGGTGAGGCCCCGCCCAACGGCACCTCCGGCGCGCCGTCGGCGAGCGCTCCGCTCACCCCACAGGAACTGCAGATCGCCCGGCTGGCGGCAGCGGGGATGTCGAACCGCGAGATCGCGGACCGGATCTACCTGTCGCACCGCACGGTGAGCACCCACCTCTACAAGGTCTTCCCGAAGCTCGGCGTCAGCAGCCGCGCCGGACTCGCGGAGGCGCTCGCCGCGACCGGACACGCCGACTAGGCCCGGCGGGCCCGACCGGCTCGCCTACGTCAGTCGACGGATGCCCACAGGGCGGTGCGCCCGCGACGCTCGTCGGACGGCCCGGGGCGAAGGACACGGAGCTGCCCGTGGAGGTGGAGCGCGCTCCACCCTCCGTCTCGTGCCTGCACCCGTGACCGGACGACCAGACCGAGGTGGACTGACGCCATGACCGAACCACTCCTCCATGCAGAGGACCTCATCAAGTCGTTCCCCGGCCCGGACCAGGGTCGGGTCGAGGTGTTGCGCGGTGTCTCGCTCGCCGTGCAGCCGGGCGAGTTCGTCGCGATCGTCGGGCCGAGCGGCTCCGGCAAGTCGACGCTCCTCTACTGCCTGTCCGCCCTCGAGCCCTACGACAGCGGGTCGGTGTCCATCACGGGGCAGCGGCTCGAGACCCTGCGACCGAAGCAGCTGCAGGCCCTGCGCCGCTCCACCGTCGGCTTCGTCTTCCAGTCGTTCAACCTCATCCCCTCGCTGACGGCCCGGCAGAACATCGCGCTCCCCGCGAGCCTCGCGCACCGCCCGGTCTCCACCGCCGAGGTCGACGCGGCACTGGCATCGGTCGGGCTCGCCGACCGCGGGGACCACCGTCCGGGCAGCCTGTCGGGCGGGCAGCAGCAGCGGGTCGCGATCGCCCGGGTGCTGGCGTCCCGTCCGGAGGTCGTCTTCGCCGACGAGCCCACCGGCGCGCTCGACACCACGGCCGGTGACGCGGTGCTCGGGCTCCTGCGGCAGGTGGCGTCCGGCGACCGCGCGGTCGTGATGGTGACGCACGACCTCGAGGCCGCCGCCCGCGCGGACCGGGTGCTCGTGCTGCGGGACGGCTCGATCCACCGGGAACTCGTCCGTCCGAGCGCGGGGCAGGTCCTCGACGCGCTCACCGCCGCTGCCCAGAAGGCGTGACGATGCTCCGACTCGTCCTCAGCGACCTCCGGCACAACGCCGGGATCTGGGTCGGGGCGCTGGTCGTCAGCGCGGCGACGGCCGTGGCCCTGGCGGTCGCGGCGGCCATGGTCGAGACCGGGATCGCGCTGATCGCCTCGGGCGACGAACTCGACCTGCTGCGTGCAGCCGGCCTGGGCACCCTGGCGACGCTGGTCGTGGTGCTCACGGTCGTCGCGGTGGCCGCGGTGCTCGGCAGCGTGACCCGACTGACGATCGACCTGCAGCGCCGGGGGTACGCGCTCTGGCAGCTCGTGGGCGTCCCGTCCCGGACCGTCACCGTCGTCGTCCGGCTCCAGCTCGGCGTGGTCGCCCTCGTCGGGAGCACCCTCGGGTGCCTCGTCGTCGCGCCCGTCGCGCCGGCCGTCCTGCACCTCGGGCTCTCGGCCTCGGACGGGCTCCGCGACCTCGACGAGCGCTTCGACGTCGTCGGCGGGGTCGCCGTCGTCGTCGCCGTGACGGCCGTCGTCGTCCTCAGCAGTCTCCGGTCGTCCCGTCGCGCCGGTCGGGTGCGCCCCGTCGAGGTCCTCCGCGACCCCGACGCAGCGGCGGGTCGGACGAGCTGGGGACGGTGGACGCTCGCGGGCGTCGCCGTCGTGCTCGCCGTCCTGCTGACGTCGAGCCTCGCAGCCGGTGGAGTGCGTGCGTCCACCTCGGTCCTGCTCATCGGGCCGTTCCTCACCGCGGCCGCCGTCGCCGTCGGGCCGACGCTGTTCCCGGTCGTGCTGCGCGCCTGGACCGCCGTCCTGCCGGCGCACTGGTCGGCGTCGTGGTTCCTGGCCCGGAACGCCGCGGCCTCCGCGGTCGGCCGGAGCAGCGCGACGGTCGGTGCCCTCGTCCTCACGATCGCGCTCCCGGCCAGCATCACGGGCGGGTTCGCGACCACCGCCGACGCCGTCCGGCGGTCCACCGGCGGGGACGGACCCGGACTCGATCCGCAGAGCCTCCTCCTCATGCTCGGCGGACCGCTGCTCGTCTCGCTGTCCGGAGCCGCCGCGACCGTGCTCATGGCCGGGCGGACCCGTGAGCAGGAGGCCGCGCTCGTCGAGGCCGCGGGCGGGTCCCGGTCGGTCGTCCTGGCACGGGCCGCCTGGGAGTCGGTCGTCCTCGTCGGGACCGCGGTGCTCGTGTCGGCCGCCGTCCTGGTGGTGAGCGGCGTCGCGCAGGCGATCGCCCTCGGGGTCACCGTCCCCGGCACGTCGCCCGACGTCGGACTGGGTGTGGCCGGCCCGGCCACGCTGGTGAGCCTCGTCCTGATGGTGGCCGCCAGCACGCTCCCGCTCGTCGTCGGGCGCCGCCGCAGCATCCCGCTCGTCCTCGCCGCGGACTGAACCTGGTCCTCCCGATCACCACGAACCCACGAACCCTGGAAGGACCCACCATGCGCATCCTCTTCTCCGGTGTCCCCGCACTCGGACACCTGCTCCCCCTCGTCCCGCTCGTCCGCGCCGCCGCATCGGCGGGGCACGACGTCGCCGTCCTCACCAGCGGCGGCATGCGGGACGCCCTCGCCGCCGAACTGCCCGGGGTACCGGTCCTGGCAGCGGGTCCCATGCCTCCCGAGCTGTTCGCGGAGGTGGCCCGGCGCATCCCCGGCAGCGACCCGGCGAACCGACCGGAACCGGCGGCCGTCGCCGAGTTCTTCGCCGGGACGCGGGTCGACCTCACCGTCGACGACGCCGTCCGCGAAGCGAGGACGTGGGGCCCGGACGTCGTCGTGGCCGACGCGGTCGACCTGGTGGGTCCGCTCGTCGCGGCGACGCTCGACGTCCCGTACGCCGTCGTCGCGTTCGGACCGGAGGTGCCCGATGCGTTCCGACGTCCGATGACGGAGCTCGTGCTCCCCCGGTACGCGGGCCGGGGCCTGGTGCCGTCACCCCCGGTGGCGCTGCTCGACCCGACGCCGGCGTCCCTGCAGGCGTCCGGGTGGACGCAGCACCCCCTGACCGTCCCGTTCCGGGCGGAGCCGCACAGCCGTCCGGGCGACACCACTCCGCTGCCGCCGTTCCCGGCGTCCGAGCGGCCGCGCGTGCTCGTCACGCTCGGGACGGTGTTCGGGGACGCCGCACTCCTGACGGCGATCATCGACGGCCTCCACCCTGACCAGGCGGACGTCCTCGCGACGGTCGGCGTGATCGGGGACCACCTCGAGGACACCGACCACGTCCACCACGTGCCGTTCCGGCCGATGCGGGAGCTGCTGGACGGCGTCGACGTCGTGGTGAGCGCTGCGGGAGCGGGTACGGTGCTCGCGGCCGCGAGTGTCGGCGTCCCGATGGTGCTGCTCCCCCAGGGCGCCGACCAGTTCATCAACGCCGAGCGTGCTGCCGCGGCCGACGTCGCCGTGGTGGTCGACGAGCCCGCTGCCGTCGGGCCGGCGGTGCACGCGGTGCTCGCCGGGTCGCGCCATGCCGCCGCGGCCCGGCGGCTCCGCGAGGAGAACGAGCAGCGTCCGAGCGCCGGGGACGCGATCGCCGTGCTCGTGGACCGCGTGACCCGCGCCACGAGCGCCGCCGGGCGGTGACCCGGCGGGCCCTGGGCCGCCGACAGGCCCGGGGCCCGCGGCGGGCGGCGTCAGGCCTCGGTCGGTCCGGGTCCTCCGGGACCCGGACCGATGACCGACGCCACGAAGCGACGGGCGTCCTCGTCGTCGTGCTCGTGCAGCCGCATGCCGAGCAACGTGTTGATGAGCATCCCCTTGGCGAGGAACGTCTCGGCGGCCGACGGCGTGAGGTGCGCGTCCTCGACGAGGAACCGGAGGATCCGCGTGAACCCCTCCCGTGCGACCGGCCCGATCACGGGGTCCGCACCGAGCATGTACGACTGCATCACGATGAGGTGGACGCCGTCCTCGGTCGCGAGCGTCCGGTAGGCCTCGCCGAGCCGGGACTCGACCGTGCCCGGTTGCCCGTCGTCCAGCGCCGCACGGAACGTGTCGAGGACCGCTTCGAGACAGCCGTCGATGACCGCGAGGAACAGGTTCTCCTTCGACCCGAACATGCGGACGACGTAGGGCTGGCTGATCCCGGCGGCCTTCGCGATCCGCTCGGTGGTCGCCCCGTGGTACCCCTCGCGGGCGAACACGGCGGCCGCGGCGGCCAGGGTCGCCTCCCGCCGCTGACTGCCCGCCATGCGCTCCGCTGCCCTGGGGACCGGACCCCTTGCCGTCGTCATACCCCGAGGGTATCATTCGATTCCATGAGTAATGAATCGATTACTAACCACGGCTCCTCCGGTCCCTCGCTCCCGCCGCTCCGCCGGGTCCTCCCGGTCCTCGTCGTGCAGGTGCTCGTCGCGATGGCCATCGCCGGTGCGTTCGCCGGCCTCTACATCGGACTGCAGAAGGCCCCCGTGCCGCACCACCTGCCGGTCGCGGTCGTCGGCGCACAGCTCGCCGACGCGGCCTCGACGGCGCTCGGTGACTCCGCCGACGTCCGTCCGGTCGACTCCGCAGCCGCCGCTCGCGCCCTCGTCCGCTCACACGACGTCGTCGCCGCGCTCGTCCCCGCTGCCGACGGATCGATGCTCGCCGTCGCCGGCGCGGACGGGCGGAGCGCGACCGGTGCGGCGACGGCCCTGCTGAGCGGTGTCGCCCGGGCCGGCGGCGTCCCGGTGACCCGCACCCAGGACCTCGTCCCGCTCGTGACCGGGGACGGGCAGGGCATCGCGGGCTTCTACCTCGTGTTCGGCACCACGCTCGCCGCCTTCGTCCTCGCCCAGATCATGAACTCCCTCGGCGCCCTGGCCGGCCTGTGGGTGCGCGTCGCGGTCACCGTCATCGGGAGCATCGCCGCGGCCGTCGTCGTGGCCGTCATCGCCGGACCGGTCGCCGGCGCCGTCCCCGCGGCCCCCGCTGTCGTCGTCGGCGTGCTGGCGCTGCTCGCGGTGGCCGTCTCGCTGTCGACCCTGGCCATCACCGCCCTCCTCGGCCCGATGGGCGTCGTCGTGTCCACGCTCGTGTTCACCACCCTCGGCAACGCGACCAGCGGCGCGACGGTGAGCACACACCTCCTGCCGCCGTTCCTGTCCGTCGTCGGTGGCGCCCTGCCGCCTGGAGCGGCGTTCGGGGCGGTGACGGCGGCCAGCTACTTCGACGGCGCCGGCGTCGGCCGCGCACTCCTGACGCTCGGCCTGTGGATCACCGGAGCCGCGATCGCGTTGTCCGCCGCCGCCCGTCGCCGTGCCGTCCGGCATGACCGCCGCTCGCCGTCGGCCTGAGCCGAGCGACATGCTCCGTCCTTCCTGAGCACTCACAGGACTCCGCATCTCCATCGCCTATCGTGGCGACCAGCGCGATCGCGCGAACACCCCACGCCGGTGCAGACCGGCGGCGACGGAAGGTCGGTCTGCGTTGACCACCACCCCGATCCAGCCCGGCTACACCCGCACGAGGCCCGCCGCGGGCCCCAGGGGCTCGAGCACGTCCACCTACTCGGCCGTCCTCGCGCAGGTCAAGGAGCACGACCTGCTCCGCCGCCGCACCGGGTTCTACTGGTCGCTGTTCGGCTCGCTCGTCGGCACGCTCGCACTCGCGTGGATCGCCTTCGCCGTGCTGGGCGAGTCGTGGTTCCAGCTCATCGTCGCCGGCGCGCTCGGCGTCGTCTTCACCCAGTTCGCCTTCCTGTCGCACGAGGCCGCGCACCGTCAGGTGTTCGCCTCACAGCGCTGGAACGACCGCGCCGGCCGCTACGTCGGCACGTTCCTGGTCGGCCTGAGCTACTCGTGGTGGATGACCAAGCACACCCGCCACCACGGCAACCCGAACACGATCGGGAAGGACCCGGACATCGCCGCCGGCGTCATCCGGTTCACGCCCGAGGACGCAGCGGTGACCCGGGGTGCGCGGAGCGTCTTCACCCGGTTCCAGGGGTGGCTGTTCTTCCCGCTCCTGACGCTCGAGGGCATCAACCTGCACTGGTCCGCCGTGCACACCGTGCTGACCGGCGCCGACACCAAGGCCGACGTCCGGGCACGCGTGCTCGAGGCGACGCTCCTCGTCCTGCGCTTCGGCATCTACCTGACCGTCCTCTTCTGGTTCCTGCCGTTCGGCATGGCGTGTGCGTTCCTCGGCGTGCAGCTCGCCGTCTTCGGCGTCATGATGGGTGCCTCGTTCGCGCCGAACCACAAGGGCATGCCGACCATCGCGCACGACGCCAAGGTCGACTTCTTCTCGCGCCAGGTGCGCACCTCGCGCAACATCCGCGGCGGTTGGTGGGTGTCGTTCCTCATGGGCGGTCTGAACTACCAGGTCGAGCACCACCTGTTCCCGTCGATGCCGCGACCGGCCCTGAAGAAGGCCCGGCTGCTCGTCCGTCAGCACTGCGAGACGCTCGACGTCCCCTACACGGAGACGACGCTCCTGCGCTCGTACGGCATCGTCGTCCGCTACCTCAACCGGGTCGGCCTGGCCGCCCGCGACCCGTTCACCTGCCCGATGGTCTCGGAGCTCCGCATCCACTGACGGGTCGGCGAACCGCGCCGCGCTCCCACCCGTACGATCGACGGACACCCATCGTCGACGGAGACGGAGCCCGGCATGACCACCACTGACCTCGCCGCACCGGCGGACGCAGCGAGCGCCGGACGGCCCGCTGCCGGCCATCCGCACCACCACGCGACCGCGTCCGTCGCCACGATCCTCGCCGAGTCAGCGGCCCGGTACCCGGACGACGTCGCCGTCGTCGTCGGCGAGCAGCGCATCACCTACGCCGAGCTGTGGGACCAGACGCTCGCGTACGCGGGCGCTCTCCGCGCCCGCGGTGTCACCGCGGGCAGCCGTGTCGCGATGCTCATCCCGAACGTGCCCGACTTCCCCCGCGTGTACTACGCGACCCTCGCGCTCGGCGCCGTCGTCGTGCCCGTGCACGCACTCCTCAAGCGGCACGAGATCGAGTACGTGCTCCGCGACAGCGGAGCGGCGCTGCTCGTCTGCGCCGCACCGCTCATCGCGGAGGGTGCGGCGGGGGCCGCACTCGCCGGGGTCGACGTCGTCACCGTCCTCGCGCCTGCCGGGGACGGGGACGGATCGGCCGCACCCCGCCTGGAGGCCCTGGCCGCGTCGAGCGCGCCCCTCACCACCCTCACGCCCCGCGACCCGTTCGACACCGCGACGATCCTGTACACGAGCGGCACCACCGGGCAGCCCAAGGGCGCCGAGGGATCGCACTTCGCCCTGCTCGAGCAGGTCAACACGCTCCTCATGAGCACCTTCGACATGCGACGTGGTGACGTGCTGCTCGGTGCGCTGCCGCTGTTCCACACCTTCGGCCAGACCTGCACCATGAACACCGGCTTCCGCGCCGGCGCGACCATCGTCATGCTGCCGAAGTTCGACGGCGACGCCGCACTCGCCGCGATGGTCGAGCACGGCTGCGGCATCTTCATGGGCGTGCCGACGATGTACATGGCGCTGCTCGACGCCGCGACCCGGACCGACGCCCGTCCCGAGCTCCGGTACGCGATCTCCGGCGGGGCCTCGTTGCCGCTCGCGGTGCTCGAACGATTCGAGGCCGTGTACGGGGCGCCGATCCACGAGGGCTACGGCCTCACCGAGACCTCACCCGTCGCGAGCTTCAACCACGTCGGACGGACGCCCCGTCCCGGCACCATCGGCACACCTGTCTGGGGCGTCGAGGTCGAGATCGCGGACCCCGCCGTGCAGGACCGCATCGACATGCTGCCGCGCGGCACGATCGGCGAACTCGTCATCCGGGGCCACAACCTGATGAACGGTTACCGCAACCGACCCGACGCGACCGCCGCGGCCGTGGTCGACGGGTGGTTCCGGACGGGCGACCTCGGGACGAAGGACGACGAGGGCTTCCTGACGATCGTCGACCGCACGAAGGACATGATCATCCGCAACGGCTACAACGTGTACCCGCGCGAGGTCGAGGAGGTGCTCGCCGCGCACGAGGACGTCACGATGGCCGCGGTGTTCGGGGTGCCGCACGACGTGCACGGCCAGGAGATCGCGGCGGCGGTCGTCCTCGCCGACGGCGCCACGACCAGCTCGGACGAGCTCGTCCGGTACGTCGCGGACGCCATCGCCGCGTACAAGTACCCGCGGGTCGTCCACGTCGTCGACGCGCTCCCCCTCGGTCCGAGCGGCAAGGTGCTCAAGCGTGCCCTCGTCGAGCGGTTCGGCTCGGAGCCGGCGCCCGGACCGGAGGAGCACGCCGGCGCCTGACCGACGTCGGTACGCTCGGCCGGGTGGAGCTGATCACGGACGTGCGTCGAGCCGACTGGCTCGTGCGACGCCTCCAGGCCTCCGGGACCGTCGCCGGCACCGTCGGCGGCGGGTTCGACGGGTACGCCCGCGTCCTGCACCCGCTCGCGGCCTTCCGGGAGGACCGCTCGGTCCTCGACGAGCACGGCGACGCGCCGGTCCTCGAGACGAGCACGTGGCGGTGGTCCGACGTCGCAGCGAGGACCGGGCGGACGCTGGACGCCGGGGTCTCCTGGAGCGCGCTCAGCGCCAGCCGCGACGAGGACGTGCTGTTCGACGACGGGTGGCGGGTCGAACCGCCTGCCGAAGGCTGGCTCGATCCGCGCCTGCTGGCCGCACTCACCTCGCACCTCAGTGCCTCGACAACGACCCCGCTCGACCTGGTGGCGGCGGTGTGGGACGGATGGGGGGACCTGAGCGGCGGCTCCACCCTCGTGTCCGGGTGGCAGGACGGGACGCCCGAAGCGACGGAGCGTGCCCGCGCCGAGGCGGAGGTCGCCCGCCTCCGCACAGCACACCAGGCGGCACTCGCCGCCGTCCGCCGCGCACTCGCCGTGCCGCGACTGCACCTCACCCACCGCGAGCACCTCCTGGTGCGCACGACGGTCGCGGACTGGGCCGACCCGGCGTGGACCGAGCGGGCGGAGATCGCGGACGGTGTGCCGCTCGCGCACACGCCGCAGCTGTTGTGGCCGGAGGACCACGCGTGGGTCCTCGCGACGGAGATCGACTGCGACTCGACGCTGGTCGCGGGGACGCGACGACTCGTGGACGCGATCGTCAGGGACCATCGGTTCGAGGCGTACGAGGTGGACCCGCTCAGCGCCCTTCGATGACGTCCGTCGAACGGTCCTGACGCGAGCAGGTCACAGCGCCCGCTGCGGAGGCCCGCAGCGCCTCGTACAGCTCCCGTTCTGTGCCACGGCGGGTAGGTTTGCCTGGAGCACGTACTGAAGAGGGGGAACCATGACAGCACTGGTCTGGATCGCAGCGGTCGTCGGCGGACTCGCGGCCGTAGCCGCGCTCGCCCGGGCACGTCGCCGCTGACAGCACGACAACGGTCGGGTCACGTTCCTCGCCCGCACGACGTCGGCGACTGCTCGCGGTGCTTCACTGGCCGGCATGGGGCAGACACGGACACGAGGGTCGATCGCGATCGTCCTCGCGGTGAGCATCGCGATCGGCGTGAACGGGTGCGCGGGAGTGCGTTCGAGTTCTGGATCCTGCGCTCTGAAGTCGATCGAGCTCCAGGACTCGTCCCTGCACCCCGGAGGAGTCCTCCGGCTCCACTCCGACGCGGTCTGGGAGACGTGTGAGGACACCGGAGGCACGAGCCGCGCGGCGTCCGACGTCACCGTCGTCGTCACACCCTCCGCGAGCGGCGAGGAGGTCCTGCTCGGTCGGCCGACACCGCAGGGGCCGCTGTCCACTATCGACGAGTCCTTCGACCTCCCCGCGGACCTCCCGGTCGGTCCCGCGGTGCTCGCACTGCACACCCACAGCGGCGATGTGATCGACGCCGAACTGCCGATCACGATCACCACACCCCCGGCGACCTGAGATCGGCGGCACGATGGCCGGCCGGGTGCTCTCGGTGGGCCCTGCCGGGATCGAACCGACGACATCCACGGTGTAAACGTGGCGCTCTACCAGCTGAGCTAAAGGCCCTCGCGCCGCTGCCGGGCGCACCCCACATCCTACGGGTGCGCCGAGAAGGGTGCCGCGCCGCTGACTACGCTCGCGCTCATGCACCGCCGCTCCTCCACCGTCGTCACGGCCACCGCGCTCGTGACCCTGCTCGGCACCCTGCTCGCCGGCTGCTCGGTGCCCGGCTCCGACACGAGCACGGCGGCTCCCCCGTGGCCCCGACCGACGGACCTGGAGCACCGCGCCGACCAGGCCGGGCTCCAGGACGTCTGGGGTGAGCGGCTGGCCGAACACGTCCACACCCACCTGTCGATCACGGACGGCGACTCCCCGGTCGTCGTGCCGGGGAACGTCGGCCACTCGGCGTCCGAGCACTTCGCCGCACAGCTCCACACGCACGACACCTCGGGGATCCTGCACGTCGAGTCACCGACCCGCGAGACCTTCACGCTCGGCCAGTTCTTCGACGAGTGGGGCGTCTCCCTCGGTCCCGCCCACGTCGGCGGGCTCCGTGGCGACCTCACCGTGTGGGTGGACGGGAAGCGCTTCCTCGGCAACCCCCGCTCGATCGCACTGACGAACCGGCGCGAGATCGCCCTGGCCGTCACGACGATCGGCGAGGTCCCGCACCGCCCGGCGCCGTTCGACTGGCCGCCGCAGTACCGCTGAGCGGGCGGCACCCGCGCATCCACGGTCGGCCCCAGCCGCGGTCTGGGAAGCTGTACCTGAGGGGGTGGCGCACATGTCGGAACCGTCCAGCAGACCGGGACCGGACGCACCAGCGGACGGGACGCGACCGGACGCACCAGAGAACGGGACGCGACGACGGTGGATCGTCGGCGTGGGCGCACTCGCCGTCGTCGTCGTGGCCGGGACGACCGCCTGGGCGCTCTCCGGCACCGGCCAGGAGGCCCGCCCCACGCCCGTCGCGGCCGCGCCGTCCGCCACGCCCACCCCGACGCCGTCGCGCACGCCGTTGCCGGCCGTCCCCGCACGGCCGTCGGACGCCGCCCTGGCCGCCCTGCCGCTCGCGTTCCACGACGCCGTGATCGGCGGGCTCGTCGACGGGTCGCAGGTCGAGGCGGAGAACCGGTGGACGACGGCGACCCCGAAGACCGCGCTCGTCCCCCTGTACGCCTCGCCCGACGCCGACGCCGCTCCCGTCGCCACGCTGTCGTCCTCGGTGTCCACGCTGGACACCCCGACGGTCACCGCCGTCTGGGACCGCTCGCCCGGACAGGACGGCGGGATGGTGCTCGTCTCGACGCCCTCGCGGAACCGGACACCGGGCGACGGCGGGGTCGCCACCGCCCCGAGTGCGACGTTCGCGTGGGCCCGCGCCGCGGACTTCACCCTGACCGGCATCGACCGCGTCGTACGTGTGGACAACCAGGCGTCGACCATCGCGATCGTCCGTCGCGACGGCTCGGTGCAGACGAGCGAGGCCGCGCGCCTCGGCACCCCGCAGGACCCGACGCCGACGGACACGAAGACGTACATGGAGGCGAACTACGTCGACCCGCAGGTGACGTACACGCAGGGGCACCCGATCTCGCTGACCGGCGCGCACTCCGCGACGCTCGCCGGCTACGGCGGGAACGCCGCCCTCACCGCCCTGCACTACTACCCGGACCCGAACGGGTCGTCGCACGGGTGCGTCCGCATCTCGGCGGCGATGACCGAGGCCCTGGCCGGGCTGCCGATCGGGACGCCGATCGAGTTCAGCTGAGCAGCTCCCGGACGACCGCGTCCGGCCGCTCCACGTGCGCGAAGTGCCCGCAGTCCTCGAGCAGCACGGTCCGCACGTCCGGCAGCGCCCGCCGCAACCGGTCGAGGTCGTCGGTCCGGGCGAACACGTCCTGCCGCCCGGCGACCGCCACCACCGGACACCGCACGGCGGACCAGCGACGGGTGTCGTAGTGTGCCGCGGAGCGGGCTGCGCCGAGGAACCCGGCCGGCCGGAACTCCTCGACGAAGGCGTCGAGGACGCTGTGGTCGAGTCGGCGCACGGCCGCGAACACGGGTGCCGCGAGGAGCGGGAGCAGCCCGACCCGGGCGAGCGCCCGCAGGACGGTGTGCGCGGACCCGCGGGTCACGGCGAGCCCGGCGCGCAACAGGGTGAACGCCGGCAGGGACCGCAGCGCCTGCACGGGGTGTCGCGATGCCGCCGCGGTCGCGAACGTCGTCCCCGAGACGAGCCCGAGGGACCGCACCCGAGCGGGTCGCTCGACGGCGAGGTGCAGGCCGACGAAGGCCCCCATCGAGTGCCCGACCACGTCGACGTCGTCGAGGCCGAGCGCGTCGAGCACCGCGACGAGCACCCGGGCGGAGTCGTCCACGTCGAGCGGGACCTCCGGCGCGGGCGACGACCCCCACCCGGGCAGGTCGACGAACACGAGGCCGCGGCCCGGCAGCCCGTCCGCTGCCGCCAGGAGCGGCGTCCACGTCGACCACGACCCGGCGACGCCGTGCAGGAACAGCAGCGGCCGCACACCGCGGCGGTGGTGGACGACGGCCGGACCGGCGTCCGTCGCGGTCGTCGTCGTGGTCAGCCCCCAGCGGGCCGGGTCGTCGACCACGGGGTACGGCGCGTAGCGGCCGTCCGGGACCCCGCCGACCTGCGGGGCCGAGCCGGTGTCGGTGGCGGTCACCGTGCCTCCAGTCCAGTGCGCTCGGGCACCGTCAGGGGTTCGGAGCAGACCGTGCCGGGGAGGGCAGGTGGGCGTCCGTCAGCGGGCGCGCAGCGGCCGGGAGGCCCGGGTCAGCTGACCGGGACCGGCGCGGAGCACGCGGCGAGGCGGTCCAGGGCGGCCCGGTACTCGGTCACGTCGCGGGCGACGCCCGGCTCGGTGATGATCGACGCCTTGATGCGGCCCTGCACGTCGATCACGAAGGTCGCGCGGGTGGCGAAGCCCTTCTTCTCGAGGAAGACGCCGTACTCCTTGGACACGGCACCGTGCGGCCAGAAGTCGGCGAGCAGCTCGAAGTCGTAGCCGTTCGCCTGCGCGAAGGACCGGAGCGTCGCCTTCGAGTCGACCGAGATGCCGATCAGCTCGATGCGCTGGTCCTGGAACATCGCGATGTTGTCCTGCAGCGTGCAGAGCTCGTCGGTGCAGGTGGACGAGAACGCGAGCGGGAAGAAGACGAGGGCGACCGGGCGGTGGCCGCGGTGGTCGCTGAGTCGGACGTGCTCACCGAACTGGTTCGGGAGCTCGAAGTCCGGCGCGAGTGAGCCGATCTCCAGTGCCATCGTGGTGGTGCTTCTCTCCCCGGGCGTTGGGTGTGCCCGTCGGTTCCACGCATCCACCGGTCGCGGACGCACGGTCGGCCATGCTACGCCGACGGCCCGCGAACGCAAGTGCCGTCCGGACCGCGTCGTCATCAGCATCGCCGTCGGTGCGTGGGCCTAGAGTGGACGCGGCCCGTCCCCGGTCGTGATCCGACCACCGACGGCTCGACATGTCCACCACCACGAGAACGAACGAGGTCAACGGTGACGGTGAACGACCAGGACCCGCGCAGCACCGCAGGGCAGGACCAGGACCCGGAGGAGACCGCCGAGTGGCGTGAGTCCCTCGACGGTCTCGTCGCGACGCACGGGCACCAGCGGGCCCGCGAGATCATGCAGAGCCTGCTGAAGCGCTCGAACGAGCTGCACCTCGGCGTGCCGATGGTCCCGACGACGGACTACGTCAACACGATCGCCCCGGAGGACGAGCCGACGTTCCCCGGCGACGAGGAACTCGAGCGCCGCTACCGCCGCTGGATCCGCTGGAACGCGGCCATCACGGTGCACCGCGCGCAGCGCCCCGGCATCGCCGTCGGCGGCCACATCTCGACGTACGCGTCGAGCGCCGCCATGTACGAGGTCGGCTACAACCACTTCTTCCGCGCGCAGGACCACCCGTCGGGCGGGGACCAGGTCTTCTTCCAGGGCCACGCCTCCCCCGGCATGTACGCCCGCGCCTACATGGAAGGCCGCCTGAGCGAGGACCAGCTCGACGGCTTCCGCCAGGAGAAGTCCCACGCCGGCGGCGGACTGTCCTCGTACCCGCACCCGCGCCTCATGCCGCACTTCTGGCAGTTCCCGACCGTGTCGATGGGCATCGGCCCGATCAACGCGATCTACCAGGCGCAGCAGGCCAAGTACCTGTCGAACCGCGGCATCAAGGACGCCTCCGAGCAGCAGGTCTGGGCCTTCCTCGGCGACGGTGAGATGGACGAGGTCGAGTCCCGCGGTCAACTCCAGGTCGCGGCGAACGACGGCCTCGACAACCTGAACTTCGTCATCAACTGCAACCTCCAGCGCCTCGACGGCCCGGTGCGCGGCAACGGCAAGATCATCCAGGAGCTCGAGGCGTTCTTCCGCGGCGCGGGTTGGAACGTCATCAAGGTCGTCTGGGGCCGCGAGTGGGACGACCTGCTCGCCCGCGACACCGAGGGTGCGCTCCTCAACCTGATGAACGCGACGCCGGACGGCGACTACCAGACGTACAAGGCCGAGAACGGTGCCTACGTCCGCGAGAACTTCTTCGGGCGCGACCCGAAGGCGCTCGAGCTCGTCAAGGACTACACCGACGACCAGATCTGGAACCTCAAGCGCGGCGGCCACGACTACCGCAAGGTCTACGCGGCGTTCAAGGCGGCGACCGAGCACAAGGGCCAGCCGACCGTCATCCTCGCGAAGACGGTCAAGGGCTACGGCCTCGGCCCGAGCTTCGAGGGCCGCAACGCGACCCACCAGATGAAGAAGCTCACGCTCGACAACCTCAAGCAGTTCCGCGACGAGATGCGCATCCCGATCTCGGACGCGCAGCTCGAGGAGAACCCCTACACGCCGCCGTACTACCACCCGGGCAACGACGACGAGGCGATCCAGTACATGCACGAGCGCCGCCGTGAACTCGGTGGCTACGTGCCGGAGCGTCGCACGAAGTACACGCAGGTCAACCTGCCGGACGAGTCGAAGTACCAGATCGTCAAGAAGGGCTCCGGCAAGCAGGAGGTCGCCACGACGATGGCGTTCGCCCGTCTGCTGAAGGACCTGCTCCGCTCGCCCGACTTCGGCAACCGCGTCGTGCCGATCATCCCGGACGAGGCCCGCACGTTCGGCATGGACGCGTACTTCCCGACGGCGAAGATCTACAACCCGAACGGCCAGCACTACACGTCGGTCGACCGCGAGCTGCTCCTGGCGTACAAGGAGAGCCCGCAGGGCCAGATCATCCACGTCGGCATCAACGAGGCGGGCGCCCTCGCGGCGTTCACCGCCGTCGGCACCTCGTACTCGACGCAGGGCGAGCCGCTCATCCCGGTCTACGTCTTCTACTCGCAGTTCGGGTTCCAGCGCACCGGCGACGCGATCTGGGCCGCCGGCGACCAGATGACCCGCGGGTTCATGATCGGCGCAACCGCCGGTCGCACCACCCTGACCGGGGAGGGCCTGCAGCACGCCGACGGCCACTCGCCGCTGCTGGCCGCGACGAACCCGGCCGTCGTCTCGTACGACCCCGCCTACGGCTACGAGATCGGGCACATCGTGCGCACCGGCCTCGAGCGCATGTACGGCACGAACGAGGACGGCTCCCCGTCGCACGACGACCCGAACGTCATGTACTACCTCACGGTCTACAACGAGCCGCTCGTGCAGCCGGCCGAGCCCGAGGGCGTCGACGTCGAGGGGATCGTCAAGGGCATGTACCTGCTCAAGCCGAGCGAGCACGACGGCCCGAAGGCCCAGCTGCTCGCGTCCGGTGTCGCCGTGCCGTGGATCCTCGAGGCGCAGCAGCTCCTGGCCGAGGACTGGGGCGTGTCCGCCGACGTCTGGAGCGTCACGAGCTGGGGCGAGCTGTACCGCGACGGGGTGGACGCCGAGCAGCACGCGTTCCTCAACCCGAACGACGAGCCGCGCACCCCGTACGTCACCGAGCGCCTGCTCGGGACCGAGGGCCCGGTCGTCGCGGTGAGCGACTTCATGCACGCCGTGCAGGAGCAGATCCGTCCGTTCGTCCCGTCCGACTACGCCACGCTCGGTGCCGACGGCTTCGGCTTCTCGGACACCCGTCCGGCAGCGCGCCGCTTCTTCCACATCGACGGTCCCTCGGTCGTCGTGCGGACGCTGCAGCAGCTCGTCCGGCAGGGCAAGCTCGACGCGTCGGTCCTCCAGCAGGCGATCGACAAGTACCGCCTGCACGACGTGACCGCCGGCACGACCGGCAGCGCGGGCGGCGAGAGCTGATCTCCGCGTGACCACACCCCGCACCGCCACCGCCGCGGGCCGGGAGGACGACCGGCAACGGGCGCTCTCCTGGCTCCGGCAGGTGTCGGGCGAACTCTCGACCGCGACGATCAAGCGGCTCGAGGACACCCTGCCCTGGTACAGCGAGATGCCCCCGGGCCGTCGCTCGGCCGTCGGCATGGTGGCCCAGGCCGGCATCACGTCGTTCATCTCGTGGCTCGAGGGCAGCGCCTCCACCCCGTGGATCGCCGCCGCCGACGTGTTCGGCTCGGCTCCGCGTGAACTCCTCCGCTCGGTGAGCCTGCAGCAGACCCTGCAGCTCATCCGTGTCGTGGTGACCGTGGTCGAGGAGCGCGCCGCCGACGACGAGATGCTGCAGGAGGCGATCCTCAAGTACTCGCGCGACATCGCGTTCGCGGCGGCCGACGTCTACGCCCGTGCGGCGGAGGCCCGCGGGCTGTGGGACGCCCGGCTCGAGGCCCTCGTCGTCGACTCGATCCTGTCGGGCGAGTACGACGACGAGCTGCCGTCGCGCATCGCCGCCCTCGGCTGGCACGGGCACGGCGAGGTCGCGGTCCTGGTCGGGACGGCGCCGAAACAGCTCGAGGTCGACCAGGTCCGCCGGACGGCCCGCCACCAGGACGCCGACGTGCTCATCGGCGTGCAGGGCTCGCGGCTCGTGGTCGTCATCGGCCGGGCGACCCCGCGGGACGACGTGCCCGAGGGCGAGGAACCCGTGTCGTTCATGTCGATCGCGCAGGAGCTCGAACCGCTGTTCGGCGAGGGCCACCTCGTGCTCGGCAACGAGGTCCCCGGGGTCGTCGACGCCTCGACCAGCGCGAAGGCCGCCCTGGCCGGGTTCGCCGTTGCCCGGGCCTGGCGGGGCGCACCACGACCGGCCCTCGCCGACGACCTGCTGCCCGAACGTGCGCTCGCGGGCGACCCCCTCGCCCGCTCGGCCCTGGTGCAGCGGATCTACACGCCGCTCAAGGACCAGTCCACCGAGCTCCTGCAGACCCTGTGGTGCTACCTCGACACCGGTCGGTCGCTCGAGGCGACGGCGCGTGAACTCTTCGTGCACCCGAACACCGTCCGCTACCGCCTCCGCCGCGTCGCGGACATCATCGGGTGGGACGCCACGCACGCGCGGGACGCCCTCATCGTGCAGTCCGCGCTCATCCTCGGCGCGATGTCCGAAGCGGCGTCCACGCGCCGTCGCCCCACGCGCCGCTGACGACCCCACCGGGTGGGGTTCCTACAAGGCATCCCGGCAATCCGTGTGGGGAGTCCACACGTGCCCGACGGTGACCGCCCGGCATCATTGAGCGGTGATCGTCGTCGTCGCGCCCGGACAGGGCTCCCAGACCCCCGGCTTCCTCGCCCCCTGGCTCGAGGACGCCGCCGTCCGTGACCGCGTCGGGCAGTGGTCCGACGCGATCGGCGTGGACCTCGCCGAACACGGGACGAACTCCGACGCGGACACCATCAAGGACACCGCCCTCGCGCAGCCGCTCATCGTCGCCGCCGGGCTCGTCACGGCCGACGCCCTGCTGGCCGACGACCGCCGCGCCCTCGTCGGTGGTGTCGCCGGCCACTCGGTCGGCGAGTTCACCGCCGCCGCCGTCGCCGGGGTCCTCACCCCGACCGACGCCGTGTCGCTCGTCGCCGAACGGGGCCGGGCGATGGCCGACGCCGCCGCACTCGAGCCGACCTCGATGGCCGCGGTCCTCGGTGGTGACGCCGACGAGCTCGCCGCCCTGCTCGACTCCCTCGGGCTGACGGCCGCGAACCACAACGGCGGCGGTCAGACCGTCGTCGCCGGTCCGGCGGACGCGATCGCCCGCCTCGCGGAACAGCCGCCCGCGAAGGCCCGCGTGGTCCCCCTCGCCGTCGCCGGCGCCTTCCACACGCGCTTCATGGCGCCGGCCGTCGAGCGGGTCGCCCCCGTCGCCGCGGCCGCGACCGTGCAGGACCCGACCCTCCCACTCTGGACGAACGCCGACGGGTCGCAGGTGCGGGACGGCCGCCGCTTCGTCGACCTCATGGTCCGGCAGATCGCCAGCCCGGTGCACTGGGACGCCGTCATGACCTCCTTCCAGCAGGCCGGCGTCACCGGCATCATCGAGCTCGCACCGGCCGGGGCCCTGGTCGGCCTCGCCAAGCGCGGTCTCCGCGGCACGCCGACGGTCGCGATCAAGACCCCGGACGACCTGCCCGCCGCCGTCGAGCTGCTGCAGAGCGCCACCGACGAGTCCCCGGAGGCAGACCAGTCCACGGAGGCCGCCCGATGACCGACGCCAGCACCACCGCCGTCGAGACGGACGCCACCGGCGGAACGGACGCGGGCACGGGCCTCCAGGCCGGCGACCGACCGGTCCTGTCCCAGCGACGCGGCCACGAGTTCACCCGCATCCTCGCCTTCGGAGCCGCGCGCGGCGAGAACGTCGTCCCGAACGACGACCTCGTCGGTCCGATCGACTCCTCCGACGAGTGGATCCGCCAGCGCACCGGCATCGTGACCCGCATGCGCGCCGGCCGCGACGTCGAAGCAGTCGACCTCGCCGAGGCCGCCGCGCGCGAGGCGATCGAGAAGGCCGGGCTCACCCCCGACCAGATCGGCGTCGTGCTCGTCGCGACCGTCACCCACACCGTGGCGACGCCGTCGATGGCGTCCCTGCTCGCCGAGCGGATCGGTGCCACACCGGCCGCGGCGTACGACATCAGCGCCGCGTGTGCCGGATACGCGTACGGGATCGCGCAGGCGGACTCGTTCATCAAGTCCGGCATCGCCGACCACGTGCTCGTCATCGGCGCCGAGAAGCTCAGCGACGTCGTCGACCCGACCGACCGCTCCATCTCGTTCCTCCTCGGGGACGGGGCGGGCGCGGCCGTCGTCGGTCCGAGCGACACCGCCGGCATCGGGCCGAGCATCTGGGGCTCCGACGGCTCGAAGTGGGACGCGATCGGCATGACCGCGACCTACAACGAGTGGGAGGCGGGAGCCCCCCGCCCGACGATGCGTCAGGCCGGGCAGACCGTGTTCCGCTGGGCCGTCTGGGAGATGGTCAAGGTCGCACGCCAGGCGCTCGAGGCCGCCGGTGTCCGCGCCGACCAGCTCGCGGCGTTCGTGCCGCACCAGGCAAACATCCGGATCATCGACGAGTTCGCCAAGCAGCTCGGGATCCCGGACACCGTCGCCATCGCCCGTGACATCACCACGACGGGCAACACCTCGGCCGCGAGCATCCCGCTCGCCACGCACCGCCTGCTCTCCGAGCACCCGGAACTGTCGGGCGGACTCGCCCTGCAGATCGGCTTCGGCGCCGGACTCGTGTTCGGCGCGCAGGTGGTCGTCCTCCCCTAGTCCCCTCGCGCCTCCGGGCGCGGGCAGTGCCCGTGCCCTAGGCTGTCCCACGGTCAAACGACACCCCCCTCAAGGAGAACACTCATGGCCCTGTCCAACGAAGAAGTCCTCGCCGGCCTGGCCGAGCTGATCAACGACGAGACCGGTATCGCCACCGACACCGTCGCCGCTGACAAGTCGTTCACCGACGACCTGGACATCGACTCCATCTCGATGATGACCATCGTCGTGAACGCCGAAGAGAAGTTCGACGTCAAGATCCCCGACGAAGAGGTCAAGAACCTCAAGACCGTCGGCGACGCCGTCGACTTCATCGTCAAGGCCCAGGCCTGAAACGAGCTTCCTGAGCGCCGCGGGCCGCTGACCCTCGAGTCGTGGCCCGCGGCGCTCGTCTTGTCCCTCGCAGAAAGAACCGTCGTCCATGACCAAGAGAACCGTCGTCGTCACCGGGATCGGTGCGATCAGTCCCCTCGCTGCGACCGCCAAGGAATCCTGGGCGGCCCTGCTCGCCGGCGAGTCCGGCATCACCCGCATCGAGGACACGCGCTACGCCGAGCTCGAGCTCCCCGTGGAGTTCGCCGGTCAGGCGCGTCGATTCGTCACCGACCAGCTCACCCGCCCGGAGGCGAAGCGTCTCGACCCGTCCTCGCAGCTGTCGCTCATCGCGGCTCGTGAAGCCTGGGCCGACGCCGGCATCGACGCCGAGTCCGTCGTGCCGGAGCGGCTCATCGTCGACTGGGCGACCGGCATCGGCGGCGTCAACACGCTGCTCGACGCATGGGACACCCTGCGGGAGCGCGGTCCCCGACGCGTCCTGCCCATGACCGTCCCGATGCTCATGGCGAACGGCCCGGCCGCCGCCATCGAGATGGAGTTCGGCGCCCGTGGTGGCGCCCGCACCTACCTCTCCGCCTGCGCATCCTCCACGGAGTCCCTGGCCGAGGCCTACCGTCACGTCGCCTTCGGCGACGCCGACATCGTCATCGCCGGTGGTGCCGAGGCCGCGCTGCACCCGCTGCCGCTCGCGGCGTTCGCCGCGATGCAGGCGCTCTCGCGTCGGAACGACTCCCCCGCGACCGCGTCACGTCCGTACGACGTCACCCGTGACGGCTTCGTGCTCGCCGACGGCGCCGCCGCGCTCATCCTCGAGACGAAGGAGCACGCCGAGGCCCGCGGCGCACACATCTACGCCGAGGTCGCCGGTTCCGGCATCACGTCCGACGCCTTCCACATCACCGCTCCGGACCCCGAGGGCTCCGCCGCCGCCCGTGCGGTCATCATGGCGCTCGAGCACGCGGACGCCAGCCGTTCGGACGTCGCGCACGTCAACGCCCACGCGACGTCGACCCCGGTCGGCGACGTGGCCGAGTACCACGCGATGCGTCGGGTCTTCGGCGACCACCTCGACCAGGTCGTCGTGTCCGCCACGAAGGCATCGACCGGGCACCTGCTCGGCGGCGCCGGCGCGATCGAGGCGGTCTTCACCGTCCTCGCACTCGAGAACCGTCTCGCACCGCCGACGATCAACCTCACCGAGCAGGACCCGGAGATCGTGATGGACGTCGCGACCGCTCCGCGGGAGCTGCCGGCGGGCGACCTGCTCGCGGTGAGCAACTCGTTCGGCTTCGGTGGGCACAACGCCGTGGTCGCGTTCCGCTCGGTCTGATCCGCCGTCGGCCTGGAGGCCCGTCCCGCGTCGCGGGGCGGGCCTCCGTCGTCCTGCGTGCGCCGCCGGTCAACGCGCTCCCGGGCCCCCTCCGCGGTGGCACGACGTGCCGCTCACGTCCGCCCAGGTCCCACGATGTGCGGCTCTCGACGCGCGAGGTCCGCGCATGTCGGAACCTGGACGTCTGCACCCGGGCGCGCCGGGCCTCCCGGCTGCCCGAGGTCGCCCGCGGTCGCACGACGTGCCGCTCACGTCCGCCCAGGTCCCACGATGTGCGGCTCTCGACGCGCGAAGTCCGCGGATCCCGGAACCTGGACGTCTGCGCCCGGGCGCGCCGGGCCTCCCGGCTGCCCGTCGGCCCCCCGCTGCCCGAGGTCGCCCGAGGGCGCCCGCGGTCGCCCGCGGTCGCCCGCGGTCGCACGACGTGCCGCTCACGTCCGTCGTGGTTCCACGATGTGCCGCTCTCGGCGCGCGAGATGGGCGGATTCCGGAACCTCGGCGCAGGGGCCCGCGCGCGTCGGACCCCTGCCCCACGACGCAGACGACGGCGCCGCCTCGGCAGAGGCGACGCCGTCGATCGGAGGAAGCAGGCCCGGGACTACCCCACGCGGTGGAGCCAGACGACCGGGTTGCCCTCGGCCGCGTGCCGGAAAGGCTCGAGCTCGTCGTCCCATGCCTGACCGAGCGCGAGTCGCAGTTCGCGGTGCAGGTCGAGGGCGTTGCTGCCGGCGACCTCCATGGCGTAGCGGACCCGGTCCTCGGGGACGACCATGTTCCCGGTGACGTCGGTCTGGGCGTAGAAGACGCCGAGGTCCGGCGTGTGCATCCACCGGCCGCCGTCGGAATGCGCCGTGGCGTCCTCGGTGACCTCGAACCGCAGGTGCTCCCAACCGCGCAGGGCGGAGGCGATCGCCGCGCCGGACCCGACGGGGCCGGACCAGGTGAACTCGGTGCGACGTGAGCCGTCGAGCGCGGGCTGGTCGAGCCACGAGAAGTTCACGGCGCGGTCCATCGCGCGACCTGCCGCCCATTCGACGTGCGGGCAGAGCGCGCGTGGTGAGGAGTGCACGTAGAGCACTCCTGACGTTGTCCCAGTCACGATTCCTCCGATCGTCAGGTGCGACTTCCCCATCGACCTGGACTGCGGAGGACCCGTTCGGGACCATCGGTATGCGATTGTGATGTCCCGCAGGACACGCTCATCATGCCAGCTGCCGACCGGGAACGGCAAGCACCCGGACGAAGACCGTGGAGCCGGATCCCCTACGCCAGTTCCTGACGCGGGTAGATGACCTTCTGCACGATGATGATCACCGACGCTGCTGCCGGCACGGCCACGAGCGCGCCGAGCACCCCGCCCACCGTCGCTCCGGCGACCGCGGCGATGACCACGAGGGCCCCGGGGACCTGCACGGCCCGCGACATGATGCGCGGCGAGATGATGTACGCCTCGACCTGCATGTACACGAGGTAGTAGATCGCCGCAGCCAGTGCCGTCGCCGGCGAGGCGAACAGGCAGAGCAACGAGATGAGCACCGCGGCGCCGATCGTGCCGACGAGCGGGATGAGCGACCCGAGGAACGCGAACGTCGCCAGCAGCACGGGCAGGGGCGCTCCGATGATGAGCAACCAGATGATGCTCAGCACACCGTTGATGCCGGCCTGGGTGATCTGGCCGACGACGTAGCGGCCCACCGACGACGTGACCTCCTCGCTCACCGCGACGAAGTTCTCCCGACGGGACGCCGGCACGAACCGGTACGCCATCGTCTTGAGGCCGCGCATCGACGCCAGGAAGTACAGCATCAGGATGATGACGATGAGGGCACCGGTCAGGCCGGAGAGGATGCCACTGCCGACGGCGAGGATGCCGCCGCCGAGGGAAAGCAGGTTGCCCGGGTTCTCGACGAACTTCTGCGCGGACTCCAGTGCGTGGTCGACGTCGAACGACCCCTCGAACTGTCGCGAGAGGTCCTGCACCCAGCCCTGTCGCGAGATGTCGTCCACGATCTCGGGGAAGTTCTGGACGAGGTTCGTGGCCTGTTCCACCAGCAGCGGCACGATCGCGAAGACGACCCCGACGAACGCGCCGAGCACCGCGACGACGACGACGAGGATCGCCGACCACCGCGGGATGTACCGCTCGAGCAGGGTCACGAGCGGGTCGAGGCCGAGCGCGATGAACAGCGCGACGCCGATGTAGACGAGGACGGTGCTCAGCTCGTGGATGAGCGTGCCGGCCAACAGTGCGACGAGCACCCCGATCGCACCCATGAACCCGATGCGGAAGGCGTTGACGCGCACACCGGTGCCGGCCCGGCTCACCTCGAACATCACGTTCGGGGTGGGCGCGTGACTCGTGTCTTCGGGAGGGCGCTTCTTGGACGGCAGGTGCACGTAGGGCGGGCGGGACTTGAACCCGCGAATCGTTCGGTTATGAGCCGACTGCCTTGACCAGCTTGGCTACCGCCCCTCGGGGCCAGCGGCCACCGGCTCCCCACGATACAGCGCCTCGAACGTGGAGAGGGTGCGGTTGATGTCGTGTGCCTCGATCATCGTCAGGCTGCGTGCGCGCATGCGGGCGTACTCGTCGTCGGGTGCGGTGAGCACCGAGGCGAGCTTCGCGGCGAGGTCGTGCTCGTCGCCCGGCGCGAACAGGGCGCCGTTGCCGTCGATGAGGTGCGGGAGCGCCATCGCGTCGGCCGCGACGACGGGCAGCCCGGAGGCCATCGCCTCGAGCGAGGAGATGCTCTGCAGCTCGGCCGTCGACGGCATCACGAACACGGTGCCCTCGGTCAGGGTGCGGAGCTTGACCTCGTCGGGGACGAACCCGAGGAAGCGCACCCGGTCCTCGACACCGAGCTCCTGCGCGAGCGCGGTGAGCTTCGGGATCATGTCGCCGTCGCCGACGATCGTGAAGTGGGCGTCGAGCGCGGCGGGCAGGAGCGGCAGCGCACGGATGACGACGTCGAGGTTCTTCTCGGGCGCGACCCGGCCGACGAACACGATGTCGTTGCCGGCGGGCCGTCCGGTCGCCGGCGTGTACCGGGTGGCGTCGATCCCGCACGAGATGGCGAGCACCGGCTGCCCGGCGATCGCGTCGCGCAGGTAGTCGGCGGCGAGCTCGGTGGGCGTCGTGATCGCCTCGGCGAGCCGGTAGGTCTTCGCCGCGTCCCGCCAGGCGATCTTGAGCGCGATGGGCGTCGTCCGCTTGCCGAAGGGCGTGTACTCGAGCAGGTTCTCGGGCATGAAGTGGTTCGTGCCGATGATCCGGATGCCCCGGTCGTGTGCCTCGCGGGCGACGCCGCGGCCGACCACGATGTGGGACTGGATGTGCACGACGTCGGGCTGCAGTGCGTCGATGACCGGGGCCGTGTGCTTGCGGACCGTCCACGGCCACGCGAACCGGTACCAGGCGTGTGCCGGCCAGCGGTACGAGGCCAGCCGGTGGACGGTCAGCGTGACGCCGCGGTACTCCTCGTCGAAGGAGCCGTGGTGCGTCCGGTTCCAGGACGGGGCGATGACGTGCACCTCGTGCCCGCGCTGCGCGAGCCCGACCGCGAGTTCCTCGGTGAAGGTCGCCGCACCGTTCACGTCGGGCGCGAAGGTGTCGGCGGCGATGAGCACCCGCAGCGGCCGTCGCCCCCCGGTGGCGGCCGTGGTGTCGGTCGTCTCGGTCCTGGCGTCTGCTGGCACGGCGGGGGTCGTCCTCTCGTCGCGGTCACCGGCGCGCGTCCTGACGGACGGCCGGTCTGGTCGGTTCGGAACGCTACCGCACCCCTCTGGCCGCCCGCCTCCGCCGCGCGGCTGACCCGGGTCATCCCCCGGGGTCGTGCCGGACGGGAGGCACGCCTCCCGTCCGCCCGCTAGCGGCGGGTGTCGGGATGGTGCTTCGCGAGCAGGAACACGCCCGTGATCGCGATCGCCCCGGCGACGAGGAAGCCGATGCCGGCGCCGACCGGCGCCCCGGCGGCCTCGTCGAGGACGATCACGCCGATGCCGACGGCGACGATCGGGTCGACGACCGTGAGGCCGGCGATGACCAGGTCGGCCGACCCGCTGGAGTACGCGTTCTGCACGAAGTACGCCCCGACGGCCGAGGCGACGACGACCCCCACGATCGCGAACACCGTCACCCAGTCGAACGTGCCGTTCACGATGCGGTTCAGCGTGACCTTGGCGAGCGTCGCGACGAAGCCGTACAGGACCCCGGCGCCGATGATGTAGTACAGCGCGTTCCGCCGCTTGGCCACGAGCCGGAACGACACCACGACGAGCCCCAGCACGACCGCCAGGACCACGAGGACGGTGATGAGCTGCCCGCGCCCGATCGGGCTCTCCCGGCCGTACAGCGCGGCGATGAGCACGAACAGGCCGACGCCGCCGATGCACGTCCACACCGCCCGACGTGCCCGGGTGCCGAGCGGGACGCCGCTGCTGCGGGACGAGAACCACGTCGTCACCACCAGGGCGACCGCACCGAGGGGCTGGACGACGATGAGCGGCGCGTAGGTGATGCTGACGAGCTGCAGCACGATGGCGGCACCGAGCATGAGCGTGCCGAGCACCCAGTTGCCGCTGCCGAGCAGGGCCAGGACGTGTCGGACGGACAGGCCCTTCGACTGCTGCCCCAGCCGGGCCTCGACGCGCTGGACGCCGCGGCTCTGGAACTGCGCACCGAGCGACAGGAACACCGCACCGACCAGTGCCACGGGGATCATCAGGGCCTGGAACGGGGTCAGGTTCTGCACCACGTCGGGGATCGGCAGGTCCGGTGTCACGGGTCGAGGCTATCCGACCCGCGCGGATACCCTGGGAGCATGCCCGTCCTGCCGATCCGGATCACCGGTGACCCCGTCCTGCACACCCCCGCGACCGAGGTGACCGTCTTCGACGACGCCCTCCGCGCACTCGTGGCCGACATGGTCGAGACGATGGACCTCGCTCCCGGTGTCGGCCTCGCCGGTCCTCAGGTCGGTGTCGGCAAGCGGCTGTTCGTCTACTCGTGGACGGACGACGACGGCGTGCTGTGGCGCGGTGTCGCGGTCAACCCGGTGCTGTGGACGACTCCCCCGCTGCCGGAGTCGGTGGAGGAGCTCGACGAGGACGAGGAGTCCGAGGGGTGCCTGTCGATCCCCGGGGAGCGCTTCCCGCTGCGCCGGTCGGAGGGCGCCCTCCTCCGCGCGGTCGACGAGTACGGCGAACCCTTCGAGATCGAGGCGCACGGGTGGCTCGCTCGGGTGTTCCAACACGAGTACGACCACCTGGACGGCCTGCTGTACGCGGACCGGCTGGTGCACCCGTACGCGAAGCAGGCGCAGAAGGCCGTGCGGAAGAACAGCTGGGGCGGTCCGGGGAAGTCGTGGCTGCCGGGTCGGGACCACCCCGAGGGCTGAACGCTCCACCGGCACACCGCGTCCGGCAGCCGGGCGTCAGCCCCGGTACGTGTCCAGGGCGTCCCGGAGCCGGTCGATCTCGGGGTGCCCCGGGCAGTAGCGCTCGAGCCCGGCCGCCAGGTGCGCCTGCGACCGGCTCGTCACGGCACCCGTCCACGGCGCCGTCCCGCTGACGGCGCACGCTGCCGCGAGCTGTTCGAGCGTCGCGTCGCCCTCCGTGGCGGCCAGGGCGGACCGCTGCTGCTCCGACGGCTCGGTGCCCGTGATCGGTGCCGCCGTGCACGAGGTCCTGCCGTCCTCCCAGACGGCCGCGGCGGTCGTGTAGGTCTCGGTCTCCGGTCCGTCGCCGACGGCGCAGGTGAAGGCGAACACGATCGGTGCCGACCCGCTCGGGCCCGACGCCCCGGTGCTCGCGGACGACGTCGGTTCCTCCGCCACCGCGCGGTCCGTGATGTCATCGGCCGAGGAGCACCCGGTGAGCGCCGCCACGGCGAGCCCGAGCGCCAGCACGGCGACGGTGGTCGCGGAGCGGCGGGGACGACGGGGCACCTGTGGACGTTAACAGCATCGGGCGGACGATCGGCTGAGGATGCGCACCACGGCGCCCGGGAACGGCAGGCCCGCGCCGTGCGGCACACGGGTCGCGCCGGAACGGGCGAGTCGCGCAAGGACGGGCGAGCCGGGCCGGAACGCAAGAGGCCCCCACCCCGGAGGGTGAGGGCCTGTCGCTCCCCGAGTTGGACTCGAACCAACAACCTGCCGGTTAACAGCCGGCTGCTCTGCCAATTGAGCTATCGAGGATCACTGTGTCCTCCGCCGGAGAGCGGTTGAACAGCGGGTAACAGCATAGCAGCAAACGTCCAGCGTCCCGCGCATCGGTCGCGCATCCCGGGCGTGCCGCACGGGAAGCCCTGGTCAGGGGCGGATCGTCAGTACCCCGCGGCCGGGTCGACCACGCCGATGAAGCCGGTGCCGTCGGCGCGGAGGAACGCCGCCACGTTGGTGCCGACCCGCTCCGCCAGCAGCGGCGCGACCATGTCCGGGGTGTCCGCCTGGTGCGGCGTGACGAGGGCGCCCGGCTCGCTCCACAGCGGGTGCCCGTCGGGCAGCGGCTCCGGGTCGGTGACGTCGAGTCCGGCGGCGGCGATGCTCCCGGACCGCAGGGCGTCCACGAGTGCGTCGGTGTCGACCAGCCCGCCACGGGCGATGTTCACCAGTCGGGCGTGGTCGGGCATGAGCGCGAACTGGTGCGCGCCGAGCAGGCCGGACGTCCCCGCCGTCATCGCGGCGGCGACCACGACGACGTCGGCGTCCGGCAGCACGTCGTCGAGCTGGTCGGTCGTGACGGTGCGGTCGGCGCCGGGGACGTCGTCGGCGGAACGGCGGACGACGGTGACCCGGACGTCGAAGGGCGCGACGAGGCGCAGGTACTCGAGCGCGATCCCGCCGGCGCCGATGAGGACGACGTGCCGGCCGTAGAGCGACAGGCCCTCCGGTTCGCGGCCCCAGGTCGTCGTGCGGGCGCGCTTCTGCAGCACCCGCAGGGTCGCGAGCGTCAACGCGAGGGCGTGCTCGGCGACCGGCTCGGCGTAGGCGCCCTTGGCCGAGGTGAAGAGCACGCGGTCGCCGTGCTCCGCGATGAGGTGGGCGAACGCGTCCACGCCGGCGAACGGCAGCTGCACCCACGTCACCCCCGGGGCGGTCGTCAGCGCCTGCTGCAGGCCGTCGGGGTCACTCGCGTCGAGCCAGACGATGCCCCGCGTGTCACTGCCGAGGTCGGCGAGCGTCCCGCCCGCCTGCCGCACGGCGTCCTCGTGCAGATCGGTGGGCGTCGGCAGGATCGTCACGGCACCCGGGGTGGGCGGCCCGACCGGCAGGGGACGCCCGCCGTCGGTGACGACCGCCCGGTGTCCGCGGTGCTGGTGCTGCTCGCTCATGCTTGTCGTACCCCTCCTCGGCCGGCCGCGACCGGCTTGCGCTTCACCGGGCGCGACGCCGTCGCGGCGAGCGTCCGGACGTACGGGTCGAGCGGGTTGTCGAGCACCTCGTCGAAGGTCCCGAGCCCGACGAGCCGGCCCTCGTTCATGACGGCCACCCGGTCCGCGAGTGCCCGGGCCTCGCGCAGGTCGCTCGACACCACGATCGCCGAGAACGCGCGCTTCCGCTGCAGGCCGACCAGGGCCTCGAGCACGGACTGGCGGACGAGGACGTCGACACCGCGCGCGGGTTCGTCGGCGACGAGCAGCTGCGGTTCGAGCACGAGCGCACGGGCCAGGGCCACGCGCTGCCGCTGGCCGCTGGAGAGCTCCCACGTGTTCAACCGCAGGACCCCGAGCGGCAGGTGCACGGCGTCGACGAGCCGCGCCACGATGAGCCCGGCCTCCTTCCGGTCGAACCGGCGGTCGCGCGCGTAGATCGGTTCGGCGATGGCCTCGCCGACGAGCAGGTCGGGGCGGAGGCGGTCCGCGCCGTCCTGCGGCAGGTAGCCGATCTGTCCGGTCAGCCGTGCGTGGCGTCGCGAGGACGGCCGGATCCGGCGCATCCGCTCGCCGAGGACGGTGAGCTCCCCGCCGATGACCCGACGCCGGTGCGCACCCTCGCCCTCGCCGTTCGTGCCGAGCTGACCCGCGACCGCCGCCGCGAAGGTCGACTTGCCGGAACCGGACGCACCGAGGACCGCGAGCACCTCACCCCAGCCGAGTGACAGGCTCACGCCGTCGACGGCCCGGATCGGGCTGGTGACCGCACCGCCCCGGTACTCGATGCTGACGTCGTCCGCGACGACGGCCGGCCCGTTCTCCCCGGTCATGCAACCCCTTCTCGTGCCGCGCGCACCCTGCTGCGGCACCGTGTCGGGAGGCCCGGCCGCCCCGCCGACGCGACGTGCGTCGCGGACGGGGGCCGGGCCTCCAGGCTGGTCGTGCTGCCGTCGGTCCTGACCGAGCGGTCAGGCTCCGGCCTGCTCCAGTCGCTCCAGCGTACGCCGTCGCTCGGCCTGCTCCTCCGGGTCCGGCACCGGCAGCGAGGCCAGCAGCCGCTGCGTGTAGGGGTGCTGCGGCGCGCCGAGGACCTGCGCGGTGGTGCCGGTCTCGACCAGGTCGCCGCGGTACAGCACCGCGATCCGGTCGGACAGCGCGCCGACGACGGCGAGGTCGTGGCTGATGAACAGCGACGCGAAGCCGAAGTCCTGCTGCAACTCGAGGAACAGTTCCAGCACGCGGGCCTGCACCGACACGTCGAGCGCACTGGTGGGCTCGTCGGCGATGAGCAGCTTCGGCCGGAGCGCGAGCGACCGGGCGAGCGACGCACGCTGCCGCTGTCCGCCGGAGAGCTCGTGCGGGTACCGGTCGCCGTACGCCGCGGGCAGCTGCACGGCCTCCATGAGCTCGTCGACCTGCTTGCGGGCCGCGCGCGGCGACGAGGCCACTCCGTGCACGACGAGCGGCTCGGCGACGGCCTCGGCTATCGTCAGCAGCGGGTTGAAGGACGTCGCCGGGTCCTGGAAGACGAACCCGATGTCCTTCCGCAGCCGCTTGAAGTCGCGCTCCTTGTACCCGAGCATCTCGGTCCCGAGCACCTCGAGCGAGCCGCCGGTGATCTTCGTCAGACCGGCGATCGCGCGGCCGATGGTGGTCTTGCCCGATCCGGACTCCCCCACCAGACCGAGCACCTCGCCGGGACGGATCGACAGGTCGACGCCCTTGACAGCACGGAACGGCGCGGCGCCGAGCCGGCCCGGGTAGACGATCTCCAGGCCCTTCGCGGACACGACGGGCTCCACGTCCTCGGTGATCGCCGCACGCCGGGCGACGCCGGTCGACGCCTCGAGCCGGGGCACCGCGGCGAGCAGGCGCTTCGTGTAGTCGGCCTGGGGCGCCGCGAATAGCTGGTGCACCGGCGCCTCCTCGACGATCTCGCCCTGGTACATGACGGCGACCCGGTCGGCCAGGTCGGCCACGACGCCCATGTTGTGCGTGATGACGACGATCGCCGCACCGAACTCGTCACGGCACCGGCGGAGCAGGTCGAGGATCTCGGCCTGCACGGTGACGTCGAGCGCGGTGGTCGGCTCGTCGGCGATGATGACGCTCGGCTCGAGGGCCAGCGCGCTCGCGATGACGACGCGCTGCTTCTGTCCGCCGGAGAACTGGTGCGGGTAGTGGTCGACGCGGGTCTCCGGGTCGGGGATGCCGACGCGGCCGAGGTAGTCGATCGCCTTGGCGCGCGCCTCCTTCTTCGACACCCCGCCGTGCGCCCGGAGGCCCTCGGCGATCTGCCAGCCGACCGTGAAGACCGGGTTGAGGGCCGTGGAGGGCTCCTGGAACACCATCGCGCCGGCCGTGCCCCGCAGGTCGCGGAGCTTCTGCGCGCCCACCGACACGACGTCGGTGCCGTCGAGCAGCACCGCGCCGCCGAGCGTCGCGGTCTCCGGCATGAGCCGGAGCATGCTCCGCGCCGTCACGGACTTGCCGGAGCCCGACTCGCCGACCAGGGCGAGCACCTCACCCGGGCGGACGTCGAGGCTGACGCCCTTCACCGCGTCGACGGCGCCGCCGTCGGTCGCGAAGGTGACGGTCAGGTCGTCGACGACGACCACCGGGTCGGCTGCCGTCCGGCCGGTGTCGGACCGGAGGCCCGAGGGGACGTCGCTCACGAGCCCGCTCCTTCCGTCGTGGCCGCCGCGCGACGCGTGGAGACCAGCTGCTTCAGCCGACGACGCGCACGGAGACGCGGGTCGGAGATGTCGTTGAGGCTCTCACCGATGAACGTGACACCGAGGACGAGCAGCACGATGGCGACACCCGGGAAGACGCCCGTCCACCAGACGCCGCTGGCGACGTCGGACAGTGCACGGCTGAGGTCGTAGCCCCACTCCGCACCCTGCGTCGGTCCGATGCCGAACCCGAGGAAGCCGAGACCGGCCAGGGTCAGCACGGCGTCGCTCGCGTTCAGGGTGAGGATGAGCGGCAGCGACCGGGTGGAGTTCCGGAGCACGTGCCGGGTCATGATGCGCCACGGGTTCGTGCCGATCACGCGCGCCGACTCGACGAACGCGTCGTTCTTCAGACGGACGGCCTCGGCACGCACCACGCGGAAGTACTGCGGGATGTAGACGACCGTGATCGAGATCGCCGCGGCGATGATGCCGCCCCAGTAGGTCGACCGGCCGCCGGAGACGACGATCGAGACGACGATCGCGAGCAGCAGCGACGGGAACGCGTAGATCGCGTCCGCCACGACCACGAGGATCCGATCGAGCCAGCCACCGATGTAACCGGAGACCATGCCGAGCAGGACGCCGATGGTGATCGAGACGATCACGGCGACGATGACGACGAGCACCGCGGTGCGCGTGCCGAAGAGGACGCGGCTGAAGACGTCGAGCCCGCCGACGGTCGTGCCCCAGATGTGCTCGGCACTCGGCGCCGCCGTGCGCGGGAAGTTCACGCCGTCCGCGCCCTGCTGCTGGCCGAAGCCGTACGGGGCGATGAGCGGGGCGAAGAGCGCGACGAGCAGGAACAGCGCGCAGATGACGACGCCGACGATGAGCATGGCGCGCTGCCATCCGGTGCTCCGACGGAGTTGGACGACGACGGGGAGCCGCTTCCACAGCGGCTCGTGGCGGTCGACGAGGGTGATGTCGGACATCGTCAGAACCTCACTCTCGGGTCGATGAGCGCCGCGATGACGTCGACGACGAAGTTCGTGACGGCGACGATCACCGCCAGCATCGCGACGATGCCCTGCACGGCGACGAAGTCACGGGCGGACAGGTACTGGTTGAGCTCGAAGCCCAGGCCCCGCCAACCGAAGGTCGTCTCGGTGAGCACCGAGCCGCCGAGCAGCATGGCGATCTGCAGGCCCATCACGGTGATGATCGGCACGAGTGCTGGTCGGAACGCGTGCGTCCGGACCAGGCGGGACTCCCGGACACCGCGCGATCGGGCCGCGTCGACGTACTCGGACCCGAGCGACCCGATCATGTTCGCGCGCACCAGGCGCAGGAAGATCCCCGCGGTGAGCAGGCCGAGGGTCAGCGCCGGCAGGACGGCGTGCTGCAGCACGTCGCTGATGATCTGACCGTTGCCCGTCCGCAGGGCGTCGATGATGTAGATGCCGGTCGGGTTCTCGATCCGGTCGAGGATGAGCTGCGCGCGGGTCGACGCGCGGTCGCCGAGGGGCAGCCAGCCGAGCCACACGGAGAACACGAGCTTGAGCAGCAGGCCGCCGAAGAACACCGGCGTCGCGTAGGTCAGGATCGCGAGCGCGCGGAGGAGCACGTCGGGCCACTTGTCGCGCAGGTAGGCGGCGAGCATGCCGAGCGGGATGCCGAGCACGAGGGCGACGATGAGCGCGTAGAAGACGAGCTCGGCGGTCGCGCCGCCGTACTGCAGGATGATCTCGGTGACCGGCCGGTTGTCGGTCGACGTCGTGCCGAAGTCGCCGCGCACGATCTGGCCGAGGTACTCGAGGTACTGGACGATCACCGGTCGGTCGTAGCCGGCGGCGTGCAGGCGTTCCTGCAGCTGGGTCGGCGTGAGGCGACCACCGACGGAGGCGGTGATCGGGTTCCCGACGACGCGCATCAGGAAGAAGACGAGCGTCACCAGGATGAAGACCGTCGGGAAGATCAGGAGGAAGCGGACGAGGACGTACCGACCGAGTCCGCCGCCGCCACTGGCACGTCGCTGTGCCTGTGGCTTCGTCGGCTCCGTGTCGATCGCCTCGGGGTTCGTGAGGGTCACGGGGTGGGTGCCTTTCGCATGACGCGACCGGGGGTGCCCCTCGTGGGAGCACCCCCGGTCGTCCGTCTGGTTACTTGGTGATGGTCCCGTAGCGGAACTTGAACGACGCGTCGAGCGTGACGCCCTTGACGTCCTTGCCGGCCACGGCGACCGACTTGCCCTGCAGGAGCGGGAGGGTCGAGATCTGCTCGGCCTCACGCTGCTGGGCCTTCTCGATGACCGCGGCGCGCTTGTCCGCGTCCGACTCCTCCTGCTCGTCGGCGATCAGACCCTGGATGGTCGGGTCGTCGTAGTGGTTCTGCACGAAGTTGTCCTTCGTGAAGAACGGCGACAGGTAGTTGTCGGCGTCGGAGAAGTCCGGGAACCACCCGAGCTGGTACAGCGGGTAGGCGTCCTTCGTGCGCTCGACCGCGTAGGTCGTGTAGACCGTCGACTGGATGTTGACGGTGAACAGCCCCGAGTCCTCGAGCTGCGTCTTGAGCGTCGCGTACTCGTCGTCCGAAGCCGAGCCGTAGTGGTCCGGCGAGTACTGGATGTCGAGCTCGACCTTGCCCGTGACACCCGCGTCGGCGAGGGTCTTCTTCGCCTTGTCGACGTCCGGGGCGCCGTTGCCGTCACCGTAGAGCGACTTGAACGGCGTCGCGGCGCCCGTCAGTCCGTCCGGCACCATCGAGTAGACCGGCGTGTAGGTGTCGTTGTAGACCTCCTTCGCGAGCTCGTCACGGTCGACGACGTCCGCCACGGCCTGGCGCACGGCGAGGGCCTTCGCCTCGTCCGCACCGTCCTGGTCGGTCCCGAACGGCTGGGTCGCGAAGTTGAAGACCACGTAGCGGATCTCACCGCCGGGGCCGTCGATGACCTGCAGCGCGTCGTCCTTGCGGAGCGACGAGATGTCGGTCGGCGTCAGGGAGCGGTACGCCACGTCGACGTCACCCTGCTGGACGGCGAGCTTGAGGTCGGTCTCCTTGGTGAAGTACTGCGCGGTGACGTCCTTGGTCTTCGCCTTGTCGAGGACACCGTCGTACTTCGGGTTCGCCTTGTAGGCGATGAGGTCGTTCTCCTTGTAGGAGGTGATCGTGTACTGGCCGGCGAAGGCCTTGCCCTTGACGATGTCCTCGGCGCTGGTGAGCTCGGTCGCCGAGAAGACGTCCTCGTCGACGATCGGACCGGCGGGGCTCGAGAGCACCTGGGGCCAGGTCTGGTCGGCGTGGTCGAGGTGGAACACGACCGTGGTGTCGTCCGGGGTCTCTATGCTCTTGAGGTTCGCGAGCAGCGACCACGGGCCGTTGTCGTTCTTGATCTTCAGGTCACGCTCGAACGAGAACTTGACGTCGCTCGAGGTGAGGTCGTTGCCGTTCGCGAACTGGAGGCCCTTCTTCAGGGTCACCTCGTACGTGGTCGGGTCGGTGAACTCGGCCTTCGTGGCGATGTCCGGCTCGACGTCCGGGCTGCCCGTCGGGGTGTTCATGAGGAACGGGAAGACCTGGTTCTGCACGGCGAACGAGCCGTTGTCGTACGAGCCGGCCGGGTCGAGCGACGTGATCTTGTCGGTCGTGCCGATGATCAGGCCGTCCAGGTCGCCGGTGCCGCCGCTGGTGCCGCCTGCGCAGCCGGTGAGCACGAGCGCGGTCACTGCCGCGCCGGCGCCCAGCGCGAGGGTGCGCTTGCCCCATGTGGGAACGGATGCCATGTCCGATTGCCTCTCTGGTGTGGTTGCAGGAGTCCTGGGACCGAGGTGGAACGGGCTGTGACCGGTCGCAGGGACGTTCAATGGTCACACCCTGCCAGACAACGGAGCGCTCCGGGAACGGATTGTTTACACCGCTGTAACGCACGATCGCAGCTTCGGGGGCAACATCGGAGTCGGTGTGCCCGGCGCGGCGCGCATCTTCGTTGCGCTCGGGACGCCTTGTTGCGTCCGGCAATTCCGCAGTACTCCGCGGGAGTCAGGACCTGGCGACGGACCGCGACGACCGGTCGGGAGTGCCCGGCCTCAGGCTCCGGGGGTGTCCGCGCGGAGGCGCATCCGCTGGGCGTCGAGGTCGACGAGTTGCCGCTGCACATCCGCCCGACGCTCCTGGTCGGACGGGTCGGTGCGCTGCAGCTGTCCGAGCAGCGACGCCTTGCGGGCGAGCAGGTCGCGCTCGACCAGGGCCACCACGATGCCGCGGCAGTAGATCGCCAGGTCCTCGTCGGAGCGCGCCGGGATCGGCGCCAGGGCGAGTTCCTGCACGAGCGAGCGGAACGGCGCTGGCACGTCCGCGAGCAGCTTGTCGAGCCAGGACCGGTCCCCCACGGCATCGATGTTGGCGACGACGGCGTCGCGGACGACCGAGAGCATCCGTGCCGAGAACGTGGCGGACGCCGCCAGGCCGAGCAGCGGCACACCGACGGACTGCGGCTGCTGCACCATCGCCATCACCGCGTCGCGCTCCATCCGCGCGATCGGGTCGTCCGGCAGGGACCGGAGGCTCGCCTGCGGCTCCTCGGGCACGCTCGGTCCGTCGCCGTGACCGGGGTGGCCGTTCCCCGAGCCGGTGTGACCGGCGCCGGACGGGCCTGGCGACCGGGTCTCCGCGCCGCTGTCGGCCGGGCGTCGCCGCGCCGCAGAGACGGCGCGACGGACGTCGTCGATGTCCATGCCGAGCCAGCCGGCGGTGTTCCGGATGTACCCGTCGGCCAGCGCGCGGTCACGGATCTCGGAGATGACCGGCGCCGACTCACGGAGTCCCGCGACGCGCCCCTCCACCGTGTCGAGGTCGTGGCCGTCCAACCGACGGCGGATCATGAACTCGAACATCGGTCGACGGTTCTCGACGAGCCGGCGGACGGCGTCGTCGCCGCGGGCCAGGCGCAGGTCGCAGGGGTCGAGCCCGCCCGGCGCGACCGCGACGTAGGTCTGCGACGCGAACCGCTGCTCCTCGGTGAAGGCACGGGAGGCGGCGCGCTGCCCGGCCTCGTCGGGGTCGAAGGTGAAGACGATCTGCCCGAGTTGGGAGACGTGCTGTGCGGCGGAGTCGCCGAGCATCGGTCGGAGGACCTTGATGTGGTCGACCCCGAACGACGTCCCGCACGTGGCCACCGCGGTCGTGATCCCGGCGAGGTGGCACGCCATGACGTCCGTGTAGCCCTCGACGATGACGACCTGCTTGCCCTTCGCGATCTCCTTGCGGGCGAGGTCGATCCCGTAGAGCACCTGGCTCTTGTGGTAGATCGGCGTCTCCGGCGTGTTGAGGTACTTCGGCCCCTTGTCGTCCTCGAGCAGCCGTCGTGCGCCGAAGCCGATGGTGGCCCCGGTGACGTCCCGGATCGGCCACATCAGGCGTCCGCGGAACCGGTCGTACGGGGACCGGTCACCCTGGCTGGCCAGTCCGGCGGCGACGATCTCGTCGATGCTGAACCGGAGGCCGCGCAGGTGGTCCTTGAGCGCGTCGAACGACTTCGGTGCGAAGCCGACGCCGAAGTGCTGCGCCGCCGCCGGGTCGAAGCCGCGCTCGCCCAGGAACCGGCGGGCCGGCTCGGCCGCGGCCGTCGTGAGCTGCGCGGTGAAGAACGCCTGCGCGGCCTCGTTCGCCGCGATGAGCCGGGCGCGCGCGTTGTAGTCGGTCCGCGGCCCGTCGCCCTCCTCGTAGTGGAGTGTGAAACCGATCTTGGCGGCCATCCGCTCGACGGCTTCCTGGAACGTCGTGTGGTCCTGCGACATCAGGAAGCTGAAGACGTCGCCGTCCTCACCGCACCCGAAGCAGTGGTAGCGACCGACCTGGGGGCGGACGTGGAACGAGGGTGTCCGCTCGTCGTGGAAGGGGCAGAGGCCCTTCAGCGACCCGACGCCCGCCGACTTCAGCGTGACGTAGTCGCCCACGACGTCGGCGATGTCCACGCGCGCGCGGACCTCGTCGATGTCGTTCCGCGCGATCAGGCCTGCCACCCGACGATTCTAGTTCGGCGGGCCGACGCCGGCGGACCGTGTGCACCCGCGTCGGGACACCGGTCCGCGCGGGCAACGGACCCGCTCCGGTCAGACGGCGATGGAGACCGTCTCGCGCTCCCCGACCACCAGCCGCTTGTGCCAGGCGAGCGCCCCCTGGTCGGTGAGGCTCGCCACCTGGTCCACCACGGCCCGGAGCCGTCCGGCGTCGTCCCCGGCGGCCCGCCAGTCGGCGGCGAACCCGGGCTCGAGTGCGGAGTCCTCGCGCGCGGCGATCGCGTCGAGCAGTTCGGTCAACACGCGCCGCTGGTCCTCGTACACGGGCTGCCGGTCGCCGTGCGTCATCACGAAGGCCGCGACGATGCCCTTGAGCACCGCGATCTCGCCGATGATCTCCGGCGGCGTGACGACGCTCGCGGCGAACCGCACGAGCGAGCCGGAGGCGTAGGACTCCCGCGTCGCCGTGGTCGCGGTCCGGGCGAAGCGGCCGATGAGCTGACTCGTCAGGTTCTTCAGGCGTGCCTGGTCCTGCCGCGAGCCGTCGTACGAGGTCATCCACAGCGACATCCCGCGCAGGCGGTCGAACGCCTCGAGGAGTTCGTCGCGGCTCAGGTCGTCGCCGACCCAGGCGTGCATGGCGGTGACGATGTCGTTCTCACCGACGCGGTCGCCGAGCGCAGCGACGTCGATGAAGCCCGCGACGACGGCGTCCTCGAAGTCGTGCACCGAGTACGCGATGTCGTCGGACAGGTCCATCACCTGGGCCTCGATGCACCGCTGTCGTCGCGGTGCGCCGGCGCGGAGCCAGGCGAAGGCCTCGTGGTCGTCGTCGTAGAAGCCGAACTTGGTCCGTCCCGACGACGCCTCGCCGACGCCCTGCGACGCCGGCCAGGGGTACTTGCAGCTGGCGTCGAGGGAGGCCCGGGTCAGGTTGAGCCCGTAGGCCCGGCCGTCGTCGCCGTAGACCTTCGGCTCGAGCCGGGTGAGCAACCGCAGCGTCTGCGCGTTGCCCTCGAACCCGCCGATGCCGGCGGCCCAGGCGTTGACCGCGGTCTCGCCGTTGTGGCCGAACGGCGGGTGCCCGATGTCGTGCGCGAGGCAGGCCGTGTCGACGACGTCCGGGTCGAGGCCCAGGCTGTCGGCGAGCTCGCGACCGACCTGCGCCACCTCGAGCGAGTGCGTCAGGCGGTTCCGGGCGAAGTCGAGCCCGGTGGTCGGGCTGAGGACCTGCGTCTTCGCGGCGAGGCGGCGCAGCGCGCTGGAGTGCAGCAGGCGGGCGCGGTCACGCGCGAAGTCGCTCCGCCGGCTGCTGTGCTGCTCGGGGAACCACCGGTCGGCGTCGGCCGGACCGTACGACGAGGTGGCGCTCATCCGCCGCTGTGGTGCATCTCGGCGGCGGCGAGGACCTTGCGGAACTCCGCGTCCACGTCGCGGCTCTCGAGCCACCGGTCGGGCAGTGCGGTGCGCTTGGCGTGGCCGGCACGGCCCCGCGGGCCCTCGACGTCGGCGCCCGGGTAGGGGGCGCTCCAGTCGAGCTTGCCGAGCAGGTCGTCGATCTCCTGCAGGCTCGACGCCATCGCGAGACCGGAACGGACCTCTCCGCCGATCGGGTACCCCTTGAAGTACCACGCCACGTGCTTCCGGATGTCCCGGCAGCCGTGCTCCTCGGACTCGAAGAACTCGACGAGCAGCTCGGCGTGCCGACGGAAGGCGACCGCGACGTCACCGAGGCTCGGTGCCGCACGGAGGTCCTCGCCCCGGAACGCCGCGGCGAGGTCGCCGAACAGCCACGGTCGGCCGAGGCACCCGCGTCCGACGACGACGCCGTCGCAACCGGTCTCGTCGACCATCCGGAGGGCGTCGGCCGCGGACCAGATGTCCCCGTTGCCGAGCACCGGGATGTCGGTGATCGTCTCCTTGAGGGTCGCGATCGCCGACCAATCGGCCTGGCCCGAGTAGTGCTCGTTGGCGGTGCGGGCGTGCAGGGCGACGCTCGCGACACCGGCGTCCCGCGCGATCTTCGCCGCGTCGAGGTAGGTGAGGTGGTCGCCGTCGATGCCCTTGCGCATCTTCACGGTGACCGGCACGTCGCCCGCGGCCGCGACGGTCTTCGTCACGAGGTCCCGGAACAGGTCGAGCTTCCACGGCAGGGCCGCACCGCCGCCCTTGCGCGTGACCTTCGGCACCGGGCACCCGAAGTTGAGGTCGATGTGGTCCGCGCGGTCCTCGCCGACCAGGATCGTGGCGGCCTCGGCGACGGTGTTCGGTTCGACGCCGTACAGCTGGATCGACCGCGGGGTCTCGGACTCGTGGTGCCGGATCAGCCGCATCGACTCGGGCGTCCGCTCCACCAGGGCACGGGAGGTGATCATCTCGCACACGTACAGCCCGGCGCCGTACTCGCGGCAGAGGCGGCGGTACGCCATGTTCGTGATGCCGGCCATCGGGGCGAGCACGACGGGCGCATCGACCTGGATCGGGCCGATGCGCAGGGGTGCTGCTGCTTGTGTGATCGTCATACCTCGCCCATTCTCCCACGTCGGCTGCCGCCGGTAGCGTTCTCCACATGACCGATCCCGATGCCGTCTCCCGCTTCGACGCCGACGCTGCCGCCCGGGGCCTCGACGTCCAGGTCGTCGAGCGTCCCGCGGCCGATTCGCTCGAGGGCGCCGCCGCCCTGCTCGGCATCGACCCCGGCGACATCGTGAAGACCCTCGTGGTGAAGCGGCACGACGGTGGCTTCCTGCTCGCCCTCGTCCCCGGCGGCCGGAGCATCGCCTGGAAGAAGCTCCGCACCGTCGTCGGCGTGAACAAGCTGTCGATGCCCGACGCGGCCACGGCCCTCGAGGCCAGCGGCTACGAGCGCGGCACCATCACCCCGATCGGCGCGACCGGCGACCTGCCGGTGTACGCCGACGAGCGGGTGCTCGGCCGACGGATCGCACTGGGAGCGGGTCGCCAGGGTGCGAGCGCGTTCGTCGACGGCGACGCACTCGTCGCCGCCTACGGCGCGACGATCGCGGACATCACCGACGAGGAGCCCGCCCGCCCCTGACGGAGCCCGCGTCAGTCCGGGACCTCGGACCAGTCCCCCTCGGCGCCCGGCACGAAGCACGAGTCGCCCTCGCAGACGGGGGCGCCGCCGGCCGTGACCAACGTCAGGATGGCGGGTCGTCCCTCTCCCCACGAGCTCGGCCGCCCCGCCGCTTCGCGACGCGTCGGTACCGGCTCGCGTGGGCCCAGACCGGCCGGGAGGCCCGACGCGGCACCCATCGGGCCCGTCGCGCCCGTCATCGGGTCACCTCGGCGTCCGCTGCCGCGTCGTCCTCGGCGCGCTGGGCGGCCTCGGCCACCTCGGCGGGGGTCGACTCCCGGAGGGCGACCACCTGGCGGAGGACCTGCTCGAACGCCGCCGGGTCCTGGGCACCCGAGACGCCGTACTTGCCGTCGATGACGAAGAACGGGACGCCGTTGATGCCGTACGCCTGGGCCTGCGCCTGGTCGGCACGGACCGCGGCGAGCTGGGTGTCGTCGCGGAGGGTGGCGAGCACCTCGTCACGGTCGAGTCCGACCTCGGCGGCCAGGTCGGCCAGCGACTCGTCCTGCCCGACGTGTTCGCCGCGCTCGAAGTAGGCGGTGAAGAGGCGCTCGACCATCTCGAGCTGCTTGCCGTGCTGCTTGGCCACGTGGATGACCTGGTGCGCCTTGACGGTGTTCGTGTGCCGCAGGGCGTCGTAGTCGTAGTGCAGGTCGACCTGGGCGGCGATGCCGGCGACCTGGTCGATCATCTGCTGCGCCTGCTGCACCGGCAGGCCCTTGTGCTGCGAGAGGAACTCGGCCTCGGTGCCCTCGAAGTCGACGGGGGTGTCCGGGCTCAGTTCGAAGGAGTGGTACTCGACCTCGACCGGGCCGCCGAACGCGGAGACGCCCGCCTCGAACTTGCGCTTGCCGATGTAGCACCAGGGGCAGGCGATGTCCGACCAGACATCGACCTTCACAGTGTCGCTCATGCTCACCCCAACGCGCGCCGGCGTTCCCCATTCCCGCCCCGCCGGCGTCGTTCGGCACCGCACGACCAGGACCGCCCCGAACCGACGGATCCCGTGGTTCGAGGCGGTCTTGGTCGTGCGAGTCCGATCGGCGCCGGCCGACGGAACGGCACCGGCCGCGTGCTACGCGCCGAGCAGCCGCTCCGCCAGGTACCCCTGCAAGCGGTCGAGGCCGACGCGCTCCTGGCCCATCGTGTCGCGCTCGCGCACCGTCACGGCCTTGTCCTCGAGCGTGTCGAAGTCGACCGTGATGCAGAACGGCGTGCCGATCTCGTCGTGGCGACGGTAGCGGCGGCCGATCGCACCGGCGTCGTCGAAGTCGACGTTCCAGTTCTTGCGGAGGTCGTCCGCCAGGCCGCGGGCGACCGGCGAGAGCTGCTCGTTGCGGGACAGCGGGAGCACCGCGGCCTTGACGGGTGCCAGGCGCGGGTCGAGGCGCAGGACCGTGCGCTTGTCGACGCCGCCCTTCGCGTTCGGGGCCTCGTCCTCGGAGTACGAGTCGAGCAGGAACGCCATGAGGGCACGGGTCAGGCCGAAGGACGGCTCGATGACGTACGGGACGTACTTCTCGTTCGCGGCCTGGTCGAAGTAGCGGAGGTCCTGGCCCGACGCCTCGATGTGGTTCTTCAGGTCGAAGTCGGTGCGGTTGGCCACGCCCATGAGCTCGCCCCATTCGGTGCCGGCGAAGCCGAAGCGGTACTCGATGTCGGCGGTGGCGTCGGAGTAGTGCGCCCGCTCGCCGTCCGGCACGTCGAAGCGGCGGAGGTTCTCCGGGTCGATGCCGAGGTCGGTGTAGAACGCGACGGCGTCCGCGATCCACTGCTCGTAGTGCTCCTCGGCCGAGGCCGGCGGCACGAAGTACTCGATCTCCATCTGCTCGAACTCGCGGGTGCGGAAGATGAAGTTGCCCGGCGTGATCTCGTTGCGGAACGCCTTGCCGACCTGGCCGATGCCGAACGGGGGCTTCATGCGGCTGGTCGTGACGACCTGCGCGAAGTCGACGAAGATGCCCTGCGCGGTCTCGGGACGGAGGAAGTTCAGGCCCTCCTCGGACTCGACCGGGCCGAGGTACGTCTTGAGCATGCCGGAGAACTCGCGGGGCTCGGTCCACTCGCCGCGGGTGCCGCAGTTCGGGCACGCGACCTCGGCCATGCCGCCCTCGGGGGCGCGGCCCTTCTTCGCCTCGAACGCCTCGAGCAGGTGGTCCTCGCGGAAGCGGTGGTGGCAGTGCAGGCACTCGACGAGCGGGTCGGTGAACGTCGCGACGTGCCCGGAGGCCTCCCACACCTTGCGGGGCAGGATGACGGCGGAGTCGAGGCCGACCATGTCACCGCGGCCGCGGACGAACCGCTGCCACCACTGGCGCTTGATGTTCTCCTTGAGCTCCACGCCGAGGGGCCCGTAGTCCCACGCGGAGCGGGATCCGCCGTAGATCTCCCCCGACTGGAAGACGAAGCCACGGCGCTTGGCCAGGGCGATGACGCTGTCGAGACGGGAGGGCTGTGCCACGGAGAGCTCCTGTGTTCGCCGAGCTGGGTGCTCGGTGTGCGGGCGGACCCGGCAATGCTAGCGGCCCGGGAGGCCCGCCCAGGCTCCTCCTCGGCTCGTCACGGTTCCGACGTGGCCGGCTCCTCCCCTGCCAGCGCCGCGACCACGGCGGACACGTCGTCCTCGTCGTTCCAGTGGTGGAACGCGATGCGGAGGCGGCCGGCCCGACCCGAGGCGGTGAGCCCCGCAGCGGTCACCGCCCGGAGTGCCGTCCCGTCGGCGTCCGGGAACGTGACGATCGCCTGCCCCTCGACACCGCCGCCGGCCGCAGCACCGACACCGCGCCCCTGCCGCGGCGACCCGAGCGCGTCGCAGAGCCGGTCCGCGAGACCGGTGGCGTGCCTCCAGGTCGAGCGCTGGTCGAGGGCCACGGCGTGCCGGAGCGCCGCCACCGCGCCGGGCCACGCCTGCCAGGCCGGGGAGACGTCGAACCGGCGTGCGTCGTCGGCCAGGCGCATGGCGGGGCCGTAGCAGGACGACCACACGTCCTCGCCCGCGTACCACCCGGCCTGCACGGGGCGCAGCCGACCGAGTGCCTCGTCCGAGAGCGTCATGAACGCGACGCCGCGCGGGGCGCACAACCACTTGTAGGCGTGCGTGAGCGTCACGTCGAAGGGCGCGGCGGAGACGGGCAGCACCCCGGCCGCCTGCGTCAGGTCGCAGAGCGTGAGCGCACCAACCCGCCGGGCCACGGCGACGACCGGGTCCGGGTCGGTGACGACGCCGCTCGCGGACTGCACGGCGGACCAGACGACGAGCGCGGTGTCCGGTCCGACGGACGCCGCGAGTCGGTCGAGCGGGACGCTGCGCACGCGGACACCGCGGTGGGCCTGCGCCAGGAAGGGGAACACGACCGAGCTGAAGTCACCGTCGGGGACGACGACCTCGGCACCGTCGGGCAGGGCGTCGGCGACGACGGCAGCCATCACGGACGTCTGGGAGCCGGTCGCGACCTGCGCCGCCGGGACGCCGACGAGGGACGCGAACAGGGCGCGCCCCTCCTCCACGAGGGCGCCGTAGCGGGCCGGGGAGGTCTCGGCGCGCGACCACGCGTCGAGGTCGGCGCGCTGGGCGGTGAGGGTGCCGAGCGTCGGGAGGCCTGCGGTGCACGCCGCGAGGTAGCCGCGGCCGTCGGGGAACGAGTCCATGTCCGACAGGGTCCTCCCGACCGACCCATCACGCCAGAGCATCCTGCTTGTGCCACCGGTAACATGACGTAATGGACGAGATCGATCCGCAGCTGCTCCGGGTCCTCCGCGCCGTCGCGGACCACGGTTCGATCACGCGTGCGGCGACCTCCCTGGGCTCGAGCCAACCCGCCGTCAGCCAGCTGCTGACCCGCGCGGAGCAGCGGCTCGGGCACGCGCTCGTCCTCCGTGGCGGCCGCGGTGCCACGCTCACGCACGCCGGGCAGGTGCTCGCCGACCACGCCCTGCACGTGCAGGCAGCGCTGACCGCCGCGCGCGAGGACCTGGACGCCGTCGGCGGCCTCACCCGCGGTCGCGTCCGGCTGGCCGGGTTCCCGAGCGCCTCCTCGGGCCTCGTGCCCACGGTGCTCGCGCGGCTGGCGGTGACGGCGCCGGGCGTACGGACCTCGTACGTCGAGGTCGAGCCGCCCGAGGCGCTCGACCTGGTCCGCAGTGGCGAGGTCGACGTCGCCCTCACGTTCACCTACGTCGGGGACGAGGTCGGCGCCGTCCCCGACCCCGGGCTCGTCACCCGGGCGCTCGGACGCGACCCGCTCGCGCTGGTGACGCCGGTCGACGCGGGTCGGCCGGGAGGCCCGGACACCGCCCGCGTCGCCGGCGCCGCCGTCGTCGACCTCGCGGCCCATCGGGACGACCGGTGGATCGGCGGCTGCCCGCGCTGCCGTGGCCACCTGCTCGCCTCGTGCGCGACGGCGGGGTTCACGCCGGACATCGTCCTCGAGACCGACAACGCGGCCGCGGTGGTGGGGCTCGTCGCCGCCGGGCTCGGAGTGGCGCTGCTCCCCCGGCTGGCGCTCGCGACGACGGTCATCCCCGCCGGTGTCGCGATCGACCCCGTCGACGACGACCTGGCCCGACGCGTCGAGGTCGTCGTCGCCCGCGGCGCCGAGCGCGTGCCGAGCGTCCGCGCCGCCCTCGACGCCGCGCGGTCGGCGGCACACCTCCTCGCCTGACCGGGCGGTCACACGCACCGGCCTCGGCTGCGCGGGCGGCCTAGGCCGTCGGGGTGTCCACCGCGCCGCCGTACCGACGGTCGCGGCGGGCGTACTCCTCGATCGCGCCCCACAGGTCGGAGCGACGGAAGTCGGGCCACAGCCGGTCGAGGAACACCATCTCGGCGTAGGCCGACTGCCAGAGCAGGAAGTTGCTCGTCCGCTGCTCCCCCGAGCTCCGGAGGAAGAGGTCCACGTCGGGCAGCTCGGGGACGTACAGCCGCTTCGCCAGGGTCTTCTCCGTCACCTGGCTCGGCTTGAGGCGTCCGGCGGCGACGTCGTCCGCGATCGAGCGCACGGCGTCGGCGATCTCGTTGCGTCCGCCGTAGTTGACGCACATCGTGAGCGTGAGGACGTCGTTGCCCGCGGTCAGCTCCTCGGCGGTCTGCAGCTCGTCGATGACGCTCCGCCACAGCCTCGGCGTGCGACCCGCCCACCGGACGCGCACGCCCCACTCGTGCAGCTGGTCGCGCCGACGGCGGATGACGTCCCGGTTGAAGCCCATGAGGAACCGGACCTCCTCCGGTGAGCGCTTCCAGTTCTCGGTCGAGAACGCGTACGCCGACACGTGCGTGACGCCGATCTGGATCGCGCCGGCCACCACGTCGAGCAGCGAGGCCTCGCCGGCCTTGTGTCCCTCGATGCGGGTGAGTCCGCGCTGGTTCGCCCACCGACCGTTGCCGTCCATGACGATCGCAACGTGCTCGGGGACGAAGCGCCCCGGGATGGCGGGCGGCTGCTCGCCCGTCCAGTCGACCGGCAGGAAGGACTCCGGCTCGGCAGCGGGACGGCGAGGGCTCATGCGCGGGTTCCTTCGGGTTCGGGCGGTGCGGGTACGGCGCCGGGGTCCGCCGGGTAGGGCGTCGGCACCGGCGGCGCCGGCACCGCTGCCACCGCCGCCGGCACCCCGCCCGGGTGCGGGGCCAGGGGCGACGGGTGCTCGGTGCGGTCGACGTGCGGCAACGACCGGAGCGATCGTTCCAGGTGCCACTGCGCGTACGCCGCGACCACGCCGGAGGCCCGGGATCTCGTCCGCTCGTCCGTCGCGTCGACGGTCCCCCAGTCACCGGCGAGCAGCGACCCGAGGACGTCGAGCGTCGCGGGGTCCAGGCGCGGTGTGCCGGGAGGCGCGGCCGAGTCCGCCACGACCCCGCCGAGCTGCACGACGAACGCCGAGTGCGGCCCGGGCTCCCCGGTGACGGCACAGTCGCTGAACGACGGCGCCCACCCCGCGATGCTCATCGCGCGGAGCAGGTACGAGTCGAGGGTCGCGCTCGGCTGGTGTTCCCCGCGCGACAGCGACCGCAGGGCACCGACGAGCAGCAGGTACTGCTGGAGCCCGGCGTCCGCCTCGCTCAGTCGGTCGGCGGTCTCGACCATCGCACTCGCCGCCGTGTACGCGCCGTAGTCGGCGACGATGCGGGCCCCGTACGCGCCCAGGGACTCGGCCTGCGTGACGATGTCGAGCGACCGGCCCTCGTAGAACTGGGCGTCGACGACCATGAACGGTTCGAGCCGCGAGCCGAACTTCGACGCGGTGCGCCGGACGCCCTTCGCGACGGCCCGGATCTTGCCGTGCTGCCGGCTCAGCATGGTGACGATGCGGTCGGCCTCACCGAGCTTGTGGGTGCGCAACACGACGCACTCGTCCCGGTACAGCGGCATGACCCCAGTATCCCCCGCCCGACCGACACGACCTGCCCGCTGGTCGCCGCGGTCGCACGACGCGCCGCGCGCAGGTCGCCCAGGTCGCAGGACGTGTCGGCCCGGCGCGCTCCGGGCGGCAGGTCGTGCGACTTCAACGCACGGACGGGACCGGCGCACGGACGGGAGGCGCAGGGCGGACCCGCACCGCGCCTCCCGTCCGCCGCGGTGCTACGCGGAGACGAGCTCCGGCGCACCGGAGGCCGCACCGGCGCGCACGGCACGGTTCACCGCGGACACGATCGCCTTGAGCGACGCGGTGGCGATGTCGGCGTCGATCCCGACGCCCCAGAGCCGGACGCCGTCGACGTCGAGTTCCACGTACGACGCCGCCTTCGCGTCCCCGGAGGCGCTCATCGTGTGCTCGGAGTAGTCGTACAGCGTGACGGCGACGCCCTGCTCCGCCATCACGGAGAGGAAGGCGTCGATCGGACCCGTGCCGACCGCTTCGGACGTGACCGAGCCCTCGTCGACGCGCATCGCGACGGACAGCTTCGTGGTTCCGTCGAAGTCGCTCGAGGTCGCGGTCTTCGTGATCTCGTAGCGGCCCCACTTGTCGTCGTCGACGTGCGCGGGCAGGTACTCGTCGGAGAACAGCTCCCAGATCCGCTCGGACGTGAACTCGCCGCCCTCGGCGTCGGTCCGCCGCTGCACGACCCCGGAGAACTCGATCTGCAGCTTGCGGGGCAGGTCGAGCGCGTGGTCGGTCTTCAGCAGGTACGCGACACCGCCCTTGCCGGACTGCGAGTTCACCCGGATGACGGCCTCGTACGAGCGGCCGATGTCCTTCGGGTCGACCGGCAGGTACGGGACGGCCCAGACGACGTCGTCGACACCGACGCCCTCGGCGGCCGCACGGGCCTCGAGCGCCTCGAGGCCCTTCTTGATCGCGTCCTGGTGCGACCCGCTGAACGCGGTGTAGACGAGGTCGCCCGCCCACGGCTGGCGCTCCGGCACCGGCAGCTGGTTGCAGTACTCGACCGTGCGCTTGACCTGGTCGATGTCCGACAGGTCCACCTCCGGGTCGATGCCCTGCGTGAACAGGTTCATCCCGAGGGCGACCAGGTCGACGTTGCCGGTGCGCTCCCCGTTGCCGAACAGGCAGCCCTCGATGCGGTCGGCACCGGCCATGTAGCCGAGCTCGGCGGCGGCGACGGCGGTGCCGCGGTCGTTGTGCGGGTGCAGCGACAGGATGACGTCCTCGCGGTGGGCGAGGTGGCGTGACATCCACTCGATCGAGTCGGCGTAGACGTTCGGCGTCGCCATCTCGACGGTCGCGGGCAGGTTGACGATGACCTTGCGCTCGGGGGTCGGCTCGAAGACCTCGAGCACGGCGTTGCAGATCTGCACCGCGACCTCGAGCTCGGTGCCCGTGTAGGACTCCGGCGAGTACTCGTAGTAGACCGTCGTGCCGTGCTGCAGCCGGGCCTCCGCTGCCTTGCACATGTGCGCCCCGGCGACGGCGATGTCGATGACGCCCTGCACGTCGGTGCGGAAGACGACCTCGCGCTGCACGATGCTCGTCGAGTTGTACAGGTGCACGATGGCCTGCTTCGCGCCGTCGATCGCCTCGTACGTGCGGTCGATGAGGTGCTCGCGCGCCTGCGTCAGGACCTGGATCGTGACATCCTCGGGGATGGCGCCCTCGTCGATGAGCGACCGGACGAAGTCGAAGTCGGTCTGCGAGGCGCTCGGGAACCCGACCTCGATCTCCTTGTAGCCCATCTGCACGAGCAGGTCGAACATCGCCCGCTTGCGTTCGGCGTCCATCGGGTCGATGAGGGCCTGGTTGCCGTCACGCAGGTCGACGGCGCACCAGCGCGGCGCGCGGTCGATGCGCTTGGTCGGCCAGGTCCGGTCGGGCAGGTCGACGGTGATCTGCTCGGAGAAGGGGACGTACTTGTGGATCGGCATCCCGGAGGGGCGCTGTGCGTTCTGCATCGGTTCGCTTTCGTCGGTGTGGTTCAGGAGCGGCCACGACGGACTCCGCGACGAGGTGGGCCGGTTGTCAGGCCTCGTCGCGGCGACGAAGGAGGAGGAGGAGTGCCGAGGACATCGGGTTCACGCTAGCACCGGAGGTGGCCGCCGGCGCACTGTGTGACGGGAGGCGCACGGACGGGAGGCCCACCACCGGTCCGGTGGTGGGCCTCCCGTCCGGCACGGCCGAGCCGCCGCTGGCGCGTCGCACCGGACCGGCGGCCGCTCAGTCGACCGCGAGCGCCTCCGTCGGTGGCACACGCATCGCGCGTCGCACCGGCGCGACCGTCGCGACGACCGCGAGGACGAGCGCCCCGACCACGACGATCGCGATCGTCAGCGGCGGCAGGACGGGCGTGACGACCGAGCCGAGCACGCCGAGCAGCGTCTGCCCGCCGAGCCACCCGTAGAACGTGCCGAGCACGAGCCCGGTGACGACGGCGGCGACCACCATCTGCACGGCCTCGGTGACGATCATCCGACGGACCTGCACACCGGTCAGTCCGAGCACGCGGAGCAGCCCGAGCTCCCGACGGCGCTGCAGGACGCCGAGCGCGAGGGCGTTGACGACCCCGACGGCGGCGATCACGGCCGAGAACCCGACGATCACGCTCACGACGGCGTTGAGCTGCTCGAAGAAGCTCCGCTGCTCCTCGAGCATCGCGGGCGTCATGCCGTCCACGCCGGACAGGGTCGACTCGGTGACGTGCTGCATGATGCCGAGCGCCACGGCGAAGGTCACGAGCAGCGTGACGCCGATGACGAGCCCGATGGTGGCACGGGCGGACCGCGCCGGAGCACGCATGGCGTTGCGCCCGGCGAGCAGGACCACCGGGTCGTGCGCGCCGATCCGGCCGATCGCCTGCAGCACCGGGGGCATGACGATCGTCGCGCCGACGGCGACCCCGGCGAAGGAGACGAAGCCGCCGAGCGCCGCCGGCAGGACGGCGAGCGGGGTGACGGCGCTCAGCGCGAGCCCGAGGACGGCGAGGAGCGCGCCGCCGGACATGAGGACGATCGCCCAGACCTTGCGCGCTGTGCCGGACCGGACGTCGTCGTGGCTCGGCTCGACGCTCGACGACAGGGCCTCGAGCGGGGTGACCGTGAGCACGCGGCGCGACCCCGCGGCGAAGGCGCCCCAGGTCGCGAGGACCACCGCGACCACCGGCAGGACGAGCTCCCACGGCACGAGGGTGTACGAGCGGTCCGGCAGGAAGCCGTTCCCGCGGAGGACGGTCACGAACACCGCCGACAGCCCCGTGCCGACCAGGGCGCCGACGACCCCGCCGACCAGCCCGACGAGCAGCCCGGTGCGGGTGATGCGGGACCGGATGGACGCCCCCGTGGCGCCGACGAGCCGCTGCAGGGCGATGACGCGGGTCTGCCCGGCGATGAGGGTCGCGCACGTGTTGGCGGTGACGATCGCCCCGACGTACAGGGCGATGCCGAGGAAGAGCCACCCGATCACCGAGAGGATCGCCTTGACGGTGGCGACGTCGTCCAGCGGGCTCATCGCCATCGCCTCGGTGACGATGCCGGGTGCGATGACGAGCGCGGAGCCGAACGTCGTGCCGAGCGCCGCGACGAGGACGGTCGGAGCGAACTGTCGGAGCCCGTTCACGCGGCGGCCTCCATCCCGAGCATCGTGGCGGAGATGTCCGCTGCTGCCATCGCGGGGCGGTCGGCGACGATCCGGCCGTCGGCCAGGAACAGGATCCGGTCCGCGTTCGCCGCCGCCACGGGGTCGTGCGTGACCATCACGACGCTCTGCCCCCAGTCGGCGACCGCACCGCGCAGGATGGCGAGCACGTCACGGCCGGTGCGGGAGTCGAGCGCGCCGGTCGGCTCGTCGGCGACCACGACGGCGGGTCGGGAGGCCAGCGCGCGGGCGATGGCGACGCGCTGCTGCTGCCCGCCGGAGAGCTGGTGGGGTCGGTGTGTGAGACGGTTGCCGAGGCCGAGCATCTCGACGAGGCGGTCGATCCACACCGACTCCTCGCGGTCCGGCTTGTGGCCGCCGAGCAGGAACGGCAGCCGGATGTTCTCGCTGACGTCGAGCGTCGGCACGAGATTGAAGGACTGGAACACGAAGCCGAGACGGCGACGACGGAGTTCGGTGAGTTCCCGGTCGCCGAGGCCGGTGATGTCCGTGCCGTCGATGGTGATGCGACCGGACGACACCTGGTCGAGTCCGGCGGCGACGTGCATGAGGGTGGACTTGCCGGAGCCGGACGGGCCCATGACGGCGGTGAACTCGCCCGCGCCGATGTCGACGCTGACGTCGTCGAGCGCCGTCACCCGGCGCGAGGCGTCACCGTAGTGCTTGGACACGTGGTCGAGACGGATGATCGGAGCGTGGTTGGTCATGGCTCCACGATCGCGTCCGGGAGGACCGTCCCGCGTCCGTCGCCTGGCTCGCGTCCGTCATCCGTTCGGCTCGGTTCCCCCGTCCGGGTCCGCCTGACGGATGATGTTTCAGTCGCCCTTGGTGACGAGCCCGTACTCGTGGGCGAAGACGACCAGGCGGACGCGGTCCCGCAGTTCGAGCTTCGTCAGGACCCGCGAGATGTGGGTCTTCACGGTCGCCTCGCTGACGTACTCGTGCTTCGCGATCTCGGCGTTGCTGAACCCCCGGGCCGCGAGGTCGAAGATCTCGCGCTCGCGGGGCGTCAGGTCCGCGAAGGCGGGCGGCACGCTCTGCCGCTGCTCTGCCGGGTCCTCGTAGCGACGCAGGAGCTCGCGGGTCGCCGAGGCCGCGAACACCGTCGTGCCCGCGTGCACCGTGCGGATCGCCGCGAGCAGGAACTCGGGGTCGGCGTCCTTCAGCACGAAGCCGCTCGCACCGGCCCGGATGGCCTTCGCGGCGGCTTCGTCGAAGTCGAAGGTGGTGAGGACGAGCACCTTGGCGGACGCACCGCTGTCGACGATCCTGGCCGTGGCGGTGATGCCGTCCATGACCGGCATGCGGACGTCCATGAGCACGACGTCCGGGCGGCTCTGCCGGACGAGTTCCACGCCCTCCGCGCCGTCACCCGCTTCGCCGACGAACTGCAGGTCGGGCTGCGACCCGATGAGCATCCGGATCCCGGTGCGGAAGAGTGCCTGGTCGTCGACGAGGGCGACGCGGATCCGTGCCGGCTCGGTGCTGCTCGTGCTGTCCGCGGTGGTCATCTCGTGCTGCGCTCCTGATCGGTGGACGGGATCGTGGCCCGGGGCATCTGCCCGGTGGCGGGTTGGGCGGGCATCCGGACCTCGACGGCGAAGTCGTCGCCTCGGGGTCCCGCGGTCATGCTCCCGCCGGACATGGTGGCACGCTCGCGCATGCCGACGAGTCCGTGTCCGGTACCGGGTCCCGGTCGGTCGTCCTCGGCGCGGCGGTTCACGACGGCGATCTCGACCGTGTCCGGGCGGTAGGTCAGTCTGGCCCGGACGGGTGCACCGCGCGCGCCGTGCTTGTACGCGTTCGTCAGGCTCTCCTGCACGATGCGGTACACGGCGAGCTGCGTGGTCGTCGGCAGCGCGGACGGGTCGCCCTCGCGCTCGACCTGCACGTCGAGGCCGACCTCCCGCATCTGGCCGACGAGCTGTTCGATGTCGTCGACGTCCGGCGTGGGCGCGGTGCCCTGCTCGTGGCGGAGTGCTCCGAGCAGCTCGCGGACGTCCCCGAGGGCCCGACGTGCGGTCGACCCGATCGTGCCGAGTGCTTCGTCGGCGAGGGACGGGTCGGCGCGCAGGGCGTACCGTGCGCCGTCGGCCTGGGCGATCACCACCGCGAGTGAGTGCGCCACGATGTCGTGCATGTCGCGGGCGATGCGGACCCGTTCCTGCTCGATCGCCACGGCGCGGTCGGCCCGGGCGGCGTCACGCTCGGCGAGCAGCTGCGCCTCCCGGCTCATGCCCGCGGCACGCCGGGCGCGGGCGACGACACCACCGAGCCACGGCAGGAGGAGGACGGCGAGGACGATGACGAGGTACGCCAGCAGCGTCTTCAGCGTCTGGTCCCACGCGTCGGCCTGCGAGGACCCGTAGTCGACCTGCCGGGCCCACTCCTGGGCCGCCGAGTAGACCGCCGCGACCACGCTCCCGAGGACGGCCGACACGAGCCCGGCGACGCGGGTCTTCCGACCGCCGTACGCGCTCGTCGTGTACATGACGCCCGCGATCATGATGTCGAAGAGGTTGCCGCGCTGCGCCGTCACCATCTGGAACACCGCGGTCAGCCACGCGAGCGCGAGCGCCAGACCGGGAGCGGACCGCCGCAGCGCGAGCGCGACGACGAAGCCGCCGATGGCCGCGAGGATGACGACCTGGTCGACCCCGCCGACCGACAGCACGGCGAAGACCCCGCCGGCGAAGAGGGCGATCAGGACGTCGACCACGACCTGGTTGCGGAGCATCGGACGGAACACCTGACCACGGTAGGCGGCGGGATGCGTCGCGCGCGTCCGACGACGGGATGACCCCTGCTCCGCGGTCCGCATCGGCCTGGTCCGGGTCAGAACCCGAGGCGTCCGAGCTGCTTCGGGTCCCGCTGCCACTCCTTGGCGACCTTCACGCGGATGTTGAGGTAGACGTGCCGCCCCAGGAGCCCCTCGATCTCGACGCGCGCACGAGTGCCGACGTCCTTGAGCCGACCGCCCTTGTGACCGATCACGATGGCCTTCTGGCTGTCCCGCTCGACGAACAGGTTCGCGAAGACCCGCAGCGGGCCGTCCGGGTCGTCGTCCGCCTCCGGCTCGACGACGTCCTCGATGACGACCGCGAGCGAGTGCGGGAGTTCGTCCCGCACGCCCTCGAGCGCGGCTTCCCGGATGAGCTCGCCGATGCGCTCCTCGTCGGTCTCCTCGGTCACGGCCTGGTCGTCGTACAGCTGCGGCGACTCCGGCAGCAGCGACACGACCTCGTCGAGGAGGTCCTCGAGCTGCAGGCCCTCGGTGCCCGACGTGGGGATGATCGCGTCCCACTCGCGCAGTCGCGAGACCGCGAGCAGCTGCTCGGCGACCTTCTCCTTGCCGGCACGGTCGATCTTCGTGACGATCGCGACCTTCCGAGCGCGCGGGTACTGGTCGAGGGTGTCGTTGATGAAGCGGTCGCCCGGGCCGATCGGCTCGTTCGCCGGCACGCAGAAGCCGATGACGTCGACGTCGCCGAGCGTCGACTGCACGAGGTCGTTGAGCCGCTCACCGAGCAGCGTGCGCGGCCGGTGCACCCCGGGGGTGTCGACGACGATGACCTGTCCGTTCGGCCGGTGCACGATCCCGCGGATGGCGCGGCGCGTCGTCTGCGGCTTCGAGGACGTGATCGCGACCTTCTGCCCGACCAGGGCGTTCGTCAGCGTGGACTTGCCGACGTTCGGACGGCCGACGAAGGAGACGAACCCCGCACGGTAGGGGGTGGTCGTCTCGGGGGCGGCGTCGGTTCCGGGGTCCGTCATGTGGTTCGTGTTCCCGTCGTGGTGGTGTCGGTGTCGCCGAAGGCCTGCTCGGCCGACGCGAGGTCGGTGGTGCGCTCGGCGAGCACCGTGATGAGGTGGCGCCGCTTGCCCTCGACGCGGTCGGCGGTGAGCACGACGCCGGACACGGTGACGGTGTCCCCCGCGGACGGCAGGTGGCCGAGCTCCTTCGTGAGCAGACCGCCGGCCGTGTCGACGTCGTCGTCGTAGAGCTCGATGCCGAACAGGTCGCCGAGCTCGTCGATCGGGAGCCGCGCCGAGATGCGCCAGCGCCCCGGCTCGACCTCGGCGCGGTCGACCACGGCACGGTCGTACTCGTCCGAGATGTCCCCGACGAGCTCCTCGATGAGGTCCTCCATCGTCACCAGGCCGGCGACCCCGCCGTACTCGTCGACCACGAGCACGAGGTGGTTCTTCGCGAGCTGCATGTGGCGGAGGGTGTCGTCCGCGGGCTTCGACTCCGGCAGGAACTCCGCCGGTCGGAGCATCGTGCGGACCGACCGCGACCCGACCTCGGGTCGTTCGTACAGAGCGCGGGCGAGGTCGCGGAGGTACGCCACGCCGAGCACGTCGTCGCTGTCGCGACCGGTCACCGGCATGCGGGACACGCCCGTGGCGAGGAACTGCTCCATGACGGCGGCGACCGTGTCGTGCGCGTCGGCCGTCACCATGTCGGTGCGCGGCACCATCACCTCGCGGACCAGGGTGTCGCTGAACGCGAAGACCGAGTGGATGAGTTCGCGGTCGTCGGCCTCGAGCACGTTGCTCTCCGTGGCCTCGTCGACGAGCGACAGCAGCTGCTCCTCGCTCGAGACACTGGAGGCGCTCCGGACCCGGCCCGGCGTCACCCGGTCGCCGATCGCCACGAGGAGCCCGGCGAGCGGACCGAGCACGATGCGGACACCGCGGACGAGTCCGCCCGTCGCGGCGATGATGCCCCCGGCGTGCGCGCGACCGACACTGCGCGGGCTCGAGCCGACGAGCACGAAGGACACCGCGGTCATGATCGCCGCGGACAGGATCAGCGCGACCCACCACGTGTCGGTCACCCGGACGAGGGCGATCGTCACGAGGACCGCGGCGGCCGTCTCGGCGAGCACGCGGAAGAAGTTGAGGGCGTTGACGTGCGCGCCGGGGTCGTCCGCCAGCGCCTCGACGGCACGGCGGCGCTTGCTCCCGCGGGCGATCTCCTCGAGGTCCGCGCGGGACAGCACGGAGAGCGCGGAGTCGGCGGCCGCGAGCAGTCCACCGAGGACCACCAGCACGAACGCCACCGCGAGCAGACCGGTGACGAGGAGCACTGCGGTCACCGCCCCCGACGCTGGGCGGCGAAACCGCGGAGGATCTCGCCCTGCAGGCCGAACATCTCGGCCTTCTCGTCCGGCTCGGCGTGGTCGAACCCGAGCAGGTGGAGGATGCCGTGGCAGGTGAGCAGGAGGATCTCGTCGAGGGTGGAGTGCCCCGCGGTCCGCGCCTGCTCCTCGGCCACCTGCGGACAGACGACGATGTCACCGAGGAGCCCGGCCGGCGTCGGCTCGTCCTCGGTGCCGGGACGCAACTCGTCCATCGGGAAGCTCAGGACGTCGGTGGGGCCGGGCTCGTCCATCCACCGGATGTGCAGCTGCTCCATCGCGCCCTCGTCGACGAAGACGATCGCGAGCTCGGCGTCGGCGTGCACGTGCATGGCGTCGAGCGCGAAGGCGGCGAGGCGCTGCACGGTGTCCTCGTCCACCGCGACGCCGGACTCGTTGTTGAGCTCGATGCTCACCGGGTGCCTCCTCGGCGGTCGTCCTGGTGCTCGGAGCGCTTCGCGGCCTGCTCGGCGAGCCGTTCCTCGTCGTGGACCGTGTAGGCGTCGACGATCTTCCCGACCAGGGTGTGGCGGACCACGTCCTCGCTGCCGAGACGGGCGAAGTGGATGTCCTCGACGTCCCGCAGGATCCGCGTCACGAGACGCAGCCCCGAGACGTTGCCCGGCAGGTCGACCTGCGTGATGTCGCCCGTGATCACCATCTTCGAGCCGAAGCCCAGACGGGTGAGGAACATCTTCATCTGCTCGGGCGTGGTGTTCTGCGCCTCGTCGAGCACCACGAAGGAGTCGTTGAGCGTCCGCCCGCGCATGTAGGCGAGCGGTGCGACCTCCACCGTGCCGGCGGCGAGGAGCTTCGGGACGAGCTCCGGGTCCATCATCTCGTTGAGCGCGTCGTACAGCGGGCGGAGGTACGGGTCGATCTTGTCGGTCAGCGTCCCCGGCAGGAACCCGAGCCGCTCACCGGCCTCGACCGCGGGGCGGGTGAGGATGATCCGGGAGACCTCGCGGCGCTGCAGGGCCTGGACGGCCTTCGCCATCGCCAAGTACGTCTTGCCGGTACCGGCCGGCCCGATGCCGAACGTGATGGTGTTCTCGTCGATCGCGTCGACGTACGCCCGCTGTCCGTCCGTCTTCGGACGGACCGACTTGCCGCGGCTCGACACGATCGGCGTGCCGAACACGTCGGACGGGCTGCGGTCCGCGTCGATGATCCGAGCCGAGTTCGGGATGTCCGACTGGCCGATGTCCTGCCCGCGCCGGACCATGCCGACGAGTTCGTCGACGAGCGCCCGCGCGCGGGTGACGTCACGCTCCGGACCGGACAGCGAGACCTGGTTGCCGCGCACGAGCACCGTCACGTTCGGGTACTGGCGCTCGACGGTCTTCAGCAGGCGGTCCTGCGGCCCGAGCAACTGCACCATGGCGATGCCGTCGACGGTGAGCTCTGAGACGGACACGGGCTCGGAGACGGACTCCGGCTCGGTGGTGGCTGGTTCGTCAGCTGGCAAGGGTGCCTTCCTGCAGGTCTCCTGCGAGTACGTGCGCATGCACGTGGAACACGGTCTGACCGGCGGCTTCGCCGGAGTTGAACACGAGTCGGAACTGACCGCCCGCACGCTCGTCGGCGATGCGCTGGGCGGTCGCCACGACGTGGGCGAGCAGTCCGGGGTCCGCGCTCGCGAGCTCGCTCACGGTCGCGTACTCCTGGGTCTTCGGGACGACGAGCACGTGGACCGGGGCCTTCGGCGCGATGTCCTCGAAGGCGATGACACGGTCGTCCTCGGCGACGATCGTGGCCGGGATCTCACGCGCGACGATCTTCGTGAAGACGCTGGGCTCGGTGCTGGTCATGGCACCATCGTAGAACGCGCGACCGACGCCACGCCTTCCCGCCGTCCGAGCCGGGTCCGATCAACGCGGTGGCCGCTCACCAGCGTCCGAGCCGTGCCTGCAGCACCGCGAGGGCGGCCGGTCCGGCGGTGGAGGTCCGCAGCACGGTGTCGCCCAGGCGCACCCGGACGGCGCCGGCCGTCTCGAGCCGTTCGAGTTCGGACGGGTCGATGCCGCCCTCCGGGCCGACGACGAGCGCGATCTCGTCCGTCTCCGCCGGTGGTTCCCAGGTGGCCAACCGGACCGTCGCGTTCGGTTCCAGCAGGACCAGCGTGCGCCGCGCCTCCCGTCCGGGTGCCGCCGGACCGGCTCCTGCCCCTCCGGCGAGCTGCGCCGTCGTCACCGGAGCGAGCACCTGCGGGACCCGTGACCGGATCGCCTGCTTCGACGCCTCCTGCGCGATGGCCGCCCAGCGGGCACGGCCCTTCTCGACCTTCGGGCCGTCCCAGCGCGAGACGCTGCGGGCGGCCGCCCACGGCACGACGCGGTCGACGCCGATCTCGGTCGCGGCCTGCACGGCCATCTCGTCCCGTCCGCCCTTCGCGAGGGCCTGCACGAGGGTCAGCGACGGCCGCGGGGCCTCGTCGACCTCCACTGCCTCGACCGTCAGGACCAACGAGTCCTTGCCGACCGAGGCCACCGGTCCCGTGACGACCGTGCCCTGGCCGTCCGACAGCCGGAGCTCCTCGCCGACGCGGACCCGCGACACCGTCACCGCGTGCCGGCCCTCGGCGCCGTCGAGCGACACCCGGGCGCCCACGGCGACGTCGTCGAGCGCGTCGACGAGGTACAGCGAGGCCATCAGAAGTTGAAGAACCGGTCGCGGAGCTTGCCGAACATGCCCTGCTGGAAGCGGGACAGCTGCGGGGCGCCGGCCTTGTGCGTCTTCGCCAACTGTTCGACGAGCTGCCGCTCCTTGTGCGAGAGCTTGGTCGGGGTGACCACGTGCACGCCGACCTTCAGGTCGCCACGGCCCGAGCCGCGCAGCTTCGTGACGCCGCGGTCCTTGATCACCAGGACGTCGGCGCTCTGCACGCCCGGACGGAGTTCGAGCTCCACCGGACCGTCCAGCCCGTCGATGGTCGTCGTGGCGCCGAGGATCGCGTCCGTCATGGGCACCTCGAGCGTGGCGAGGAGGTCGTCGCCGTCGCGGCTGAACACGTCGTGGTGGCGCACCCGGACCTCGAGGTACAGGTCGCCGGCGGGACCACCGGCGGGACCGACCTCGCCCTGGCCGGGCATCTGCAGTCGGAGACCGGTGTCGACGCCGGCGGGGACGTCCACCGGGACCGTCCGACGGGCCCGGACACGGCCCTGGCCCTGGCAGGTCGGGCAGGGGTTCGGGATCACGGTGCCGTAGCCGCGGCAGGTGCCGCAGGGGGCGCTCGTCACGACGTTGCCGAGGAGCGAGCGGACCTGGCGCTGGATGTGTCCGGAGCCGCCGCAGATGTCACACGTCTGCGGACTCGTCCCGGGCGCGCAGCACGAGCCACCGCACGTGTCGCAGAGGACCGCCGTGTCGACCTCGAGGTCCTTGTGCGTGCCGAAGACGACCTCGTCGAGGTCGACCTCCAGCCGGAGCAGGGCGTCGCCGCCGCGCTCGGCACGACTGCGCGGACCGGTCCCCCGGCCGCCACCGCCGCCGCCGCCCCCGAAGAAGGCGTCGAAGATGTCGCTGAAGCCGGCGCCCCCACCGCCGAAGGGGCTGTCCTGCCCACCGGCGTCGTAGCGACGACGCTGTTCCGGGTCGCTCAGGACGTCGTACGCGTGCGTGACGTCCTTGAAGCGCTCTGCCGCGTCGGGGCTCGGGTTCACGTCGGGGTGGAGTTCCCGCGCGAGCCGCCGGTACGCCTTCTTGATGTCGGCATCGGAGGCGTCGCGCGGGACGCCGAGGACGTCGTAGTGGTCTGCCAAGTGTTCCTCAGGGGGTCCGTGGGTGGGCGGGGGTGGTGACGGACGCGGCGGTCAGTTCTCGCCGAGCAGCCGCGACAGGTAGCGGGCGACCGCTCGGACAGCGGCCATGTTCGTGCCGTAGTCCATCCTGGTCGGACCGAGGACGCCGAGTCTGGCGATCTCGCCGCGCGCGGCGAGGTAGCCGCCCGCGACGATGCTCGTCGCGTCGAGACCGTACTCCGCGTTCTCGGCACCGATGCTCGCCGCGACCGCGATGTCGTCGACCTGCATCTCCCCGAACAAGCGGAGCAGGGTGACCTGTTCCTCGATCGCCTCGAGCACCGGGAAGAGTCCGCCGGAGAAGTCCTGTTCGCTCTTGGCCAGGTTCGCCGCGCCGGCCATCAGCAGGCGGTCCTGACGGTTCGCCGCGACCTGCTCGACCAGGCTCGCCACGACCACACCGGCGAGCGGCTGGACCTCCGGACGGAGCTGACCGGGGATGGCGCGGAGCGCGTGCGGTGCATCCTGCAGCGGCAGGCCCACCGTGGCGCCGTTCACGACGGACCGCACCTCGGTCAGGGCGGACTCGTCGAACGGGACGTCGGTCTCGATCACGCGCTGCTCGACCCGGGCGGTGTCGGTGATGAGGACCACCATGAGCCGGGTGTCGGCGAGACGGACCAGTTCGACGTGCTGCACGCGGGCGTGACCCATCGTGGGGTACTGCACGAGCGCGACCTGGTTCGTCAACTGGCTCAGCAGCCGGACCGTCCGGGTGAGGACGTCGTCGAGGTCGTTCGACGCACCGAGGAAGGTCTCGATCGCCTGGCGCTGGGCACCCGAGAGCGGTCGTGCGGCCGCGAGGTGGTCGACGAACACCCGGTAGCCCTTGTCGGTGGGCACCCGCCCCGACGAGGTGTGCGGCGCGATGATGAGTTGCTCGTCCTCGAGCTGCGCCATGTCGTTCCGGATCGTGGCCGCGCTCACGCCGAACGCGTGCCGCTCGACGATCGTCTTCGAGCCGACGGGCTCACGGGAGGCGACGTAGTCGCGCACGATGGCCTTGAGGACCTCGAGACTGCGTTCGCTGACCATCGGTTCCCCTTCCGCTCGTGCTGACCTGCGACCGGCTGGCACTCTCACCGGTCGAGTGCTGATCTTACGCCTGACCGCCGACGTCGCGGGACTTCTGCACAGGTGGCTCGGTACGCTGCGGGCATGAGCTACGGACAGGAGCCCGGCGGCCCCGAGCAGCACCGGGACGGCAAGCCCGACGGACGGCAGTACCCCGGTGGCCAGTACCCCGGAGGGCAGCAGCCCGGTGGGCAGTACCCCGGTGGGCAACAGCCCGGCAACGGTCAGCAGTACGGCGGGTGGGAGCGCCCCGGGCAGCAGTACCCGGCCGGGTACCAGCCGCCGCAGCCGATGACCCCCGAGGACCAGCGCCTCTGGGCGACCCTGACGCACGTCGGCGGCATCTTCTTCAACATCCTGGTCCCGCTCGTCGCCTACCTCGTCCTGCGGGACCGCGGACAGTTCGTCCGCGAGCACACCCGGGTGGCACTGAACTTCCACATCACGATGGCCATCGCCTACTTCGCCGGCGGCCTGACGTCCGTGCTCGGCGTCGGGTTCCTCGTCATCGCGGCCGCCGCGATCGTGTCGATCGTGTTCGGCATCATGGCCGCCATCGCTGCGAACCAGGGCCAGTTCTACAAGTACCCGCTCTCGATCGAGTTCATCAAGCCCTGACCTCGTCCGGGAGCTAGTCGAGCAGGTCGCGCACGACGGCGTCCGCCAGCAGGCGGCCTTGCAACGTCAGCTCCAGGGAGCCGCCGAGGGCAGCCCGACCGTCCACGAGCCCACGTGCGATGAGCCCGGCGACGCGGCTCCGGGCCTCCTGGCGGAGTTCGTCGATGCGCAGCTCACCGCGCACCCGCGCGGCGAGCAGCACGCGCTCCACGTACCGTGTCTCGGCGTCCAGCGTCTCGCGACCGGCCGCCGGCGACACGTCCTGCAGCACCCGGTTCGCGTACGCGGCCGGGTGCTTGACGTTCCACCAGCGCGTCCCGGCGACCGCCGAGTGCGCACCGGGGCCGACGCCCCACCAGTCGTGGCCCTTCCAGTAGGACAGGTTGTGCCGGCTCGCGTGCTGCGGGCCGCGCGCCCAGTTCGAGACCTCGTACCAGTCGTACCCGGCGTCCCGGAGCACCCGGTCCGCGAGCTCGTACATGTCCGCGGCGAGGTCGTCGTCCGGTGCGGGGAGTTCCCCCCGCGAGACCGCGCGGCCCATCGCGGTGCCGTCCTCGACGATGAGCGAGTACGCCGAGACGTGGTCCGGCGCGCAGGCGATCGCGGCGTCGAGCGACGTCCGCCAGTCGTCGAGGGACTCCCCCGGCGTCGAGTAGATGAGGTCGAGGCTGACGTCGAGGCCCTGCTGCTTCGCCAGGTCAACGACGACCGGCACCCGCTCGGGGTCGTGCGTGCGGTCGAGGGTCGCCAGCACGTGCGGGACCGCGGACTGCATGCCGTAGCTCATCCGCGTGAAGCCAGCCCGCTGCAGGGTCGCGATCGAGTCGGCGTCGACGGAGTCCGGGTTCGCCTCGGTCGTGACCTCGGCCCCGGGGACGATGCCCCACGTGTCGTCGATCGCCCTGAGGATCATCGCCAGGTCGGACGCCGGGAGCATCGTCGGGGTGCCACCGCCGAAGAAGACCGTCGAGACCGGGCGGCGCGGAACGCCGGAGCGCTCGAGCACCTGGTCGGCGAAGGCGATCTCCCGCAGCGCGTGCCCCGCGTAGTCGTCACGCCGCACCCCGCGGAGCTCGGACGCGGTGTAGGTGTTGAAGTCGCAGTACCCGCAGCGCACCCGGCAGAACGGCACGTGGACGTAGACGCCGAAGGGGACCTCGCCGGTGCCGGGGGCCGGTTCGACCAGTCCGTCCGCGGGAGCGGGGTCGGCGATCGGGAGAGCACTCGGCATGGGGTCCATTCTCCGTCATCATGGACGGCATGGAGCACCAGCCCGTCACTCCCCCGGCCCCCGTCCCCACCACGGTGTTGTGGGACATCGACGGCACGCTCGTGCGCAACGCCGCGTCACCGGGCAACCTGTACCACCTGGCGCTCGAGCGGGCGCTCGGCCGCGACCTGCCGCTGCTCGTCGGCCACCAGCACGGCCGGACCGACGCCGGCATCATCGTCGAGCACGTCCGAGCGCACCATCTGGAGGACGAGCTCGTGCCGACGGTGAGCGGCCACCTGCGCGACCTGTCGGAGGAGCGTCACCGGTCCGGGGACCGCCGCACACCCGCCCCGGGCGCGATCGACCTCGTCCGGCACTTCGCCGCGATCGGCTGGCGGAACGGCCTGCTCACCGGCAACTCCGCCCACCGTGCCCGGATCAAGCTGCTCGGCGCGGGCTTCGACGTCGACGCCTTCGACTGGGACCACTCGTACTTCGGGGACGAGCAGGTCGAGCGGTCCGGGGTGACGGCCCTCGCGGCCGCCGCACTCAGCGGGACCCGGGCGGTGATCGTCGGCGACACGCCCCGCGACGGCGAGGCCGCGGACGCCGTCGGGATCCCGTTCCTCGCGGTCGCGACCGGCGTCTACGACGTCGACGCACTCCGGGCGACGAGCGCTGTGGCGGTCGCCCGCGACTGCGTCGCGGACGCACGCCTCATCGAGGACGCGATCGCGCGTCTCGCGCCGCTGGCGTAGGGAGGGGTGACCGGAGCGTCGGACCCGCTGCGGGCCTCCAGGCCGGGAGGCCCGACGTCGGTCCGTCAGGTGGGTCGCCCGGGTGGGTGACGGCCTGGTCAGTCGCCGCGCAGGGCGGCGAGGTACTTCTCGGCCATCACGCGCTGCTGGCGGCGCACCAGGGGGGCCACGAAACGCCACTTCCGGCTCGCCGGCTGCGAGAACTGCCGGACCTGCAGCCACACCGACCCGTCCGGCGTGCGCTCGACGACGAAGGACTCCTCGCCCGACAGCGGGTGCCCCTCGAGGGTGCCGTAGGCGAAGCCCTTCCGGTCGCGCTCGTCGATGATCGCCACGACCCGCACCGGCGCGTGCACCGTCTGCCCGAACGCGTGCATCGTCAGCGTCGCCGTCGTGCCCGCCGTCACGAGCGGGGTGCCGTCCGGCGTGGTCCGCTCGACCCGGGCCGACCCGATGGAGGCCGGGGCGATCGGGACGCCGTGCTCGTCGAACGTGACCGGGTTGTACCGCACCTCGTCGTCCTCGGGCGCGTCCTCGACCCGCACGCCCATGCCGCTGCGCTCCTGGATCTGCCACGTCAGCGCCTGCATGACGGCGGTCTCGAAGCGCTGGTCACCGTGCCCGATGCGGGCGCGGGACTCGGCGGGCGTGAAGCCCTCCGGCGGGTAGGTCATCAGGTCCGAGGCCTGGGTCGCGCCGACCGCGCCGTACGTCAGGGCGGTCCGGTGCTGCCCGCGGCTCACTTCTTCTTCTCTTCCACGTCACCGGAGAGCGCCGCGATGAAGGCCTCCTGCGGGACCTCGACCCGACCGATGGTCTTCATGCGCTTCTTGCCCTCCTTCTGCTTCTCGAGGAGCTTGCGCTTCCGGGTGATGTCACCGCCGTAGCACTTCGCCAGGACGTCCTTGCGCATGGCGCGGATGCTCTCGCGGGCGATGATGCGGGCGCCGATCGCGGCCTGGATCGGGACCTCGAACTGCTGACGCGGGATGAGCTTCCGCAGACGCTCGGTCATCAGCGTGCCGTACGCGTAGGCCTTCTCACGGTGCACGATCGCGCTGAAGGCGTCGACCTGGTCGCCCTGCAGCAGGATGTCGACCTTCACGAGGTCGGCCGCTTGGTCGCCGGTGGGCTCGTAGTCGAGGCTGGCGTAGCCCTGCGTCTTGCTCTTCAGCTGGTCGAAGAAGTCGAACACGATCTCGCCGAGCGGGATCTCGTAGCGGATCTCGACCCGGTCCTCGCCGAGGTACTCCATGCCGAGCAGCGACCCGCGCCGCTGCTGGCAGAGGTCCATGATCGCGCCGACGTAGTCCTTCGGGGCGAGGATGGCCGCCCGGACCATCGGTTCGCGGACCTCGACGATGCGGCCGGTCGGGAACTCCGACGGGTTCGTGACCTCGGTGACGGTGTTGTCCTCGGTCGTGACCTCGTAGACCACGCTCGGCGCGGTCGTGATGAGGTCGAGGTCGAACTCGCGCCGCAGCCGCTCGGTGATGATCTCGAGGTGCAGCAGGCCGAGGAAGCCGCAGCGGAAGCCGAAGCCGAGCGCCACCGACGTCTCCGGCTCGTAGACCAGCGCAGCGTCGGACAGCTTCAGCTTGTCGAGCGCCTCACGGAGCACCGGGTAGTCGCTGCCGTCGATCGGGTAGAGGCCCGAGAACACCATCGGCTTCGGGTCCGTGTACCCGGACAGTGCCTCGGTCGCCGGACGCTGCGCGCTCGTGACCGTGTCACCGACCTTGGACTGGCGGACGTCCTTCACGCCGGTGATGAGGTACCCGACCTCGCCGACGGAGAGCCCCTTGGTCGGCGTCGGCTCCGGGCTCGACACCCCGATCTCGAGGATCTCGTGCGTCGACTTGGTCGACATCATCTGGACCTTCTCGCGCGGCTTGATCGAACCGTCGATCATGCGCACGTACGTCACGACACCGCGGTAGCTGTCGTACACGGAGTCGAAGATCATCGCGCGGGGTGCGGCGTCGACCGTGCCGACGGGCGCCGGGACGGTCCGCACCACGCGGTCGAGCAGCTCCGCGACGCCCTGTCCGGTCTTGCCGGAGACCCGCAGCACGTCCTCCGGCTCCCCGCCGATGAGCTGCGCGAGTTCGGCGGCGTACTTCTCCGGCTCGGCGGCCGGCAGGTCGATCTTGTTGAGGACCGGGATGATCTCGAGGTCGTTCTCGAGCGCCAGGTACAGGTTCGCGAGCGTCTGGGCCTCGATGCCCTGTGCGGCGTCGACGAGCAGGATCGCGCCCTCGCACGCGGCCAGGGAGCGGGACACCTCGTACGAGAAGTCGACGTGGCCCGGCGTGTCGATCATGTTCAGCGCGAAGGTCTCGCCGTCGAGCTCCCACGGCATGCGGACGGCCTGGGACTTGATCGTGATGCCGCGCTCGCGCTCGATGTCCATCCGGTCGAGGTACTGCGCACGCATCGCCCGGTCCTCGACGATGCCGGTGATCGACAGCATGCGGTCGGCCAGCGTGGACTTGCCGTGGTCGATGTGCGCGATGATGCAGAAGTTGCGGATCGCGGCGGCCGGCGTCGAGGCGGGCTCGAGCGGCGCAGATGCTTGTGGGCTCACGGTTCCTCGGGGTGGGTCGGACGGTCCGACGATTGTCCCATGCTCGCGCCTCGGCGGCGCGCAGTGTGCGGGTGTCCGTGGACGGTCAGGGCGTCGGCAGGGCCCCGAGACCGCGACGGAGGTCCTCCGGCGTCGCCGCGAGACAGACGCGGATCCAGCCCTCGCCGGTCCGACCGAACGCGCTGCCCGGTGCGACGGCGACCCGCTCACGCTGCAGGAACGCGAGCGCCCACTCGGCGACGTCCCCGTCCGTCGCGTGCGACACGTCGATCCAGAGGTAGAACGCGCCCTTCGGGTCGTTGTACCGGATGCCGGCGGCGTCGAGTACGCCGGTGGCGACCTCCAGGTTCCGGCGGTAGTGCTCGCGGGCGTCCTGCACGGGCGAGTGGTCGCCGACGATCGCCGCGAGGGCGGCCCACTGGTCGGGTTCGGCCACGCAGCTGATGATCGACTCCTGCACGGTCCGCATCGTCGGACCGAGGCCCTTCGGGGTCACGAGGTACCCGACCCGGACGCCGGTCATCGCGTACGTCTTGCTCAGCGAGAAGGCCGAGAACACCCGGTCGTCCTCGTCGAGCGACGCCAGGCTGACGTGCCGGGTGCCGTAGGTGAAGTACTCGTACACCTCGTCGCTGATCACCCACAGGTCGTGGCGCTTCGCGAGGGCCAGCAGGTCCCGCAGCGTCTGCTCGCCGAAGACGGAGCCGAGGGGGTTGGACGGCGAGTTGACGACGATGGCGCGCGTGCGGTCGGTGATCCGCGCCTCCAGGGCGGCCAGGTCGGGCTCGAAACCGTGCGCCGGCGACAACTGGTACGGCACCGGGTCGGCACCGATGATGTGCGCGTTCATCGTGAAGGTCGTGTACCCGGGATCCGGCACGAGGACCTCGTCCCCGGGCGAGAGCACGAGCGTCATCGCGGTGAACAGCGCCTGCGTCGCCCCGACCGTCACCCACACCTGCTCGAGGTCGACGTCCACCCGGTTCTCGCGCCGGAGCTTCTCCTGGATCGCCTGGCGCAGCTGCGGGATGCCGCCGTTCGGGCCGTAGTCGGTGCGGTCCTCGGCCCATGCGCGGCGGGCGGCGTCACCGATGTGCTTCGCGACCGGGACGTCCGGCTCGCCGATCACGAGCATCGTCACGTCGTCGAGGAGTGACGCCTGCTCGAAGACCCGGCGGATGCCCGAGGGCGGGACGGTGTCGATGCGGGGCGCGAGGGACGGCATCCCGTCACCGTAACCCGTCACGATCCCGCCGCGTGTCCGACGTGTTGCGCTTTGGTGACGCGGGGTCGGCCTGGTAACGTTGCTGGCTGGCTTACGCGTTCCGTCGCCCACGGGTGGAACGCGATGCGACGAAGGGCCCCTCTACCCGGGATCGCAACCACCCGTCCGAGACGAAACCAGGAGCAACACGCATGGCGAACATCAAGTCGCAGCTCAAGCGCATCAAGACCAACCAGAAGGCCACCGACCGCAACAAGGCGTACAAGTCGGAGCTGAAGACGTACATCCGTCACACCAACGAGGCCATCGCCTCGGGCGACAAGGACAAGGCCGTCGCCGCCCTGTCGCTCGCCGCGAAGAAGCTCGACAAGGCCGTGAGCAAGGGTGTCATCCACAAGAACCAGGCCGCGAACCGCAAGTCGGCCATCGCGAAGAAGGTCTCCGCGCTCTGATCTGAGTCGCTGACGACCGAAGGCCCTGCACCGGTGGTGCGGGGCCTTCGTCGTTCCCGGGGTGCTGCGGTGCGGTGCGGCCGCGGTGCGGTGCGGTGCGGTGCGGTGCGGCCGCGCGGCGTCAACTGGTTTCCGCCCGCCGCATCCGGTCCACACCACGGGGATCAGCGGTTCGAACGGGAAGTCGTTGTGCGCTGCCGGACGGAACCGCGGCTGGGCGCGGCGGCGTGCGGGCGGCGCCAGCGCTCGGCCGGGAGGCCCGGAGGCGTCAGCGGGCCTCGCCGCGCCGGGCGATGGTGCGGACCATGAGCTCGAGGGCGAAGTGCGCGTCACGGGAGCCGCCCTTCACGGCGGCGTCCGCCTCGGCGATGCTCGTGATCGCGTTCGCGAGGCCGGCTTCGCTCCACCCGGCGACGTCCCGTTGCGCGCGCTGCACCTGCCACGGCGCGAGGCCGAGCGCGGAAGCAGCCTGTCCGCTCGAGCCGCGGAAGGAGCTCACCTTCGCCATCGTGCGGATCTTGCTCGCGAAGGCGGCGACGATCGGGACCGGGGCCTCACCGGTCGCGAGGGCGTGCCGCAGTTCGACGATCGCCGGGGCGGACCGACCGGCGAGGGCGATGTCCGCCACCTTGAAGGCGTTCGTTTCGACCCGGCCGCCGTAGTACTTGTCGACGGTGCGGTCGGTGATCTCGTCGGCTTCGTCGGCGAGGAGCTGCCGGCACGCGGCGGCGAGTTCGGCGAGGTCGTCGGCGAACGCGGCGACGAGCGTCCGCACCGCCGACGGCGCGATCTTCCGACGGGCGGCACGGAACTCCGCGTTGACGAAGTCGATCCGGTCGGTGTCGCGCTTGATCTCGTCGCACTGGACCTCGATGCCGCCGCCGACCCCGCTGCGGATGGTGTCGAGGAGCTTCTTGCCCCGCACTCCCCCACCGTGTCGGAGCACCAGGGTGACGTCGTCGGCGGGACCCTGGAGGTACGAGATGCTCTCGGTGATGAAGGCGTCCGTGCACTTCTCGACGTTCGTGACGCGCACGAGACGGGGTTCGCCGAACAGGGACGGGCTCGCCAGGGTCGCCAGCAGGCCCGGGGCGTACTGGTCGGCCTCGAGGTCGTGGACCTCGAGTGCCGGGTCCTCACCGACGAGCAGGTCGCGCAGCATGCCGATCGAGCGCTCGGCCAGGAAGGTCTCGGCACCGGTGACCAGGACGACCGGGGCGGGACGGATCGCCGACCACGGGACCTGGTCGATCTTCGCTGCGGCGCGCGCGGGCTTCTTGGCGGGCATGCGGGTCCTTCCGGTGGTGCTGGGCGGCGACGCCGGCCCTCCCGCTGCACGGTCGGCAGGAGCGGTCGGGGTCGCCTCGATCCTACGGGCGTCAGCCGACGGCCCGGGCCGACGACGGAGACCGGGGCTGCGGGCCTGCTGCCCGTGCGGCGGATGCCCTGGTCCGGACCGTCGTCGTCATCGTGGCGCTCGGTCCACACCTCGAGCGGGCGAGGACCGGCCGGACCGTCGCTTCCTCCGGCAGCACCGTCATCGGCACCGTCGCCCCCGTCCGTCGGTTCTCCGCCCCGGATGACGATCGTGCCCGACCGGTCCGTCCGGTACGGGGTGGTACCGGCATCGACGAGCATCTCCAGCGCCCGCTCCGTCGGGTGCCCGTAGTCGTTGTCCGCCCCGACGCCGATCAATCCGACACGGGCGGCGAGCACGCGGTAGAGGTCCGGGTCTTGGTCGGCGGATCCGTGGTGCGCGACCTTGACGACGTCCACCGGGGACAGGGTCTCCGGTGGGGCCGTCCGCAGGAGCCGCCGTTGCGCGTCCTCCCCCAGGTCCCCGAGCAACAGCGCCGTCGTGCACCCCGGGCAACGCCGGCCCGGTGCCGGGTCGATCCGTAGGACGATGCTCGCCGCGTTGCCCGAACGGTCGTCGCCCGCTGGTGGCCAGATCACCCGCCATCGCAGGTCGCCGAGCACGCCCCCGGTCCCGTCGGCGGTACGGCGGACGTCGACACCGGCCGTCTGGAGCTCGGACACCACGCGCACGTCCGCGGGCCGGCCGACCGGTCCGACGAGGGCGATGTCCACCTCACCCGCGACCTCGTCGACCGCACCGACGTGGTCACGGTCGAAGTGCGTCAGGACGAGCAGGTCGATGTGCTCGACGCCGAGCAGGGTGAGGCATGCCCGGAGTCGCTCGGGGTCGTCGCCGGTGTCGACCAGTGCCGTCTGCCCGTCGCTCCTGAGCAGGGTCGCGTCGCCCTGGCCGACGTCGCACATCGCGGTGGTCCAGCCCGTCGGCACCGTACTGCGGACGAGCACGTCGGGCACGGTGACCGCACCGACACCGAGGACGACCGTCACCGCCGCTCCGACGCAGGCCAGCCGTCGGACCCGCCCTGGACGGAGCACCGCGACCACCAGCACGGCGCAAACCACGGTCGCGAGGAAGACCCCGACCGGGGCAGCCGGCCACGGGGCCGAGGCCGCCGGCAGTGCCGCGGCGCGGTCCGCGATCTCCCCGATGCCGGCAGCGGGGACCCACCCGACGGTCGCGAGGAGCTGCGCTCCGGACGGCCACAGCGGGGCGAGGAGGCACGCCACGAGCCCCACGACGGTCGCGACCGGTGCGAGCACCTCGGCGAGCAGGTTGGCCGGCACGGCGTAGGTCGGCAGCGTGGGAGACAGCGCGACCGTGACTGGCCAGCACGCGATCTGTGCGGCGACGGGTACGGCGACCGCGGCGGCCACCGGGGGCCAGAACCGCCGCGTGAGCAGCTCCGTCAGCGGTGGGCCGAGCACCACGATCCCGGAGGTCGCCAGGACCGAGAGCGCGAACGCGGGTGACCGCGCCACCCACGGGTCGGCGACGAGCATCCCGATGGCAGCGAGCGCGATGAGCGGTACACCGCGTACCGGGCGCCCGGTCACGTGCACGACGAGCGCCACGATGGCCATCACTGATGCCCGGGTGATGGACGGGTCCGGCCGCACGAGCACCACGAACCCGAGCAACACCACGACGGCAGCGCCGGCACGCACCGCACGAGGAGCACCGAACGCCCGTCCGAGCAGCACCACCAACGCGACGATGACGGCGCAGTTCGACCCGGAGACGGCAGTGAGGTGGGTCAGGGCAGCGGCTTCCATGGCCCGCTCGGTGTCCGCGTCGAGTCCGGACCGGTCGCCGATGGCCAACCCGCGGAGCAGTGCGGCACCGGGTTCCGGCAGGTCGGCGGTGACGGCGACGAAGGCGGACCGGGCGACTGCGGTGCCGCCGAGCAGGCCGTGCGGCGGTGCGGCCGGACCGAGGTCACCACGGACGAAGAGGACGAACACCGTCGGCGCTCCGGGCTCGTCGGCCTCGAGCTGACCGCGCACCTGGACGACCGACCCGGCCGCGAGCGCCTCCCGACGCGGTTCGTCGAGCGCGGGCACGATCCGGACCGGGACGCGCAGGCCGTCGTGCCGCGGGGTGCGCGCTCCGACCGCCAGGAGCGTCCCGACCACGGACCGGTCCGCGGGCGGGAGGTCACGGTCGAGGCGCACCTGCGCGTGGACGGTCCGGCCAGACACGGCGCGGACCGCCGCTGGCTCTCGTCGTCCCTGGCCCACCGCGACCGCCACGGACACCAGAGCGACGAGGAGCGCGGCCGTGAGCACCAGGGCCGCCACTGCCCGCACCGAGGCGGTCACACCCGGTCCGGAGGGTCGTCGGTCGACGGCGAGGCTGCCCGACCGCGCCGGTCTCTCCCGGCGTCGGAGCACGACCGTCACGAGCGCCACCACTGCCACGGCGGCCGCCACCGCACCGACCCAGGCAGCTGCATGGGGAGCGCCGACCACGAGCGCGACGACGACCCACGTGCCTGCGGCCGGCCCGGCGAGCCGGAGGTCGGCCACGGAGGCGCGCTGCCCCCGGCCAGCCCCGACCGGGACGGCACCGTGGACGTCGAGGTCGCGTGCGCGCGGTTCGTGCGGCGCCGTCCGAGGCGTCTGCACCCCCGTCGATACCGTGCTCGCACCCGTCGACCCCGTGCTCGCACCCGTCGTCTTCGTGTTCACACCCGCACCCGGTCCCGGAGCTCGGCGAAGCGCGCGTCGCCGATGCCGCTGACCTCGAGCAGGTCCTCGACGGCCTGGAAGCCGCCGTGCTCCTCCCGCCACGTCAGGATGCGCTGGGCCATGGCCGGACCGATCCCGGGGAGCGTCTCGAGCGTCGTGGCATCGGCGGTGTTGAGGTCCACGACCGCGCCCGCTGGCGATCCCCCGTCCGCCCCGGCTCCAGCTCCGGATCCGGGCCCGGTCGCACCTCCGCCGCCACCGCCTGCCGGGAGTTCGGCGGGCACCTCGGTCTCCCCGACGCGGGGGACGTACAGCCGCTCACCGTCGACGACGGGCCGCGCCAGGTTCAGTCGGGTGAGGTCGGCGTCCGCCGCGGCTCCCCCGGCCGCGTCGAGTGCATCGGCGACCCGGTCGCTCGCGGCCACCCGCACCACACCGGGATGCGCCACCGCCCCGACCACGTACACGACGGCGACGGTGTCCGGCACGGACGCTCCCGCACCCGCGGCACCGCTCGAGGCCGGCAGGCTCGGCTCGACCGGTGTCCCGGTCGACCGCGCAGCGGCAGCTCCGTCGTCGGACGCGGCCACCGTCGGCGCGCCCGACACCACCGTCACGCCCGTGCCGACGCTGCCGTCGCCGTCGGCGCCCCCGCCCAGCCAGACCACGCCGACCGCGACCAGCACCACGACGCCGACGAGCACCAGGGCGGCACGGGGCGAGAGCGCGAAGCGGGACATGCCGGAACGCTACGGAGCCCGGTTCCCGGATCCGGCCCGAACGGTGCGCCTGTGGACGACCGCCGCTCCCCGGTCAGAAGTGGAGGGACGCCCTCTGCTCGACGCCTGACACGCTGGGACGGACCTGCGGTCTCAACGCTCGTCCTGGTTCCGCAGGCTCCACACGGCTCGGCGCAGGGTGATGGGCATCACGAGGACCACCAACAGCCACGAGCTGATGTTCGCCGTGTTGAGGACCGCGTTCACGATGCCCACGAGCAGCAGCAGGCTCGACGAGACCATCGTGGTCAGGGCGAACCACCGCGGCCACGGTCGCTGTGGCTCCACGTCGGTACCGCACCGGTCCCTGCGCTGGTCGGTCCCGGCCGGGACTTCGGTCTCGGCCGGCACACGGCGACGACGCCGGAGGCGGTGGGCGCACGCCTGGCGTACGGCATGCCCCGACCGCTACCCCTTGATCGCGATGTTCACGAGCTTCGGCGCCCGCACGATGACCTTCACGATCTCCCGGTCCCCGATGTACCGCTGCACAGCCGCCGAGTCCCGGGCGAGCTGCTCGAGCTCGTCCGCCTCGATCGACTTCGACACCTCGAACGAGTCGCGCACCTTGCCGTTGACCTGCACGACCGCGGTCAGGGTCTCCTGCACGAGCAACGTCGGGTCGGCCTTCCGCCACCCGAACGTCGCGACCGGCGAGTCGTAGCCGAGCGTCTGCCACATCTCCTCGCCGGTGTACGGCGCGAAGACGCTCAGGCCCAGGGCGATCGTCTCCGCGGCCTCGCGCACGGCGGGGTCGGCGGCGCCGGGGCCGCTGTCGATCGCCTTGCGGGTGACGTTGACCAGGTCCATGAGCCGCGCGATCACGACGTTGAACTTGAACGACTCCATCAGGCCCGGGGCGTCGGACAGGAAACGGTGGGTGGCCTGGCGGACACCACGGTCCCCGGTGGACCACACCGCGTCGGGCGTCGAGGTGACGTCGACGGCGATGCGGTACGCGCGGGCCAGGAAGCGTGCGGAGGCCGCCGGCGAGACGTCCTCCCAGTTGATGTCGTCCTCGGGCGGTCCCGCGAAGCCCATCACGAGACGGATCGCGTCGACGCCGTGTGTGTCGAGCTCGTCGCCGAGCGAGACGCCGCCCTTCGACTTCGACATCTTCGAGCCACCGGAGAGCACCATGCCCTGGTTGAGCAGCGCCGAGAAGGGCTCGGTGAAGTCGAGGTAGCCGAGGTCGAAGAGCACCTTCGTGACGAAGCGTGCGTAGAGCAGGTGCAGGATCGCGTGCTCGACGCCGCCGATGTACTGGTCGACCGGGGCCCACTTGTTGACGAGCGCCGGGTCGAACGCCTGCGTCTCGTCCTGCGGGGACAGGAAGCGCAGGAAGTACCACGACGAGTCGACGAAGGTGTCCATCGTGTCCGGGTCGCGGCGGGCGGGGCTGCCGTCCACCGGGTTCGGCACGTTGACCCACTCGGTCGCGCCACCGAGGGGCGACGTGCCCTTCGGCTTGAGGTCGAGGCCCTCGGTGTCCGGCAGGACCACGGGCAGCTGGTCCTCGGGCACCGGGTACTGGGTGCCGTCCTCGCCGTGGATGATCGGGATCGGGGTGCCCCAGAAGCGCTGGCGGGAGATGAGCCAGTCACGCAGGCGGTACGTCTTGGCGGCGCGCCCGGTGCCGCGCTCCTCGAGCAGGCCGATCGCCGCGGTGATGGCGTGCTGCTTGCTCATGCCGTCGAGCGGTCCGGAGTTGATCATCCGGCCCTGCCCGGTGAGTGCCTCCCCCGTGGAGACCGGGTCGAGCGCCGGCAGGTCCTCGAGCGTCGCGCCCTCGGGGATGACCGGGATCGCGCCGGTGACGGCCTGGTTCGTGTCGACGACCACCTTGACGGGCAGGTCGAAGGCGCGGGCGAAGTCGAGGTCGCGCTGGTCGTGGGCGGGGACGGCCATGACGGCTCCGTGCCCGTAGTCGGCGAGGACGTAGTCGGCAGCCCAGAGCGGCAGGCGCTCCCCGGTGAGCGGGTGGATCGCCGAGCGGCCGAGCGGCACACCGGTCTTCGGGCGGTCGGCGTTCTGCCGGTCGATGTCCGACGCCTTCTGCGTGGCGACCAGGTACTCCTGGAAGGCGGCGCGGGTGGCGTCGTCGACGGACGGGTCGGCGACGAGTTCCGCGGCCAGGTCCGAGTCGGGCGCCACGACCAGGAAGGTCACACCGTGGATGGTGTCCGGACGGGTGGTGAAGACCGTGACGGGCTCGTCCCGACCCTCGATGACGAAGTCGACGTCGGCGCCGACCGAGCGGCCGATCCAGTTGCGCTGCATCGCGATGACCTTCGACGGCCACCGTCCCTCGAGCTGGTTGAGGTCGTCGAGCAGCCGGTCCGCGTAGTCCGTGATCTTGAAGTACCACTGCGTGAGCTTCTTCTTGACGACGACGGCGCCGGAACGGTCCGAGGTGCCGTCGGGCAGGACCTGCTCGTTGGCCAGGACGGTCTGGTCCACCGGGTCCCAGTTGACCCAGCTGTCCTTCCGGTACGCCAGGCCCTTCTCGTACATCTTGAGGAACAGCCACTGGTTCCACTTGTAGTACTCGGGGTCCGAGGTGTGGATCTCGGTCGACCAGTCGAACGACGGCGCGTAGCGCTTGAAGGACGCCTTCTGCTGCGCGATGTTCGCGTAGGTCCAGTCCTTCGGGTCGACGCCCCGCTTGATCGCCGCGTTCTCGGCGGGCAGCCCGAACGAGTCCCAGCCGATGGGGTGGAGCACGTTGAAGCCCTGCTGCCGCCAGTACCGCGCCACGAAGTCGCCGAGCGCCCAGTTCTCGGCGTGCCCCATGTGCAGGTCACCGGACGGGTACGGGAACATCTCGAGGATGTACTTGCGCGGGCGCTTGTCGTCGGGGTCGGCAGTGAAGAGGCCGAGCTCTTCCCACCGTGCCTGCCACTTCTCCTGAATGCGCCGGAAGTCGTAGGTGTGCGGGTCCTCGACGTGCTGCTCGATGGTCACGGTCCACAACGATACAAGCCGGGAGGCTCCTCCTGCGTCCTCCGGTCGGCTCACGCCGCGAGCAGGCGTCCGTCCGCCATCCGGAGGGTCCGGTCGACGAGGTCGGCCGGCACCGGCACGTGGGAGACGACGAGGAGCGTGCGCCCCGCTGCGCGGGCCGTCGACACCAGGTCGCGCAGGACGGCGTCGCCGAGGTCGGGGTCGATGTCGGCGGTCGGTTCGTCGAGCACGAGGACCGGGAACGCGTGCAGGAGCGCTCGCGCGAGCGCCAGTCGGTGGGCCTGCCCGCCGGACACGAGCGCCCCGCGCTCCCCCACGCCCGCGTCGAGTCCACCGCGTCGGGCCACCCACGCGCCGAGACCGACGCGGTCGAGCACCGCGAGCAGGTCCTCGTCCGTCGCACTGTCCCTGGCGAACAGCAGGTTCTGGCGGACCGACTGGTCGAACACGAACGGGTCCTGCTCGATGAGCCCCACCCGGGCGCGGACGGCGTCGGGGTGCAGCGTCCGCGCCTCCACGCCGTCCAGCGTGTAGCTGCCCGTGTGCTCGACGAACCGGACGAGTGCGTCGACGAGGGACGACTTGCCCGACCCGCTCGGCCCGCGCAGCACGACGACCTCGCCGGGCTCGAGGTCGAACGACACCCCGTCCACCGCAGGTGCCGCGGCACCGGGCCACCGGACGGAGAGGTCACGCACGCGGACGGCCACGGTCGCGGGCGCGGCGAGTTCCTCGGCGGGGGCCGCGGCGTCCGGCTCCGGTACCAGGCCGGCGGGCAGCTCGGGGGAAACGACCTGCTCGACACGCTCCGCGGCCGCGCGCACCCGGCGCAGGGTCAGGACCGCCAGCGGCACGACGCCGACGACCTCGAACAGGGCGAGCGGGACGAACACCGCCAGCGCCCAGAGCGGACCGTCGAGGGCACCCGACACCACCGCGGGCGCACCGACGGCGAGGACCCCGAGGACGGCGGCACCGCCGACGAGCCCGACGAGCGCGCCGACGAGGGACTCCACCGCCCCGCGGCGACGGACGGCACGCGTGACGCGGTCGTCCAGCCGTGCGATGTGCGCGAGCCGTTCCTCGAGGGTGCCGTACGCGGCGAAGACGTCGAGCGTCCGCACGGTGTCGAGCACGAGGTCGGCGACGTGCCCGCGGTCCGCAGCGGTCTCCCGGTCCGACCGGGTCGCGACGACGCTCGTGACGACAGTGCCGACGAGCGCGGCGACGCCGAGCGCCAGCAGTAGCACGAGGGCGGCCGGCGGGGACACGAACGCGACCGCGACCACGGAGAGCAGGGCCGTGACCCCGGCCGAGACGAGGGGGCCGACCACCCGGATGGGCAGGTCCTGCAGGCGGTCGGTGTCGGTGACCAGCCGCGTCAGGAGGTCGCCGCGACCGGACGACCCGAGTCCGGCCGGCGCGACGGAGGCGAGTCGCCGGTACATCTCGGTGCGCACGACGGCGAGTTGCCGGAACGATGCATCGTGGCCGGACAGGCGGTCGACGTACCGGAGGACGGCGCGGCCGAGCGCGAAGGCGCGGACGCCGACCATGACGAGGGTGAGGTACAGGATCGGCGGGTGCTCGGCGGCCCGGGTGATGAGGTACCCGCTCGCGGCGAGGAGCGCGACGGCGCACAGCGCGCTGAGCACGCCGGCGGCGACCGCCTTCGCCCATCCGCGACCACGGGGCATCGCGAGCCGGAGGACCGACGGAGGACGGGCCTCCCGGGCGGTCCCGGTCGTGCCGTCAGGCGCGCTCATGCGGACACCGCCTGCGCGGTCCGGACGGCGACCGAGCCGTCGGGGGTGGTCGACACGACGACGTCGGCCGCGGCGACGACGGCCGGACGGTGGCTGGCGACGACCACGACCGCGCCACCGTCCGCGAGCCGCCGCACGGCGGCGACCACGAGTGCCTCGGACTCGGCATCGAGCGCCGACGTCGGCTCGTCGAGGAGCACCAGCGGCGTGCTGGCGGTCGCGGCCCGGTACAGCCCGCGCGCCACGGCGACGCGTTGCGCCTCACCGCCCGACAGTCCGGCCCCGCCGGAGCCGACCGCCAGGCCCGGGTCCGCGCCCAGCCCGACCGCACCGAGCGCGCTCCGCACCTGTGCGGCGTCGCCTCCGGCGGCGGACAGGGTCACGTTCTCGGCGACGGTGCCGCGGACGAGCCGCGCCCGCTGGTCCACCCAGGTGGTCCGGTCCGCCACGGACACGTCGGCCGGACCGGGGACGACGACCGTGCCCTCGTGCGGGAGCACACCGCGGAGTGCGGCGAGGAGGCTCGACTTGCCGGATCCGCTCGGTCCGGCGAGCGCGACGACGGTCCCGGCGGGAGCGGTCAGGTCGACCGGGCCGATGACGACGTCCGGCCGGTGCACGGTCACGCCGCTGAGGACCAGCGCGCCGGCGTCAGCGGTCCCCGCTGCCGGGTCGGGCGCCGCCGTCGTCTTCGGTGCGTCCTGCTGCGGGACGTCCTGCTGCCGGTCGGTCTGCTGCGGGCCGACCTGCTGCGGGTCGGTCGGCTGCGGGTCGTCGAGCACGTCGAGGACGGCCTGCGAGGCCTCGACCCCGTCCTGGGCCGCGTGGAAGTCGGCGCCGACCTGCCGGATCGGGGCGAACGCCTCGGGTGCGAGGACGAGCACGAACATCGCCGCGCCGAGGCCGAGCGACCCGTCCACGAGCCGGATGCCGATCGACACCGCGACCAGGGCGACGGACAGGCTCGCGGCGAGTTCGAGCGCGAACCCGCTGACGAACGACAGTCGGAGCACGCCCAGGGTGCCGCGGCGGTACTCGTCGGTGACCCGGTCGATCCGACCGACCTGCCGCCGGGCCCGTCCGAACACCTTGAGGGTCGCCAGGCCCTCGACCGCCTCCGTGAACGCCCCGCCGAGTCGGGCGAGCGCGTCCGCCTGACGGCGCTGCAGTGTCTGCGTGGCCAGACCGATGAGGACCATGAAGACCGGGATGACCGGCATCGCGCACACGATGACGACGGCGCTCGTCAGGTCCCCGAGCGCGATCGCGACCACGAGGACCGGGGTCGCGACCGCCGTGAGCGCGAGCTGCGGCAGGTAGCGGCCGAAGTACGCGTCGAGGGCGTCGAGACCCGGACCGAGCGTCGTGGCGAACCCGGCGCTCGACCGACCGGCGAGCCACCCGGGGCCCCGGTCGGCCGCGCGCCGGAGCACGGCGGCGCGGAGTTCGCTCTTCACGCGGGCCCCCGCGCGCGCCGCCAGGTCGTCGGTGGCCCATGCCGCGAGCGCGCGGAGCAGGAACGCCGCGCCGAGGAGCGCGAGTGTGGCCGGGAACGTCCCGGGCACCTGCCCGTCCCGGACCGCGTCGACGACCTGGGTCACCGCCGCGGCGATGCCCCAGGCGATCCCGATGGTGGCGGTCGTCCGCACCACGCCCGTCCCGGCGGCGGCGAGGACGAACCCGCGCGCGGTCCGGGACAGCCGGAGCAGACGGGGGTCGAGCGGCTTCATCCGGGCCTCCTGGTCAGTGCGCGGCCTGCGCGACGGTCGCGCGCGAGACCCGCTTGCGGAAGACCCAGTACGTCCACGCCTGGTACGCGAGCACGAGCGGCAGGAACACCACCGCGACCCAGCTCATCACGGTCAACGTGTAGTCGCCGGAGGAGGCGTTCGCGACGGTGAGGCTGTTCGCCGGGTCGTTCGACGCCGGCATGACGTCGGGGAACACGGCGGTGAACATGGCCAGGACGACCGCGCCGATCGTGACGGCCATGAGCGTGAACGCTCGCCCCTCCCGCCCGCGGGCGGCGCAGAGGACCGCGACCACCAGCGCGACCGCGGCGACGGCGGACAGCACGAGCGACGCCGGGGTGGCGCGGACGGACGCCATCGTGACGAGGAACGCGGCGGCCACCGCGATGGTGAGGACACCGGAGCGCTTCGCCAGCCGGATGGCCCGCTCACGCATCTCCCCCTCGGTCTTCAGCGCGACGAAGACGACGCCGTGCGTGAAGAACACCAGGAGCGTCGTCACGCCGGTGAGCAGGGCGAAGGGGTTGAGCAGGTTGAACAGGGTGCCGGTGTAATCGTGCCCAGCGTCCATCGGGATCCCCCGCACGACGTTGCCGAACGCGACGCCCCACAGGAACGACGGCACCGCGCTGCCGACGATGATCATGAGGTCGAAGCGGCGCTTCCACTCGAGGCGCTTGTCCTGGTGGCGGTACTCGAACGACACCCCGCGGGCGATGAGCGCGGCCAGGATGAGCAGCAGCGCCAGGTAGAAGCCGGAGAACATCGTCGCGTACCACTCCGGGAACGCCGCGAACAGGCACGCTCCGGCGACGATGACCCAGGTCTCGTTGAGGTCCCAGACGGGGCCGATGGTGTTGATGAGCACGCGTCGGTCGGTGTCGTCCTTGCCGAGGAACGGCAGGGACATCCCGACACCGAAGTCGAACCCGTCGAGCACGAAGTACCCGACGAAGAACAGTCCGACGATCGCGAACCAGAGAACAGGCAGGTCCATCTCAGTACACCGTCACTTCGTGCTCGACCTCGCCGGTCTCCTCGTCGACCGCGGCCGGAGCGGCCGGGCCCTCCTGGGCGACCTTCTTGATGAGTCGGAACTCGACCACCGCGAGGGATCCGTAGATGAGCGTGAACACGACGAGCGAGATGAGCACCTCGAGGCCGGTCACGTTCGGGGAGACGCCGTCGGCGGTCTTCAGCAGTCCGAACACGAGCCACGGCTGGCGGCCCATCTCGGTGAAGACCCAGCCGACGATCATCGCGGCCATCGGCAGCGGGACCGCCCAGATCGCGATGCGCCACATCCAGCGCTGCTGCGGGAAGCGGCCCTTGCGGGTGAGCCACAGCCCGGCGAGCGACACCATCACGGCGCCGACGCCGAGGGCGATCATCCAGCGGAAGGACCAGTAGGTCACCCAGATGACCGGCTTGTAGTCCCCGGGGCCGTACACCTGCGTGTACTGCGCCTGCAGGTCGTTGATGCCCTCGACCGTGCCGGTGAACGTGTGGGTCGACAGGAAGGAGAGCAGGTACGGGATGCGGATCGAGAACAGCTCGCGGACACCGTCGGGGGTGCCGAGGGTGAAGACCGAGAACGAGGCGTCCTTGCCGGTCGCGGTGCCGTAGAGTGCCTCGGCCGCGGCCATCTTCATCGGCTGCGTCTCGACCATGGTCAGGCCGAGCTGATCCCCGGTGAGGACGGTGAGCGCCCCGGCCGCGACCATCGTCCACAGCCCGAACTTGAGCGCCGGCATCATCGTCTCGAGGTTCTGGTTGCGCGAGAGGTGGAACGCGGCGACCGAGATGATCACGCCGGCCGCGACCATGAAGCACGCGAAGACGGTGTGCGGGAACGCGGCGAGGGCGACCTTGTTGCCGAGGACGGCCCAGATGTCGGTGAGCTCCGCGCGGCCCTTGGCCTCGTTCAGCGCGTACCCGACCGGGTGCTGCATGAAGGCGTTGGCGGCGATGATGAAGTACGCCGACATGATCGTGCCCGCGCTGACGCACCAGATGCTCGCCAGGTGGAGCTTCTTCGGCAGGCGGTCCCAGCCGAAGATCCAGACGCCGATGAAGGCCGCCTCGAAGAAGAACGCCAGGATGCCCTCGAGCGCGAGCGGGGCACCGAAGACGTCGCCGACGAACCGCGAGTAGTCCGACCAGTTCATCCCGAACTGGAACTCCTGCACGATGCCGGTGACGACACCCATCGCGAAGTTGATGAGGAAGATGCGCCCGAAGAAGCGGGTCAGCTGCAGGTAGTGCGCGCGACCGGTGCGGACCCAGGCCGTCTGGAACACCGCGACGACGACCGCCATGCCGATCGTCAGCGGGACGAAGAGGAAGTGGTAGATCGTCGTCAGACCGAACTGCCACCGCGACAGGAGGAGCGGATCGAGGAGGTCGTTCATGCGGCCGGGCCCGTCGGGATCGCCGCGCGCTGTTCGTGCACGTTGAGATGCTTCCTGTGGAAGGGGTTCTGCTCGTTGCCGTCACGTCGTCGGGACCCTTCGACGGTACTGCTGGACACCCCACTTCGACAAGTTGTAGAGACCCCTCCTGCACATACGTGCACGGCTATTGCACGGCACAACCGTGCGGAACACATGTCACTCCGGGGGCACATCCGTGCGGAACAGCTGTGCCCGTCGACACCCCTCCCGGGAACGGCGACAGGCGCCGGGCTGGAGGCCCGACGCCTGTCTTCGAGAACGAGGATCCGCCTCCTAGAGGAGACCCTTCTCCGTCAGGAACTCCTTGGCGATGTCCGCGGACTTCTCCTTGTCGACCGTGCTCTTCGTGTTCAGGTCGATGAGCGCTTCGGTCGTCAGGACCTCGCTGACCTCGTCGATCGCGTCGGCGGCCTTCTCGTCGACCTTGTCGGACACGACCGGCGTGACGTTCTGCGGCACGATGAGGTTCTCCGGGTCCTTCAGCGTGACGAAGCCGTTCGCCTTGATGCTCGGGTCCGCGGTGTAGATGTCGGCGAGCTGGACGGTGCCGTCCTTGAGCGCCTTGACCGTGAGCGCGCCGCCCGAGTCCTCGATCGCCTTCGACTCGACGTCGACGCCGTACACGGACTTGAGGCCCTTCGGGCCGTACGGCCGCGTCTGGTTCTCGGAGTTCGCCCCGACGGTCAGCTTCTCCTTCACGTTCTTCAGGTCGGCCAGGCTCGTCACGTCGTTCTCCTCGGAGAACTCCTTCGTGACGGTGTAGCTGTCCTGGTCGGTGGCCTCGGCGGCGTCCAGGGCACGGATGCCCTCCGGCAGCGCCGACTCGAGCTCGTCGGCGATGTCCGACTCGCTCTTCGCGGTCGAGTCCTTGTCGTAGTACTGCAGCAGGTTGCCGCTGTACTCCGGCATCACGTCGACCGCGCCCTTCTGCAGCTGGGGCAGGTAGACCTCGCGCTGACCGATCTGGTAGTTGCGCTCGACCGTGAAGCCGTCCTTCTCGAGGACCTGCGCGTAGAGCTCGGCGATGATCTCGTTCGAGTAGTAGGCCTGCGACCCGACGACGATGGTCTTCGAGTCGGACGGGGCGCTGGAGCCGCTGTCGAGCGGGCTGCTGGACGAGCAGCCGGCGAGTGCCGCTGCCGCGCCCAGGGCGACCGCTGCGGCGAGGCCGGCGCGGAGCTTGGGTGCTGTGATCACGAGGGGGTTCCTTCCGGGATGGGTTTGCGGGGCCGCTCACGCGATCCCGAGCGTCGTCGTGACCCGCGCTCGGCGACGCCCGCGGGCACCACCGCCCGCTGGAGCACGGCGAAGACGACTTCGAACGCGATCGCCAGGACGATCACGAGGACGGAGGCGCCGAGCATCATGGCGTAGTCCTGGGTCTTGAGCCCGAGGAACACGTAGCCGCCGAGGCCACCGGATCCGACGTACGCGGCGAGGGTGGCGGTCGCGACGACCTGCAGCACGGCGGCACGGATGCCGCCGACGAGCAGTGGGAGCCCGAGGGGGATCTCGACCTTGGTCAGGATCTGCCACCCGGTCATGCCCTGTGCGCGTGCGGCGTCGACGGTGACCGGGTCGACGGACTCGATCCCGGCGTAGGCACCGGCGAGCACCGACGGGATCGCCAGGATGACGAGCGCGAGCAGCGGCGCCTGCAGGTTCACGCCGAGCAGGAGGCCGAACAGTGTCAGCACGCCGAGGGTCGGCAGCGCGCGGACGCCGCCGGAGAGCGCGATCGCGACGCCGCGCGCCCTGCCGGTGTGGCCGATGAGGTACCCGATCGGCACGGCGATCACCGCGGCGATGACGACGGCGACCAGAGAGATCCAGACGTGCTCCCACAGCCGGACCGGGATGCCGTTCGGGCCCGGGTAGTTGGCGGGGTCGAGCACCCACGCGAAGGCCTGTCCGATGATCACGAGGACACCTCCGCGGTCTGCAGCACGCGCCGCGCGGCCCGCTTCGACCCGGTCGACGCGCGCGTCCACGGCATCACCATCCGGCCGATCAGCACGAGCAGCCCGTCGATCGCGAACGCGAGGACGAGGACCATGACGATGCCCGCCACGATCTCCTCCGGGATGTTCCGCCCGATGCCGTCGGTGAACAGCGACCCGAGACTCCGGATGCCGAGCACCGCGCCGACCGTGGTGAGCGAGATGGTCGACACCGACACGACCCGGAGACCGGCGAGCAGGACCGGACCGGCGAGCGGCAGGTCGACGCGGAAGAAGCGCTGCACGCCGGAGTAGCCCATCGCCGTCGCCGCCGACGTGGTGGCCGGGTCGACCGACCCGAGCCCGTCCACGGTCGACCGCACCATGAGCGCGAGGCCGTACAGCGTCAACCCGACGACGACGTTGACGGGGTCCTGCAGCCCGGTGCCGATGATGCCGGGCAGCGCGATGAAGAGCGGGAGTGACGGCACGGCGTAGAGCAGCCCGGCGACGGTGACGATGCCGCCGCCGAACCCGCTGCTGAGTCGCGCGGCGCCGGGACGACGGAGTCGGACGACCAACCACCCGATCGGGATCGACACCAGGAACGCGATGACGATTGGCGGCAGGGCGACGGCCAGGTGCGCCAGCGTGTCGTCCCCGATCGTGTCGAGGTTCGACAGCACCCACTTCACCGGGTGCTCCCACCCTGCGCCGCAGCACCCGGGACGCGTGCGGGCGTCCCGGCCTCGGAGCGGACAGCGGCAGCGGCGTCGACGACGCCTGTGGGACCGGTCAGGACGCCGGCGGCGCGGCCGTCCCCGTCGACGACGATCGGACCGGTCGGGGTCTGTTCGACCCGGAGCGCGCGGCGCCCCCGCCCGGCTCCGATGAAGTTCGCGACGAAGTCGTCGGCCGGCGCGGACAGGATCCCCGCCGGGGTGCCGAGCTGGGCGATCTCGCCGCCCTTCTTGAGGATGACGACCTGGTCGCCGAGCTTGAACGCCTCGTCGATGTCGTGCGTCACGAAGACGACGGTCTTGCCGAGCTCGCGCTGGAGCCGGATCAGCTCGTCCTGCAGGTCGTTGCGCACGAGGGGGTCGACGGCACCGAACGGTTCGTCCATCAGGAGGATGTTCGGGTCGACGGCGAGCCCGCGGGCCACACCGACCCGCTGCTGCTGGCCGCCGGAGAGCTGGGAGGGGTACCGGTCCGCGAGGGAGCGGTCGAGGCCGACGGTGTCCATGAGCTCGAGGGCACGCGCCCGCGCGTCCGCCTTCGGGACCCCGGTCAGCACCGGCACCGTGGCGATGTTGTCCGCGACCTTCCGGTGCGGCAGCAGGCCGGCGTTCTGCATGACGTAGCCGATCCGGCGGCGGAGCTGCACGGGGTCGACGCCGGCGATGTCCTCGCCGTCGATCTGGACGGAACCCGCCGTGGGGTCGATCATCCGGTTGATCATCCGGAGCAGCGTGGTCTTGCCGCATCCACTCGATCCGACGAACACCGTCGTGGTCCGCGAGGGGATCACGAGGTCGAACGACTCGACGGCGGTCGTGCCGTCCGGGTAGGTCTTGCGCACCGAGCGGAACTCGATCATGGGTGCCCTTCTTGGTGGAGGTAGCCCGACTCCGGAGACAGTACAGGTCCGGGCCCATACCGGTCCGGTCGTGTCGTCGCATGACGCCTGGCGGACATCGGTGCGGTTCCCGCGCAGTCCGGACAGGGTCCGGACGCACGGACGCCCGCCCCTCGTGTTCGGAGGGACGGGCGTCGCGGTTCGGTGCAGCGGACGACCGGTCAGGAGGCTCGGATCACCGACTCCAGGTAGGGCCGGCTCATGGCGCGGTACGCGTCGATGAGCGCGTGGTCCGGGTTCTCGCGGTCGACGTGCGCGCGGGCGAGGACGGCGTGTGCCGACTCGGCGAGCACGACCCAGGCGCGGCTCAGCGCCTCCGACTGCGGCAGGTCGAAGCGCTCCCGCATGACGACGCCGACGGCACCGCCCAGGGCCGCCAGCCGGTCGGCGTCCTCGTCCCCGGAGGTGGTGTCGATGTCGGCGAAGCGGATCGCCCGGAAGCCGGGCTCGGTGCGGTACATCTCGGCGGTCATCTCGATGAGGGCGTCGCAGCCCTCCTGCCAGGTGGTGGCGCCGGACGCGTCGAGCGTCTCGACGAACCGAGCGGCGAGGCGCTGGGTGCAGCGGATCGCGAGCGCCTCGACGACGGCGATCCGATCCGGGAAGTACCGGTAGACCGTGCCGATGGACGCTCCGGCACGTTCGGCGACCATGGCGGTCGTCAGGCGCTCGAACCCGATCTCGTCGATCACCGCCGCGGCGGCGTCGAGCAGACCTGCGAGGCGGGCCGAGCTCCGTGCCTGGACCGGCTCGTTCCTGAGCAGTGATGATCCCCCTGGCAGAGCGTTCGGAACCTCGGTGACGAGCACGTGTTCTCCTTCTCGCGGTGACCGCGGGCTGAATGACTGAGACGGCAACTCTGACAGAGACCGCCTTGGTCTTGGCTGCGATTCCCGGGGTGTCGGGCGCTGACCGGGCTCCTCGTCACCCCCGCATGGGATGATGGTGCGATGCCCGAGACGACGCCTCCGGACCCTGCTGCGCCCCGGGACACCAGCACTCCCCCGCAGCGCGACGCCCGGTCCGTCGAACGGGAACACGACCGTCGTGAGCAGGCGCCGTGGGGCATCCAGCAGTGGGAGACGGCGATCCCCGAGCCGATCCTGCACCGCGCGGCCCGGATCGAGGACGCCGTGCAGGAGTTCCGCGAGCAGCACGCCCGGAAGCGCGGCCAGGTCCCGACCGTGATCCCGTACACGGGGTACGGCGCGCCGGGGTGGGTCCGCGTGCTCTGCCGGGTGCTCCTGACCCGCCGCGGCCTGGCGTCGGACGTGTCGTACTCCGGGGTCCGCGGCTGGCGCAGCTTCACGAGCGTCGCCGTCGACCACGCCGAGGTCACGATCACGGCGGGGGGCTCGACGCACACCGTGACGAGCGACCGCGGCGGCGTGGTCGACACGATCGTCCCGATCGACCTCGAACCGGGCTGGCAGAAGATCCGGCTGTCCGCCGGCGGCATGCGCGACGTCGACGCCGACGTCTTCGTGGTGCACCCGGACACCCGCTTCGGCCTGCTCTCCGACATCGACGACACCGTGATGGTCACGAGCCTCCCCCGTCCGATGCTGGCGGCGTGGAACTCCTTCGTGCTGACCGAGCACGCCCGCCGTCCGGTGCCCGGCATGTCGGTCCTCTACGAACGCGTCCTCGCGCAGCACCCGGGCGCGCCGACGGTCTACCTGTCCACCGGTGCCTGGAACGTCGCGCCCACCCTCGGGCGGTTCCTCTCCCGCAACATGTACCCGTCCGGCACGCTCCTGCTCACCGACTGGGGCCCGACGCACGACCGCTTCTTCCGCAGCGGGCAGCAGCACAAGCAGGACAACCTGCGGCGCCTCGCCCGGGACTTCCCGGACGTGCAGTGGCTCCTCGTCGGCGACGACGGCCAGCACGACGAGCACCTGTACGGCGAGTTCGTCCGCGAGCACCCCGACAACGTCGCCGCGGTCGCCATCCGGCAGCTCTCCACGAGCGAGGCCGTGCTCGCCGGTGGCCGTTCCCGGGCGCAGGAGCGGACGAGGGACTCGACGAAGCCCTGGGTCTACGCACCCGACGGTGCCGGGCTCTGGACGGAGCTCGGCCGGGTCGGGATCGCCGACGTCGACTGACCGACCGCCCGCCCTGCTCGTCCGGACCGCGCCGCTTCGCCCGAGGTCATGCCGGGTGTGATCTGAACGCACCCTCAGCGCAGGTGCCCACGGGGACCGGGTGGTTCGATCGAGGACATGGCTCAGCGCATCGAGGACCACGCCCTCATCGGGGACTGCCACACCGCTGCTCTCGTGACGCGGGACGGCGACGTCGACTGGGCGTGCCTACCCCGGTTCGACAGTGCCTCCACCTTCGCCGCGCTGCTCGGCGACGAGCACGACGGGCAGTGGTCGCTCCGCCCGACCGACGGCACCGCGACCCCCGTCCGCCGACACGACGGCGACTCCCTCGTGCTGTCGACGGTGTGGACGACCCCGACCGGCGTCGTCGAGGTCACCGACTTCATGCCGGTCGACGAGCACCGCGCCTCGATCGTCCGGCGGGTGCGCGGCCTCACCGGCTCCGTCGAGGTGCGACAGGTGCTCCGCATCCGGTTCGGCTACGGCGACGTCCTCCCCTGGATCCGCCAGGTCGGGGACGACGACGAGCCCGTGCTCGTCGCCACGGCCGGCCCGGACGCCGTCGTCGTCCGCGGACCCCGGTTCCGCGCGGACGACCACCGGCACGTCGTGACGACGACCATCCACGACGGTGACGTCCTCGACACCACGCTCACCTGGTTCCCGTCGCACCGCGAACCCCCGGAGCCGTTCGACGTCGACGATGCACTCCACCGGACCCGCGACTGGTGGCACGACTGGACGTCCCGGACGCGGGCCGAGGGCACGTACGCGCCCGCCGTCCGGAGTTCGCTCATGTACCTGCGGGCGATGACCCACGCCGAGACCGGCGGCGTCGTGGCGGCCGCGACCACGAGCCTCCCGGAGGACCCCGGCGGCGAACGCAACTGGGACTACCGCTTCGTGTGGCTCCGCGACGCGTCCATGGCGCTCGCGTCCCTCATCGCCCACGGGTACCGCGACGAAGCCGCCGACTGGCGCGGGTGGTTGCTCCGTGCGATCGCCGGGGACCCGGACGACGTGCAGATCATGTACGGCATCGCCGGCGAACGCGAGCTGCCGGAACGGACCCTGGAACACCTGACCGGCTACGCCGACTCGACGCCGGTCCGCGTCGGCAACGGCGCCTACACGCAGTACCAGGGCGACGTGTTCGGTGAGGTGCTGTCGGCGCTGCACGACGCCCGCGAGCTCGGCGTCGAGGAGAGCGGGGCCTCGTGGTCGCTGCAACGCGCCCTGCTCGCGCACGTCGAGGAGCACTGGCAGGACGCGGACAACGGGATCTGGGAGATGCGTGGGCCGAGGCGGCACTTCACACACTCGCGGGCGATGATCTGGGCCGCCTTCGACCGCGGGGTCGCCGCCTGCGAGGAGTTCGGGCTCGAGGGACCGGTCGAACGGTGGCGGTCCCTGCGCGACCAGGTGCGCGCCGAGATCGAGGAGCACGGCTGGAACGCCGAGCGTGGCTCCTACCGGCAGCACTACGACACCGACGAGGTCGACGCCAGCCTGCTCGTCCTGCCGCAGATCGGGTACTGCCGGCCGGACGACCCGCGGATGCTCGGGACCGTCGCGGCGATCGAGGAGGACCTGCGCGTCGGCGACGACGGCCTCGTGCTGCGGTACCGGACGTCCTCCGGCTTCGACGGACTGAGCGGGACGGAGCACCCGTTCCTCGCCTGCTCGTTCTGGCTCGTCGAGCAGTACGCCGGTTCCGGGCGCCTGGCCGACGCCGAGCGGCTCATGGACGTGCTCGTCGGCTACGCGAACGACGTCGGCATGCTCTCCGAGGAGGTCGACGTCGCCACGGGGCACCACATCGGCAACACCCCGCAGGCGCTGTCGCACCTCACCCTCGTCACGGCGGCCGACGCGATCGCGCGGGCGCAGGGCGCGGCCGCGGGTCACCGGACGCGCGCGGCGCAGCACAGCGGCGGCACGGCGAGCGTCACCGGCGCCGGCGCGCGAGCGGGGAACACCGCCTGACCCGCGGGCGGGCTGCTCCGCGGCGGCCCTCGAGGTTCGGGAACTGCGGGACCCGCTCCGCGAGGTTCGACAACGTCGGAACCCCGCTCGGCGAGGTTCCGCGATGTCGGGACCCCGCGCGGCCAGGTTCCGGAACTGCGGAACCCCGCCGCGCGCACACGGCGTGTCCTGGAACCTCGACGAGCACACCCCCAGCCCACCGGCCCGGCAACAGCGGCCCGCTCGGCAACCAGCGGTCCGCTCCGTAACCAGCGCCCGGCTCGTGCCTGGAACGGACGGGAGGCCCGGTACCAACTGGTACCGGGCCTCCTGTCAGGACGTCGTGCCGTGCGTCAGGACGAGCTGACCCACTCGGCCGGCCCACGGGAACCGGCGCGGTACTCTCCGAGCGGGACCGCTCCGGACTTCCACGCCGTGACGACCGGCTCGACGATCTCCCAGCAGCGCTCCGCCACGTCACCGCGGATGGAGAGCAGCGGGTCGTCGTGGAAGATGCCGTTGAGCACCTCGCCGTAGGGCGTCAGCTCGCCGTCGTCGAAGGACGACGACAGGGTGACCTGCCCCATCTCGAACGGGTTGCCGCCGCCGTTCGCCGAGACCGACAGCTCGATCTCGTCCGGGTTGAGGACGATGCGCAGCGTGTCGGCCTTCGCGCGACCGGTCAGGCCGGACGGCAGGCGGGTGACCGGCTTGAAGGTGATGAGCACCTCCTTGCGGCTCGCGCCGAGCGCCTTGCCCGAGCGGAGGGTGAAGGGGACGCCGGCCCAGCGGGCGGTGTCGACCTCGACCTCGATCTCGGCGAGCGTCTCGGTCGCGCGCGACGCGTCGACGCCGTCCTCCTCCTGGTACGAGGGGAGCTCTTTGCCGTCGATCGTGCCGGCGGTGTAGACCGCCCGGCGCGAGGCGATGGTGGCGTCGTCGCCCTTGAGGCGGGTGGAGCGGAGCACACGGGCCAACGAGGACCGGAACTCGACCGAGTCGATCGCGGCCGGTGCGTCCATGGTCACGAGGGCCAGGATCTGCAGCAGGTGCGACTGGATCATGTCGACGAGGGCGCCTGCCTCGTCGTAGTACTGGGCGCGGTTCTCGAGGCCGAGGGTCTCGTCGTAGAAGACGTCGACCTTCTCGATGTTCTCGGCGTTCCAGATCGGCTCGAACAGGCGGTTCGCGAAGCGCAGGCCGATGATGTTGAGCACCGTCGTGCGACCGAGGAAGTGGTCGGTGCGGTGGACCCGCTCCTCCGGCACCAGCTCGAGCACGGTCTTGTTGAGTGCCTCGGCCGACGCGACGTCGGTGCCGAACGGCTTCTCGAACGCCAGGGTCGTGCCCTCGGGGAGCTCGACGCCCTGCAGGGCCTCGCAGATGTCCGAGGCGATCTGCGGCGGGAGGGCGAAGTACAGGATCGGCTCGGCATCGGCCGCGGCGAGCAGCGCCTTCAGGTGCTCCGGGTCGGTCGGGTCGCCCTGGATGAACTGCGTCGACTCGATGGTCGCGTTGACCTCCGGGCCCGTCACGTCCTGCGACGCGAACGACTTCGTGACGATGTCCTTCCACTGCTCCTCGCTGCGGGCGCTGCGACCCGTGCCGATGAGCTGCACCGGGACCGACCGGCCGCTCTGGAGGAACGTGCCGAGACCGGGCAGGAGGAGGCGGGAGGCGAGGTCGCCCGTCGCGCCGAAGATGATGAGGGTGCGCTTGTCGGTCACCTGAGGTGACTCCTTTCGCTTGTGGACGGTCCGCTGGACCTCAGGCCGCGAGCATGCGGTCCTCAGGACCCAAGGCCCATCGTGCCCGGGTTGTTCCCGGGCCGTTGTCGAGAAGTGGGTGATGTGGATGACCGGGGCGTCGAGCTCTTCTGTGGAGGCCCGGATCACCCCGGACGCAGTTCGGGCGGCACCGAGATGGTGCCGCCCGAAGCGCGTGGAGTGGAGGTCAGTGCCCGAAGTTGCCGCGGTAGTACTCGTAGACCCAGCCGACCAGGGTGATCGCGACGAGCGCGAGACCGATCGGCACGATCCACAGACCGGCGGCGACGCCGAGGAAGCAGACCGCGATGGCCGCGGCCAGGAAGATCGGCCACCACGACCACGGGCTGAAGTGCCCGAGCTCGGCGTCGCCGTCCTCGATGTTCGCGTCCTGGCGGTCCTCCGGCAGCACCCCGCCCTGTGCCGACATGACGCGGCCCAGGTAGAAGGCGATGAACGCGGACATGATCCCGGTCAGGCCGATCGAGAGGGTACCGACCCACTCGATGTTGCCGTAGTAGATGACCGACCAGATCGTGTACGCGGCGTCCGCGATCACGAAGAAGATGAACAGGATCCAGAACAGATTGGTGTTGGCGCGCATGGCGTGTTACTTCACCTCGCCCTTCGCGGCGTCGTAGGTCGGAGCGTCGGGAGCGTCCTTCGCGGGTCCCACACCGACCGGCACGCCGGCCTCCGGGTGGTTCAGGTCGAACGCCGGGGACTCCGAACGGATCCGCGGGATCGACGTGAAGTTGTGCCGCGGCGGCGGGCAGGAGGTCGCCCACTCGAGCGAGCGGCCGTAGCCCCACGGGTCGTTCACGGCCACCTTCGGCGCGTTCCGAGCCGTTACGTAGACGTTGAAGATGAACGGCAGGAACGAGATGCCGAGGATCATCGAGCCGACCGTTGAGACCTGGTTCATCCACGTGAAGTTGTCGTCCGGCAGGTAGGTCGCGTACCGACGGGGCATGCCCACGACACCGAGCCAGTGCTGGATGAGGAACGTCGTGTGGAACCCGACGAAGAGCAGCCAGAAGTGGATCTTGCCGAGACGCTCGTTGAGCATCTTGCCCGTGAACTTCGGCCACCAGAAGTAGAAGCCGGAGAACATCGCGAACACGACGGTGCCGAAGACCACGTAGTGGAAGTGCGCGACGACGAAGTACGAGTCGGACACGTGGAAGTCGAGCGGCGGCGAGGCGAGGATCACGCCGGTCAGGCCACCGAACGTGAAGGTGACGAGGAAGCCGATCGCCCAGAGGATCGGGGTCTCGAACGTCACCGAGCCGCGCCACATGGTGCCGACCCAGTTGAAGATCTTCACGCCGGTCGGGACCGCGATGAGCATCGTCATGAGCGAGAACCACGGCAGCAGCACGCCGCCGGTGACGTACATGTGGTGTGCCCACACCGTGATCGACAGGGCCGCGATGGTGATGGTCGCGTAGACGAGGGTCTTGTACCCGAAGATCGGCTTGCGGCTGAAGACCGGGAAGACCTCGGAGACGATGCCGAAGAACGGCAGCGCGATGATGTACACCTCGGGGTGTCCGAAGAACCAGAACAGGTGCTGCCAGAGCAGTGCCCCACCGTTGGCCGGGTTGAAGATCTGGGCGTCGAACACGCGGTCGAGACCGAGGCCGAACAGCGCTGCCGCGAGGACCGGGAAGGCCATCAGCACGAGGAGGCTCGTCACGAGGACGTTCCAGGTGAAGATCGACATGCGGAACATCGTCATGCCCGGGGCACGCATCGTGATGATCGTGGTGATGAAGTTGACCGCACCGAGGATCGTGGAGAAGCCGGTCATGCCGAGACCGAACACCCACAACGTGCCGCCCAACCCTGGTGTGAACGTCGTGTCACTCAGTGGCGCATAGGCGAACCACCCGAACGAAGCTGCACCCTGCGGGGTGAGGAAGCCGCCGACGGCGATGGCGCTGCCGAAGAAGTACATCCAGAAGGCCAGGCCGTTCAGACGCGGGAACGCCACGTCCGGCGCGCCGATCTGCAGCGGCATGATCGCGTTCGCGAAGCCCGAGAAGAGCGGCGTCGCGAACATCAGCAGCATGATCGTGCCGTGCATCGTGAAGAGCTGGTTGTACTGCTCCTTGGTCGGCACGACCTGGAGACCCGGCTCGAACAGCTGCGCGCGGATGACGAGCGCCATGATGCCCGCGAGCAGGAAGTAGAGGAACGAGGTGATCAGGTACATGTACCCGATCGTCTTGTGGTCGGTGGACGTCGCCCACCGCACGATGATGTTGCCCTTGCGACCGACCTTCGATGCCTGGAAGTCCGGCGTCGAGGGCCTGGTGGTCGCCTGGCCGACGAATGACGTTGTCATTGAGACGCGCCCTTACTTCTTGTCGCTCGACGCCTCGGCAGGCGCCTCGTTGTTCGGCTGGTTCGTGTTGGTGTCGTACTCGTTGCCGAGCAGACCGACGTTGCCCTCGTCCGCGAGGGACTGGAGGTAGTCGTCGTACTCCGCCTGCGACACGACCTTCACCTGGAAGAGCATCAGCGAGTGGTACTCACCGCAGAGCTCGGCACACTTGCCCTGGTACGTGCCTTCCTTCTCCGGGATGAAGTACTCGTAGTTCGTCTTCCCCGGGAGCATGTCCTTCTTGTAGAGGAAGTCGATGACCCAGAAGGAGTGGTTGACGTCGCGCGAGCTGAGCTCGATCTCGACCTTCTTGCCGACCGGCAGGTACAGCGTCGGGAGCAGCGACTCGTCGACCGCCCCGCCGCCGTTCTCTTCTTCCTGGGCCTGGATGCCCTGGTAGTAGACGCTGTCGTTCGGGTTCTTCTGGTCGATGTAGTTGAAGTCCCAGCCCCAGCGCTTGCCGTAGACGTGCACGGTGGCGTCCGGCTGCGCGAAGGGCTTCTCGATCGCTTCCTGGTCCTTCGCGGTGAAGGCGAAGAAGCCGAGCACGAGGATGAGCGGCACGAGCGTGTAGAAGATCTCGAGCGGCATGTTGTACCGCATCTGCACGGGCAGGCCGGTCTGGCCCTTCCGGCGGCGGTAGACGATCGCGGCCCAGATGACGAGGCCCCACACGATCAGACCGACCGCCAGCAGGACGATCCAGCTCGTCGTCCACAGGCCGACGATGCGGCTCGTGTGGTTGGTGACGTCCTTCGTCTCCTCCGTGCCGGGGAGCCATCCGTTCAGCTGCTGCTGCGAGCAACCAGCCAGTGCGATGACCAGACCGACGGCCACCGGGACGGCCGCCCAACGTATACGGCGATTCGAACGCACTGTTACCTCTCGGAAAGACGTGGGCCGGATCCAGTCGGTGGTCGACTGGCTGACGACGAGGATCCCGTCGACGAGCTCCGCGGTCGGCACGAGGCCGGCACATGGGTGGCTCCCAGCTTGGTTGGAACACTCCTAGCTTACTCGCAGCCGTCGACACCGAGCGCACAACCGACACGCGTTGTGGACGGAACGAGGGCTGCGGAAGCCGGTTTCCCCTGGTCATCGACGTCGGGGAACCGGTCCGGGGACGCGAACGGGGAGCGACCGTGTCGGTCGCTCCCCGTTCGCGTGTCGGATCGTCGGACGATCAGTGGAAGCTGTCGCCACACGCGCAGCTACCCTGCGCGTTCGGGTTGTCGATCGTGAAGCCCTGCTTCTGGATGGTGTCCTCGAAGTCGATCGTGGCGCCGTCGAGGTAGGGCACGCTCATCTTGTCGACGACGACCTCCACCCCGTCGAACTCCGCGGTGGCGTCACCGTCGAGGAGCCGCTCGTCGAAGTACAGCTGGTAGATCAGGCCCGAGCAGCCGCCGGGCTGGACGGCGAGGCGCAGGCGGAGGTCGTCGCGGCCTTCCTGCTCGAGCAGGCTGGCGACCTTCGCCGAAGCCGCGTCGCTCAGCAGCACACCGTGCGACGGGGCGTCGGTCGCTGCTTCGGTCGTGATGGTGTCGCTCATCGGCGTCTCCCTCGTTGGCGGTGACGTTCACCGGCCGTCGCGTCGATTCTAAGCACGCGCACCGACCTCCGGGACCCCGGTCCAGCACCTGTGGAGGAGACACCTCACGCGCGGCCCTGCAGGCGGGCGAGCAGGACGGCCTCGGACAGGACGGCACGGTGCAGCACGCCGAGGTGCTGCGACTCGTTCGGGCTGTGCGCCCGGGTGTCCGGGTCCTCGACGCCGGTCACGAGGATCTGCGCCTCCGGGAACTCCGCGGCCAGGTCCGAGACGAACGGGATGGACCCGCCGATGCCCTGCTCCACCGGGTCGGTGCCCCAGCCCTCGGACATCGCGGTGCGGGCCTCGCGGACCGCCCAGCCGGACGCGTCCACCAGGAAACCGTCACCGGTGTCGACCTCCGTGATCTCCATCCGGGCGCCGAAGGGGACGCGATCGCGGAGGTGGGCCTCCACGGCGGCGAACGCCTCGGCGGCGGCCTGGCCGGGCGCGACCCGCACCGACACCCGCGCCGAGACGGTGGGCAGGAGCGTGTTCGACGCGTTCGCGACGCTCGGGACGTCGAGACCGGTCACGGTGATCGACGGCTGGAACCACATCCGGGACAGCACGGGACCGTTGCCCACGGGACGCGCACCGTCGACCAGGGCGGCCTCGGCCGCGAAGTCCGCCTCGGAGCGCTCCGGCACGGGCGCGTCGTGCGCGGTCAGCCCCGCGACCGCGACCGCTCCATCGTCGTCGTGCAGCGAGGCGAGCAGACGCACCATCGGCATCATGGCGTCCGGCGCCGCTCCCCCGTACATGCCGCTGTGGCTCGCGTGTTCGAGGGTCGTCACGGTGAGCTTGAAGGTGGTGTTGCCGCGCAGGGACACCGTGATCGCCGGCACCTCGGTCGACCAGTTGTCGCTGTCCGCGACGACGATGACGTCGGCGGCGAGGTGGTCACGCTGCTCCCGCAGGAAGGTGCGGAACGAGCGGGAGCCGAACTCCTCCTCGCCCTCGACGAACAGCACGATGCCGACGTCCAGGTCGTCGCCGAACTGGGCGTGCACGGCACGGAGCGCCGCGACGTGGGTCATCACGCCGGCCTTGTCGTCCGAGGCGCCGCGCCCGTACAGGCGGTCACCGCGGAGCGTCGGCTCGAACGGCGGGGTCTCCCAGAGCGCGTCGTCGCCCTGCGGCTGCACGTCGTGGTGCGCGTACAGCATGACGGTCGGCTTGCCGTTGCGGGCAGGGCGCACCGCGAGCACCGCCGGCTGGCCGAGTTCGGTGTCCGTGTCGGCAGTGTCGGTCGGGGTGTCGCCCTCGACGGCGGAGCGGACGATGCGGACCTCGTCGAACACACCGGTCGACCGCACCAGATCGGCCACCGCCTCCGCGCTGCGCTGCACCTGGGCGGGGTCGAACGCGGACCACGACACCGACGGGATGCGGACCAGGGCGGACAGGTCGGCGATCGTCGTGGGCAGTGCACCGTGCACGTGCTCGCGCAGCGCCTCGAGCAGGGCGGGTTCGGTCGCGGGTGCCTGGGATCCGGCGTCGGGGCTGTGCTTCTCGGAGTCGGTCATGGCCGGTAATCTAGAGGACGTCCAGCCCGCACAACGCCGTTAGGAACCACCGTGGCGAAGGCAGCCCCCAAGACCAACGTGACCGTGAACCCCGGTGACGACGACCTCGTCGCACACGGCAAGGGTCGCCCGACGCCCTCGCGACGCGAGCGGGAAGCCGCGAACCGGCGTCCGATCGTCGGCAACTCCCCCGCGGACAAGAAGGCCGCCCGGGCGCGTCTGAACACCGAGCGCGAGCGTGCGCGGGTCGGCATGGCGAACGGCGAGGAGCGCTACCTCCCGGCGAAGGACCGGGGCGAGGAGCGTCGCTTCATCCGCGACTTCATCGACGCCCGCTGGAACGTCGGCGAGGTCATGATGCCCGTCCTCGTGCTCTTCCTGATCGTCGGCTTCGTCGCCGCGCAGACGCCCGCGGCCTCGTACTCGCTGCTGTTCATCTGGGCGTTCGTGCTGCTCTTCGTGCTCGACTGCACGGTCATCTGGTTCATGCTGCGTCGACGCTTCGCCGCCGCCGGCCGGACCTTCCAGCGCGGGAACTTCCTCTACATCCTCACGCGCGGGTGGCAGCTGCGGTTCCTCCGCCTGCCCAAGCCGCAGGTCAAGCGCGGGCAGTACCCGACGCTCTGACACAGATTCGACGCTCTGGCACAGACCCATTGCTCTGAAACAGGGCCTTCCGCCGGCAGCCGGCGGACGAGAGCGCCGTCGACCTCCGGGTCGGCGGCGCTCTCGTCGTCCGGGGGCGCCGATCGCGTCGAGCGATCGGCCGGGAGGCGCGGCGCCAGCCCGACGCGCACCTCCCGCTGACGGGCGGCTCGGTTCCAGCCCGACGCGCACCTCCCGCTGACGGGAGGCCCGGTACCAGCCCGGCGCGCGCCTCCCGGCCGACGGTGCGCAACGCGGGACGCAGGTCGCGGTCCGGCACGGGACGGGTCGTCAGCGGAGCAGCACGACGCACTGCGTCGTCCGCGGAGCCGTTGACGCGTCAGCTGTGGCGCAGTCGCCGCCGCCGGAGCCGGTTGATCCGCATCGCCCAGGTCGGCCCCTCGTAGAGGAACGCGGTGTAGCCCTGCACGAGCGTCGCACCGGCCTCGATCCGCGCCTGGACGTCCGCCTCCGACGTGACGCCGCCCACCGCGATGACGCAGAACCCCGCGGGCACGGCGGCACGGACGCGTCGCAGCACGGCGAGCGAGCGCTCCCCGAGCGGTGCGCCGGACAGCCCGCCCGCACCCATCGCCCGGACGTCGGCGTCCGGGGTGGTCAGTCCGCCGCGCTCGACGGTGGTGTTCGTCGCGATGACCCCGGCCAGGCCCAGGTCGACCGCGAGTCCGGCGATGGCGTCGATCTGCTCGTCCGTCAGGTCCGGCGCGATCTTGACGAGGACCGGGGTGCGACCGGCGGCCTCGTGTACGGCGGCGAGCAGCGGGCGGAGGTGGTCGAGTTCCTGCAGTCCGCGGAGGCCCGGCGTGTTCGGCGAGCTGACGTTCACGGCCAGGTAGTCGGCGAAGGGCGCCAGCAGGCGCGTCGACTCGAGGTAGTCCTCGACGGCGTCCTCGACCGAGACCACCCGGCTCTTCCCGATGTTCACGCCGATGACCGGGCGCCCCGGGTTCCGGCGGGCACGCTCGAGGCGTCCGGCGGCCTTGACGGCGCCGTGGTTGTTGAAGCCCATCCGGTTGATGAGCGCACGGTCGGCGATCAGTCGGAAGAGCCGCGGACGCTCGTTGCCCGGCTGGGGTCGCGCCGTGACGGTGCCGACCTCGACGTGCCCGAACCCGAGCACGCCGAGTCCGGCGATCGCGCGGGCGTCCTTGTCGAACCCGGCGGCCATCCCGAACCGGGACGGGAAGTGGATGCCCATCGTGGTGATCCCGTCCTCGGCGGACGGCCGCGCCGAGCGCTCGACGGCGCCGGCGACGACGGGCACCTTCGGCAGCCACCGGATGACGGCGAACGCGAGGTGGTGCGCCCGTTCGGGGTCCATCTTCGCGAAGACCGTGCGGAACACCACGCCGTAGCCGGCGCGGACGAGCGTCTCGACGCCGCTCACGCGCTGGCGCCGTCCGTGCTGCGGTCGGGGGCGCGGAGCTCCCGGGGGCCGGCGTGGTGGTCGATCCGCAGCTGCCCGATCGCGTCCTCGAAGTCCTCGAGCGAGTCGAACGCCTGGTACACGCTCGCGTAGCGGAGGTACGCGACCTCGTCGAGCTCGCGGAGCGGGCTGAGGATGGCCAGGCCGATGTCGTTCGCCTCGATCTGGCTCGCGCCGGAGGACCGCACGATCTCCTCCACCCGCTGCGCGAGCACCGCGAGGTCGGAGTCCGTCACCGGGCGCCCCTGGCAGGCCTTCCGTACGCCGGAGATGATCTTCTCGCGACTGAATGGTTCGAGGACGCCGTTGCGCTTGACGACGCTGAGCGACGCGGTCTCGGTCGTCGAGAACCGCCGCCCGCAGTTCGGACACTGGCGGCGGCGTCGGATGGAGGTTCCGTCGTCGCTCGTCCGGGAGTCGACGACGCGGGAGTCCGGGTGGCGGCAGAAGGGGCAGAACATGGCGCCCCCAGGCTAGCGGTTCGTGCGTTCCGACACGGCCGCACCGTGCGCCGGCAGCTGTTCCTCGGTCGAGAGCGCCACGATGTGCGGGACCACCTCGGCGAGTGCCTGCGCGGTGTACCGCACCACCTGCTGCGGCCGGAGGAAGGTGGACGCGGACAGCCCGGAGCCGAACCGTGCCTGGCCGCCGGTCGGCAGGACGTGGTTCGACCCGGCCAGGTAGTCACCGAGGCTGACGGGCGCGTGCGGCCCGACGAACACCGCGCCGGCGGCGTCGATGTCCGCGAGCACGGCGTCGTCGTCCGCGGTCTGGATCTCGAGGTGCTCCGGCCCGTACGCGTTGCTCACGGTCGCGGCGTCGGTGAGCGAGTCCACCAGGACGATCGCGGACTGCGGTCCGTCGAGCGCGGCCTGGAGGCGCGTGGCCGTCCCGAGCACCGCCGTGCGCTCCGGGATCACCGCCTCCACCGCGTCGGCGAACGCGGCCGAGGTCGTCACGAGCACGCTGCCGGCCTGCTCGTCGTGCTCCGCCTGGCTGATGAGGTCGGCGGCGACGTACCCGGGGTCCGCCGTGTCGTCGGCGATCACGAGGATCTCGGAGGCACCGGCCTCGGAGTCGATGCCGACGACGCCCCGGACGAGGCGCTTCGCGGCGGCGACGTAGTTGTTCCCCGGGCCGGTGACCAGGTCGACCGGGTCGAGACCGATCTCGGGCACGCCGTACGCCAGCGCGCCGACCGCGCCGGCGCCACCCATCGCGTAGACCTCGTCCACGCCGAGCAGTCCGGCCGCGGCGAGGATCGTCGGGTGCACGCGTCCCCCGTGGTCGCGCTGTGGCGGGGAGACGAGGGCGATGGAGTTGACGCCGGCGACCTGCGCGGGGACGACGTTCATGACGACGCTCGACGGGTAGACGGCCTTGCCGCCGGGCACGTAGAGGCCGACGCGACGCATGGGCTGCCACCGCTGGTGCACCTCGGCTCCGTCGGCGAGCGTGGTCACGGACCCGGTGGGCACCTGCGCCGCGCTGGCGGCCCGGACCCGGCGGATCGCCTCGTCGAGGGCGACCCGGAGCTCGGGCGCGAGGCCCGCGACGGCCGCGTCGATCTCGGCGGCCGGGACCCGCACGTGCTCCGGCGCTCCACCGTCGAAGCGTTCCGCCTGCTCGTGCAGCGCGGCCGCGCCGTGCTCGCGGACGGCGTCCACGAGGTCCCGGGCCGCGGCCGTGGCGCTGCTGACGTCACCGGCGGCACGCGGCATGAGACGGAGGAGTTCGGCGCGGGGCGGGAGCCCCCCGCGGAGGTCGATTCGCTGCATCATGAGGCCCCCAGCGTACCGAGCACCACCGTCGACCGGGGACGACGGGGGTGCTCGGTCGCGGTTGGTACCGGAGCCGTCAGACCAGGCAGCGCGGTCCGAGCAGGCTCTTCAACTCTCCGAACAGGTCCGGTGTCAGCGCGACCGGGAACGGCAGCTCGAACGTCCGGGCGACGTCGTCCTTGAGGAGCTTCAACCGCACCTCGGTGTCGCCCTGGTGCCGACCGAGCACGGCCGCCAGTTCGGTCACCGTCTGTGTGGTGGCCTGGCGCTCCGGCAGGGACAGCGTGAGCGGCCCGGACCCCATCGCGTCGCCGACGTTCGGCTGGAACATGCTCACGGCGTGCAGGGCCTTGCCGTCGTCGCGGACGTTGACGCGGCCGCGCAGGACCACGATCGAGTCCGGGACGAGCGACGGCCCGAACTCCTGGTACGTCTTGCCGAGGAACATCACGCCGATCTGGCCGCCGAAGTCCTCGATGTCGACGATCCCGTACGGGTTGCCGCTCGTCTTCGCCACGCGGTGCTGCACGCTCGTCAGGAGCCCGGCGACCGTGACGGTCTCGCCCTCCACCGAGTCGTCCGCTCCGAGCAGGTCGGCGATGGTGATCGACTGGTGCTTCGCGAGTTCGATCTCGAGCCCGGCGAGCGGGTGGTCCGACACGTAGAGCCCGAGCATGTCCCGCTCGAACGCCAGCTTGTCGCGCTTGGACCACTCCGGCCGCTCCGGCACCTGGGACACCGTGAGCGATGCCGGCTGCTCTTCCGCGACCTCGGCGAACAGGGAGTCGAAGTCGAACCCGACGTTGCCGTTGGCCTCGTCGCGCTTGACCTTCACCGCGGCCTCGACCGCGCCCTCGTGGATCTCGACCAGGGCACGGCGGCTGTCGCCGAACCCGTCGAACGCGCCCGCCTTGATGAGCGACTCGACCGTCCGCTTGTTCGCCGACGAGATCGGGATCTTGCGGAGGAAGTCGTGGAAGGACTCGAAGGCGCCCTTCTCGGTGCGCGCCGCGACGATGTCGTCGACGACGTTGAACCCGACGTTGCGGATGGCTCCCATGCCGAAACGGATGTCGTCCCCGACGGCGGCGAAGAACCCGATCGACTCGTTCACGTCCGGCGGCATGACCCGGATGCCCATCCGGCGGCACTCGTTCAGGTAGAGCGCGAGCTTGTCACGGGCGTCGCCGACGCTCGTCAGCAGCGCCGCCATGTACTCGGCCGGGTAGTGCGCCTTGAGGTACGCGGTCCAGAACGACACGACGCCGTACGCGGCCGAGTGCGCCTTGTTGAAGGCGTAGTCGGAGAACGGCAGCAGGATGTCCCACAACGTCCCGATCGCCGCGTCGGAGTACCCGTTGTCCTTCATGCCCTGCTGGAACCCGGCGTACTGCTTGTCCAGCTCGGACTTCTTCTTCTTGCCCATCGCGCGGCGGAGGATGTCCGCCTGGCCGAGGGAGAACCCGGCGACCTTCTGCGCGATGGCCATGACCTGCTCCTGGTAGATGATCAGGCCGTAGGTCCCGCCGAGGATCTCCGCCAGGGGCTCCTCGAGCTCGGGGTGGATCGGGGTGATCGCCTGCTCACCGTTCTTGCGCAGCGCGTAGTTCGTGTGCGAGTTCGCACCCATCGGCCCCGGTCGGTACAGGGCGATGAGCGCGGAGATGTCCTCGAAGTTGTCCGGCTTCATGAGGCGGAGGAGCCCGCGCATCGGGCCGCCGTCGAGCTGGAACACGCCGAGCGTGTCGCCGCGCTGCAGGAGCGCGTAGGCCTCGGGGTCCTCGAGGCCCATGGTCTCGAGGTCGAGGTCGATCCCGCGGTTGCTCTTGATGTTGTCGAGGGCGTCGCTGATGATCGTGAGGTTCCGGAGGCCCAGGAAGTCCATCTTGATCAGGCCGAGCGACTCCGCTGCCGGGTAGTCGAACTGCGTGACGATCTGGCCGTCCTGCTCCCGCTTCATGATCGGGATGATGTCGATCAGCGGGTCGCTCGACATGATGACGCCGGCGGCGTGCACGCCCCACTGCCGCTTCAGCCCCTCGAGCCCCAGCGCGGTGTCGAACACCGTCTTGGCCTCCGGGTCGGTCTCGACGACGGTCCGGACGTCCACGGCTTCCTTGTACCGCGGGTGGTCCTTGTCGAAGATGCCGGTGAGCGGGATGTCCTTGCCCATCACGGGCGGCGGCATCGCCTTCGTGAGCTTCTCGCCCATCCCGAAGGGGAACCCGAGCACGCGCGAAGAGTCCTTGAGGGCCTGCTTCGCCTTGATCGTGCCGTACGTGACGATCTGCGCGACGCGCTCCGACCCGTACTTCTCGGTGACGTACTTGATCGCCTCACCGCGGCGCCGGTCGTCGAAGTCGACGTCGAAGTCGGGCATCGAGACGCGGTCCGGGTTGAGGAACCGCTCGAAGATGAGACCGTGCCGGATGGGGTCGAGGTCGGTGATGCGCATCGCGTAGGCGACCATCGAGCCGGCGCCGGACCCGCGACCCGGGCCGACCCGGATGCCGTTGTTCTTCGACCAGTTGATGAAGTCGGCGACCACCAGGAAGTACCCCGGGAAGCCCATCTGGTTGATGATGCCGACCTCGTAGTCGGCACGCTCCTGGACGTCGGCCGGGATGCCGCCGGGGTAGCGGTACTGCAGCCCCTTCGCCACCTCCTTCTCGAACCAGGAGTGCTCGGTCTCCCCCTCCGGCACGGGGAACTTCGGCATGTAGTTGGCGGAGGTGTCGAACTCGACGTCGCAGCGCTCGGCGATGAGGAGCGTGTTGTCGCACGCCTCGAGGTTGTCGCGGAAGACGTGCCGCATCTGCGCCGGCGTCTTCAGGTAGAACTCGTCGGCGTCGAACTTGAAGCGGTTCGGGTCGTTGAGCGTCGACCCCGACTGCACGCAGAGCAGCGCCGCGTGCGAGGTGGCGTCGTGCGCGTGCGTGTAGTGCAGGTCGTTCGTGCCGACCAGCGGGATGTCGAGGTCCTTCGCCAGGCGGATGAGGTCGCTCATGATCCGGCGCTCGATCTCGAGTCCGTGGTCCATGACCTCGGCGAAGTAGTTCTCCTTGCCGAAGATGTCGCGGTAGTCCGCGGCGGCCTGGACGGCCTCGTCGTACTGCCCGAGCCGCAGACGCGTCTGGATCTCGCCCGATGGGCATCCCGTCGTCGCGATGATGCCCTCGTGGTGTTCCTGCAGGAGCTCGATGTCCATGCGGGGCTTGAAGTAGTACCCCTCGAGCGACGCCTTCGACGACAACCGGAACAGGTTGTGCATGCCCGTGGTGTTCTCGGCGAACATCGTCATGTGCGTGTACGAGCCGGCACCCGAGACGTCGTCACCGCCACCGTCGCCCCAGCGCACACGGGTCTTGTCCGACCGGTGGGTGCGCGGCGTGATGTAGGCCTCGGTCCCGATGATCGGCTTGACGCCGCCCGCCTTCGCGGTCTTCCAGAACTCGAACGCCCCGAACATGTTGCCGTGGTCGGTCACCGCCACGGCCGGCATGCCCTGCGCGGCGGTCTCCGCCACGAGGTCGGAGAGCCTGGCGGCACCGTCGAGCATCGAGTACTCGCTGTGCACGTGCAGGTGGACGAAGGAGTCGGAATCCGACACGGAACCTCCGGTTCGTACGGTCTGCTGCGGGGTGGGGACAGCCTAACCGCGACCGGTGACGATCCCGAGCGTGTCGCGGAGGACGCCGTGCGGTCGACCGGTTCTGCTGGTCGTGTTCCCGGTCAGGCCGCGCGGATCCGGTCGAGCGCCTGCTGCAGGTCGTCCGGGTAGGACGCCTGGAACTCCACCCACTCCCCGGTCCGCGGGTGCGCAAAGCCGAGCCGGACGGCGTCGAGCCACTGCCGGGTGAGGCCGAGCTCGCCCGCCAGCACCGGGTCGGCGCCGTACATGGTGTCGCCGACCAGCGGGTGGCGTGTCGCGGCCATGTGCACGCGGATCTGGTGGGTGCGCCCGGTCTCCAGGTGCACCTCGAGCAGGGTCGCGGACCGGAACGCCTCGAGCGTCTCGTAGTGCGTGACGCTCGGCTTGCCGTCGGCGGTGACGGCGAACTTCCAGTCGCTCGACGGGTGCCGACCGATCGGGGCGTCGATCGTGCCGGACGTCGGGTCCGGGTGGCCCTGCGCGAGCGCGTGGTACACCTTCTCGACGGTCCGCTCCTTGAACGCCCGCTTCAGGTGCGTGTAGGCGAGTTCGGTCTTCGCGACGACCATCAGGCCCGACGTGCCGACGTCGAGGCGGTGCACGATGCCCGCACGTTCGGCGGCGCCGGAGGTCGCGATCGTGAAGCCCGCGGCGGCGAGCCCACCGGGCACCGTCGGACCGTCCCAGCCCGGGGACGGATGTGCTGCCACCCCGATCGGCTTGTCGACGACGACGATGTCCTCGTCGTCGTGCACGACGGTCATGCCCGGGACGACGGCGGGGACGATGCGCGGCGGTTCCTTCGGGTGCCACTCCACCTCGAGCCACGTGTCGGCGTGCAACCGGTCGGACTTGTCGACGACGACGCCGTCGACCCGGACACCGCCGGCCGCGACGACGTCCGCGGCGAAGGACCGGCTGAAGCCGAGGAGCTTCGCGATGGCGGTGTCGACACGCTCACCGGCGAGCCCGTCGGGCACGGGCAGACTGCGGGACTCGCTCATGCTGTCCGCGTCACGTCGCGTCGTGCCCGAGGGCGTCGTGCGTGCGACCGTCGTGCCGGCTGCCGTCGGGCCGGGAGGCCCGACCCGCGTCCGGCGCGTGCCCCGCGTCCGTCGTGTCGGTGGCGTCGGCCTGTGCCGCGGCCGTCCGGCGCGCCTGCTTGTCCGACACCGACCGCGTCCCGTCGAGGTTCACCCCGAACACCACGAGCAGCACGAACACCACCATGCTGATGCAGATGAACGAGTCCGCGACGTTGTAGATCGCGGGCATCATCCACGGCGTCGAGATGAAGTCGACGACGTGCCCGCGTCCGAAGCCGGGCTCCCGGAAGAGCCGGTCGGTCAGGTTGCCGAGTGCGCCGCCCAGGAGCATGCCGAGGACGAGTGCCCACCACATCGACCGGATCCGACGCGCGTACACGACGATCGCGACGACCACCGCGGCCGAGATGAGCGAGAACACCCACGTCATGTTGACCGCGAAGGAGAACGCGGCACCCGGGTTGCGGACCGAGAGGAACTGCAGGGCGTCCCCGAGCACCGGGACGACGACGCCTTCCGGCAGCTCCGCGACGACGAGCGCCTTCGTGACCTGGTCGGCGGCCAGCACCACGACAGCGGCGAAGGCCAGTGCCGCGATCGCGCGTGCACTGACCTTCGCTCGTGGGACGGGTCGGTCCAACGTCAGTTGCCGAAGCCCTGCGCCGAGGCCGGGGCCGGCGCGAAGCCGGACTGCTCGGTGCTGGCCGACGAGTCGAGCTCGGCGAGCTGGCCCTGGATGTAGCTCTTGAGCTGCGCACGGTAGTCGCGCTCGAACGTGCGGAGCTCGTCGATCTTGCCCTCGAGCTGCGTGCGCTCCTGGTCGAGGACCGCGACACGCTGACGGTTCTGGTTCTCGGTCTCGGCGATGATCTGGCGCTGCTTCGCTTCGGCCTCGGAGACGAGGCGGGCGGCCTGCGCCTGGCCCTCGGCGATGAGGGCGTCACGCTTCTCGACACCTTCACGCACGTGCTCCTCGTGCAGACGACGAGCGAGCGTCAGGAGGTTCGTGGTGCCCTCGGTGTCCTCGTCCGGGTTGACCGTGGTGCTCGGTGCGGCGGCGGCGACCGGGGCGGGCTCCGGAGCAGCGGCGACCGGGGCCGGCTCGGGCGTCGGTGCCGGCGCGGGCTCGTCGTCCTTGGCGAGCGACGGCGCGGAGCCGGCGGACTCGAGGCGCTGGCGCAGCTCCTCGTTCTCCTGGTTCAGGCGACGCAGCTCGGCCACGATCTCGTCGAGGAAGTCGTCGACCTCGTCCTGGTCGTAGCCCTCGCGGAACTTGGTCGGCTGGAACCGCTTGTTGACTACGTCTTCCGGCGTCAAAGCCATTGCCGTCACCTCAATAGAACTGCTGAACGTGTGGAACCGGGGCCCTGCTGGCCGTCCGTGCTGAACCTACCAGCGGGACTCCCGGTGCGGATGTCCCGCCGGGGCGGGGCATCGATCCCGACCACCGTACACCGAGGGCGGGGCCGAACCGTGTCGGATCGCCGCGTGGCGCGTGTCGGACGGATCGGGATCAGACGAATCGGTAGGCCAGGGACTGGACCACGACGCGCAGGATGATGACGACGAGCATCACGATCGTCCACCCGAAGTCGAGCATCACCGGACCGAGTCGGAGCGGCGGCAGCACGCGGCGAACGGCCTTGATCGGCGGATCGGTCACCGTGTAGACGAACTCCGCGATGACGAGCAGCACGCGCTGCGGCCGCCAGCCGCGGTTGAACGACTGGACCAGGTCGAGGATGAAACGCCCCCACATGATGAAGAAGTAGAGCGTCAGGACCAGGGAGAGGATCGTGAAGATGAACACGTTTCGGCTCGCTCGTCTCGTGTGACCGGTACCGGGACGGGCCGGTCACGGGGCGGGTGGGCCTGGGTGCCGCGCGGTGTCCCGGGACCCGTCGGACCCCGGTACCGCACGGGCGGCTCAGGACTGGGCGAAGAAGTTCGCCTCGATGTCGGACTCTACCTCAGCTGGCTCGCCGCTCACTGCGATGTGCGCGGGCGACAGCAGGAAGACCTTGTTCGTGACGCGCTCGATCTTGCCGTAGAGACCGAGCGACAGGCCGCTCGCGAAGTCGATCATGCGACGGGCGTCCGTCTCGGTCATCTGCGAGAGGTTGATGATCACGGGGATGCCGTCGCGGAAGCTCTCGGCGATGGACTGGGCGTCCTTGTACTCGCGCGGGTGGACGGTGAGGATCTCGTTCATTTCCTGGACCGGGGTCGCCTTCTGTGCGGTCGTGTGCGAGCGGCGGAGCGGGGTGACCTGCGCGCCGCGCTGGGAGGTGTGCGTGGGCTTCACGGCGACGGCGGCCGGAGCCGACGCGGCCGGGGCTGCGGCCGTCGCGACCGCGGGGGCAGCGGCAGCGGGGGCGTCCTGCTGCGCCGCGGGGGTGGAGGACGGCTGGCGCGCCTGCGTCGGCGCAGCCTGCTGCTCGTCCTCGTACTCGAGTTCCTCATCGGCGAGGCCGAGGTAGACCATCGTCTTCTTCAGGGGGTTGGCCATGGTTCCTCCGGGAAGTCCGTGCTCGTTGGTGCCCTGTGTCGAGGCTAGGGCGCGTCCGGCCGTTTCCCGGTGATTGCGGTCCCGATCCGCAGGTGTGTCGCGCCCTCGGCGATCGCCTCGGCGTGGTCGCCGCTCATGCCGGCCGAGATGTCGGTCGCGGTGGGCTCGATCGCGCGGACCCGCTCGGAGACCGCCCGGAGCCGGGCGAACGCGGCGCGGGGCTCCTCGTCGAGCGGGGCGACCGCCATCACGCCGCGCAGCCGCAGGGTCCCCGTCGCCAGGACCCGTTCCGCCAGGGCGTCGACGTCCTCGGGTGCGACACCGCCGCGTCCGGGATCGTCGGTCAGGTTCACCTGGACGAAACCGTCGAGCACGCGGGGGTCCGGTTCGGCGTCCGTCGGCGCGAAGGCGTCGACGACGCTCGCCCGGTCGAGCGACTGCACGACGTCGGCGTACCGTCGCGCCTGCCGGGCCTTCTTCGACTGCAGCTGTCCGATGAAGTGCCAGGTCAGGCCGAGGTCGGCGAGCTCGGCCGCCTTCGCCTGGGCCTCCTGGTGCCGGTTCTCCCCCACGTCGGTGACGCCGAGCGCGGCGAGCTCGCGCACCAGGGACGCCGGGTGGTACTTCGTGACGACGACGAGCGTCAGCTCGTCGTCCGAGCGCCCGGCGGTCCGGGCCGCCTCGGCGATGCTGCCGCGGACGGACGCGAGCCGAGCCTCCAGTCCGGTGTCGGGTGGGAGGCTCGGCTCGCTCTGGTGCCCAGCGGTCACGATGCGCTCGTGCTCACGCGGGGCCGACTCACTTCAGGAAGTCGGGGACGTCGAGTTCGTCGTCGTCGTCGAAGGCCGGGTCGGCGGCGCGCTGCGCCGGCGGCTCGTGCTCCTGCGACGCCCAGGACGGGGTCGTGTGGCCGGAGTCCTCGATGCGGTTGGACGAACCGGTGGCGACGGGCACGGTGGCACCGGCGTCCGGGTCGACGTAGCTCGAGCGGCGCTCCTGGTGCTGCTGCTGCGACGGCTCGCCGCCGTCGAAGCCGGCGGCGATGACGGTCACGCGGACCTCGTCGCCGAGGGTGTCGTCGATGACCGCACCGAAGATGATGTTCGCCTCGGGGTGGACGGCCTCCTGCACCAGGCGGGCGGCGTCGTTGATCTCGAAGATGCCGAGGTTCGAGCCACCCTGGATCGAGAGCAGCACACCGTGTGCGCCGTCGATCGAGGCCTCGAGCAGCGGCGACGCGACGGCGAGCTCGGCCGCCTTGATCGCCCGGTCCGCCCCGCGGGACGACCCGATGCCCATCAGGGCCGAGCCGGCACCCTGCATGACGCTCTTGACGTCCGCGAAGTCGAGGTTGATGAGACCCGGGGTCGTGATGAGGTCCGTGATGCCCTGGACACCGGCGAGGAGCACCTGGTCGGCCGTGGCGAACGCCTCGACCATGGAGATGCCGCGGTCGGAGATCTCGAGCAGACGGTCGTTCGGCACGACGATGAGCGTGTCGACCTCGTCCTTGAGGCTCGCGACGCCGTTCTCGGCCTGGGACTGGCGACGCTTGCCCTCGAAGCCGAACGGCTTCGTGACGACACCGATGGTGAGGGCGCCGATGGACTTCGCGATGCGGGCGACGACGGGGGCGCCACCGGTCCCGGTGCCACCACCCTCACCGGCGGTGACGAAGACCATGTCCGCACCGGCGAGGGCTTCCTCGATCTCCTCGGCGTGGTCCTCGGCGGCACGTCGGCCCACCTCGGGGTCGGCGCCGGCGCCGAGACCGCGGGTGATCTCGCGACCCACGTCGAGCTTGACGTCGGCGTCGCTCAGGAGCAGGGCCTGCGCGTCGGTGTTGATGGCGATGAACTCGACGCCGCGGAGGCCGAGTTCGATCATGCGGTTGACGGCGTTGACACCGCCGCCGCCGACACCGACCACCTTGATGACGGCGAGGTAGTTGTGGTTCGTGGTCACGTCTGTCCGGCCTCCGGTCAAAACCCTCAACCTGTGCTTGAAGTTCAGAGTTCTAGCTGCTACGAATGGTGCTGGTCCCGACGCTACGGGTGCCGTCCGCTCGGTGACGACCCGCCACGCCGCGTGTCGTCGATGCCGCCCGGCAATTGTCCGCCGCCGTCAGGACCGCGGTCGGATGATCCCGTTGTCGGGAGCCGACACGTCGAACTCGACCTCGGTGTCCGGCGACCGCTGCGCGTGGTCCGCCACGAGTGCCGCGAGCAGGTCGGCCTTCGCCGCAGACTCGTCCGGGCTCCCCCACACCACGCTGGACCCGTCCCGCATGCTCAGGGTGACGTCGTCCGACGTCGAGGCGGCGATGCCCGAGACCTGCTTCCGGACGTCCGTCGGCATCGCCAGGACGACCTCCGTCATCGTCCGGAACACCATCGAGCCGAGCTTCGCCCGACCGATGTCCGCCAGTGGCATGTCGTCCGGCCGCTTCGTCGACGACTGCACGACGATCCCGGCGGGGTCGACGAGGTCGAAGCCCTTCCCGGACTGCACCGCGACGACCGGGGTCCGCTCGGTGACCGTGACCACGAGGGTGTGCGGTGGTTCCTCCTCGGTCACGTAGCGCTCGATGAGCGGGAAGCCGGCGATCCGCTCCTGCACCTCGTCCAGGTCGATCCGGGCCAGGGGTGTGCCGATCTGCCCCGACAGCGCGGCCCGGACCTCGGCGGCGTCGACGCGGTCGGTGCCCTTCACCTCGATGGTCCGGAGGGCCATGAGCGGCGAGTACACGGCGACGAGCACGGACGCGACGAGGACGACGACGACACCGCCCGCCGCGAGCCACGCTGCACGTCGGTGTCGGCTCCGCCGCGTGAAGCGCCGGACCTCGGCCCGCTCGAGCAGCCGACGGCGCTTGCGGGCGACGCGGGCCTCCCGTGCGGTCTCCGCCGCACGGACGCGCGCGCCGATCGGGGTCGTCGAGGGGACGTGCGGCGCGACGTCCGGCGCGCCGGGGCCGTCGTGTCCGAGGTGACGGTCGTCGTCGGTCCCGCCGAGCGCGGCCGACCTGCCGGCCCGGTCCGTGCCGCTGTCCGGGGTCGTGCCGCTGTCCGGGGTCGTGCCACTGTCCGGGGTCGTGCCGGCGGACGGGGCCCGGTCGGCGTCCGTCGCCACCCGGACGCGCGGACGGGAGGCCCGACCCGGTCGGGTGGTGCCCGTATCGGCCGGCCCGGTCGACCGCTCGTCCTCGGTGAGGTCGACCTCCGGCAGGTCCGGCAGGCCGGTCACGCGTCCGGCGGTGCCGCCCGCGTCGCGACCCACACCACGTTCGGCGCGCTCGTCCGCAGCCGGCGTGCGGGACGCGCGTCGGGCCTCCCGGGCGCCGTCCAACGCGGCTCGGAGACCCGCTGTCCGGGACGGACGCCGGGCTTCCCGCGCGCCGTCGGCAGGAGCGGCGGACCCGGCGTGGCGGTCGTCGAGCCCGGCGTGCTCGTCGAAGCCCTCGGGTCGCTTCACCGGCCCGCGGCCCCGGGTCCGGTCTGCAGTGCGGTGAGCACCTGCGGGATGATGCGGTAGACGTCCCCGCAGCTCAGGGTCATCACGATGTCGCCGTCCCGTGCCACGGCGGCCGCCCGTGCCGACGCCTCGGCCCAGTCCGGCAGGTAGTCCACACGGCTCTGGTCCGCGAAGCGCTCCTGCACCAGCGCGCCCGTGACACCGGGCTCCGGGTCCTCGCGGGCGCCGTACACGTCGAGGACGACGGTGTGGTCGGCGAGCTCCTCGTACACGCTGGCGAACTCCCCGGCCATCATCCGGGTGCGCGAGTACAGGTGCGGCTGGTGGATCGCGATGATCCGACCGTCGCCCACGACGTCGCGCGCGGCGCGGAGCGCCGCGGCGACCTCGGTCGGGTGGTGCGCGTAGTCGTCGTACACGGACACGCCGCGCTCGACGCCGTGCAGCTCGAAGCGACGCTCGGTGCCGCCGAACGCCTCGATGCCGCGCACCGCGTCCGCCGGGTCGACGCCGAGGCCGACGAGCACGGCGAACGCGCCGACCGCGTTCACCGCGTTGTGGCGACCGGGGACCCGGAGTGCCAGGTGGTACGAGGCGCCGCCCCAGCGGAGGTCCACGCCGACACCGGCACCCTCGTCGACGCGCTCGATCCGGACGTCGGCGTCCTCGGCCTCCCCGAAGGTGACGATCTCGGGAGCGTCCTCGCGCTCCCGGAGGCCCGCCGTGACCCGCACCGCTCCGGCGTCGTCGCTCGACACGACGACCCGCTCCCGCGCCTTCGCCGCGAACTCGACGAACGCGTCGATGAAGGCCTGCTCGCTGCCGTAGTGGTCCAGGTGGTCGGGGTCGACGTTCGTGATGAGCGCGACGGCGACGTCGTAGAGCAGGAAGGAGCCGTCGGACTCGTCCGCCTCGACGACGAACAGGTCGCTGCTGCCCGGCGCCGAACTCGTGCCGAGGGACTGGATCACACCGCCGTTCACGAAGCTCGGGTCGAGCCCGAGTTCGACGAGCGCCGTCACGACCATGCCCGTCGAGGTCGTCTTGCCGTGCGCGCCGGCGACCGCCACGAGGCGGTGCGAGGAGATCAGGGCGGCGAGGGCCTGCGAGCGGTGCAGGACCGGGAGCCCGCGGCGCTTCGCCTCGAGCAGTTCCGGGTTGTCCGGCCACAGCGCGCTCGTGACGACCACGGTGTCGGCGTCGCCCAGGTTGGCGGCGTCGTGCCCGATCCGGACGTCCGCGCCGAGTTCGCGCATCCGGCCCGTCGTCGCGGTCTCGCGGGAGTCGCTCCCCGAGACCCGGTGGCCCGCGGCCAGGAACATCCGGGCGATGCCGCTCATGCCGGACCCGCCGATGCCGACGAAGTGCACCGTGCCGAGGTCGTCCGGGATCGGCTGGGTGAGGTCCGGCTTGATGGTCATGGTTCCTCCGTGGTGCTGGTGGTGCTGGTGCCGGTCGGTCGGCCGGTGCTGCTCCCGCGACGTCCGGCCGCGGCGGCGAGCACGAGTCCCGTCATGCGGTCCGCGCCGTCGCGGTGTCCGACGCTGCCGGCGCGGACGGCCATGTCGGCGATGCCGGCACGGTCCTCCAGGACGGTCAGGAGCTGCAACGTCACCCAGTCGGGCGTGAATTCCGCGTCGTCGACCAGCAGCGCTCCCCCGGCGGCGACGACGTCTCGCGCGTTGTGCCGCTGCTCGCCGTTGCCGACCGGGTACGGCACGAGCACGCTCGGCAGGCCGACCGCCGTCAGCTCGCAGACCATGCCGGCACCGGAGCGCGAGACCACGAAGTCGGCCGCGGCGTACGCCAGGTCCATCCGGTCGCAGTACGGCAGCACGTGGTAGCCGTCCAGGTCGCTCGGCCCGATGTCGGACGCCGCGCCCACCACGTGCAGGATCTGCCAGCCGGCGCCGAGGATCGTCGCCGCGGCCCGGTGCACCGTGCGGTTGATGCTCCGGGCACCCGAGGACCCGCCGGTGACGAGCAGCACGGGACGGTCCGGGTCGAGTCCGAACTCCGCGAACCCGGCGGCACGCTCGGCACGACGGTCCAGACGCTCGATCTCCCGGCGCAGGGGCATGCCGACGACCTGCGAGTGTGGCAGCCGGGTGTTCGAGAACGTCACGCCGACGTGCGTGGTCAGCACCGCCGCCATCCGGTTCGCGAGCCCGGGCTTGGCGTTCTGCTCGTGCACGACGACGGGCGTCCCGGTGCGCTTCGCCGCCACGTACGCCGGGGCGGCCGCGTACCCGCCGACACCGAGGACCACGGCGATCTCGCGCTCGCGGATGATGCGCTCGGTCCGGCGGACGGCGGACCAGAACGCGCCCGGGAACCGGAGTGCGGCGGCGTTCGGCTTCCGCGGGAAGGGCAGCCGCGGGATCGTGACGAGCTCGTACCCGCGCATCGGCACGAGCCGGGACTCCAGGCCCTCGGCGGTGCCGAGCACCAGGACCTCGTCCTCCGGCGACCGCTGGGTCAGCCGGTCGGCCACCGCGAGCAGCGGGTTGACGTGGCCGGCGGTCCCGCCGCCGGCGAAGAGGAAGCGGCTCACCGCAGGGCTCCGTTCTGCGTCCCGGGTGCCGGGGCGGTGGTGCGTCCGGGCGCACCGCTCCGACCGGGACCGCCCGACCCGGTGCGGGCCGGCAGGTCACGGGCGAAGGACAGCACGACGCCGATCGCGACGAGGGTCATGATGAGGGCCGATCCACCGGCCGAGATGAGCGGGAGCGGGACGCCGAGCACCGGGAGCAGCCCCAGGACGACGGCGATGTTCACGAGCGCCTGCCCGATCACCCACGCCAGCACACCACCGGTGACGGTCCGCACGAACGGGTCCGGCGAGAGCCGGATGACCCGGATCATGCCGATCGCGAGCACCACGAACAGCGCGAGGACGACGACGGCGCCGATCAGGCCGAGCTCCTCGCCGACGATCGCGAAGATGTAGTCGTTGTCCGCCTCGGGCAGCCACGACCACTTCAGCTTCGAGTTGCCGAGTCCCACGCCGAACACCCCGCCGGACGCCAGCGCCCACATGCCGTGCACGGGCTGCCAGCACAGGTCCTGGGCCTGGTTCGAGTCGGTGCAGCCGGACAGCCACGCACTGATACGCGTCTGGCGTGAGCTCGAGGCCATCGTGACGACCGGCAGCATCACCGCGATCGCGACGACGCCGACCGCGAGGTGTCGCAGTCGCACCCCACCGACGAAGAGACTGCCGAAGACCAGGATCATCATGATCATCGCGGTCCCCTGGTCCCCGCCGAGGAGCACCAGGCCGATGGACACCGCGGTCGCGAGCCCGACCGGGATGAAGACCTCGCGCCAGTCGTGCAGCTTCTCGCGCTTCCGGAAGAGCACGGCGCCGATGCCGAGCACGAGCGCGAGCTTGAGGAGTTCGGACGGCTGCGCGGTGAACGCACCGAGGCCGATCCAGTTCCGGTTGCCCTGGATGTCGATGCCCATCGGGGTGAACACGAGGAGCTGCAGGACGAGCCCGGCACCGAGGATGCGCATCGCCCACCGCCGCCAGAACTCGCCGGGGAACCGGCTCACGACGAGCATGAGCGGGACGCCGATGAGCGCGTACAGGCCCTGCTTCGCGAAGGCGCCGAAGAAGCCGTGCTTGTAGCGGTACTCCTCGACGCTCGACGACGACAGCACCATCACCACGCCGAAGACGACGAGGAAGAGCGTGACGCCGAGGATCGTGTAGAACGTCGTGGACTCGGCCACGAACACGTTCTTCACCGCGACGACGGCCCCGTTCGACCGGCGACGCGCACCGTCCACCCCGGCACCCACGCGCGCGGAGGCGGCCGCGCCCGCCGCGCCGGCGCGTGCTCGGGCGCTACGGCCGTTCGTCGGAAGATCCGTCGGTGTCGCCATCGGCGTCGCCTCCCAGGTGCTCGTGGACCGCAGCCGCGAAACGCTCGCCCCGGTCTGCGTAGGAACCGAACTGGTCGAACGACGCCGCCGCCGGGGCGAGGAGGACCGTGTCGCCCGGTCGCGCGACCGAAGCGGCATGCCGGACCGCCTCGGGCATGACCTGCTCAGTGTCCGTCGCTTCCACCTGCAGCACCGGGACCGTGGGCGCGTGTCGTGCGAATGCCTCGAGCACCGGAGCCCGGTCGGTCCCGATGACGACGACGGCGCGCACCCCGGGGCCGAACCGCTCGACGAGCCCGTCGATGTCCACGCCCTTGAACAGGCCGCCCACGATCCACACGACCGGGTCGAAGGCGGACAGGGACGCCGTCGCCGCGTGCGGGTTCGTCGCCTTCGAGTCGTCGACCCAGGCGATGCCGTCCGCGGTCGCGACCGACTCGGTGCGGTGGTGGTCGGCGCGGAAGGCCTGCACGGCGGCACGGACGGCACTCGGCTGCACGGCCGCGGCACGCGCCAGGGCGGCCGCCGCGAGCACGTTCGCGGTCATGTGCGGGCTGTCCAGGCCGGCGAGCTCCAGGTCCGCGACGGTCGCGAGCTCGAGCGCGCTGTTGCGGCGGTCCTCGGTGAAGGCGCGGTCGCAGAGCACGTCGTCCACGACGCCGACGTCCCCGGGCGCGGGGACGCCGAGCGAGAACCCGACGGCGCGGCACCCCTCGACCACGTCGGCCTCCTCGACCATGTGCCGGGTGACCTCGTCCGCCGTGTTGTACACGCACGCCATCACGGTGCGCTCGTAGACCTTGGCCTTCGCGGCCCGGTAGGCCTCCGCCGACCCGTGCCACTCCAGGTGGTCGTCGGCGATGTTCAGGCACGCCGACGCGAGCGGGACCACGGCACCGGGCCCGGTGGTCGGCATGTAGTGGAGCTGGTGGCTGGAGAGCTCTACGACGAGCACGTCGAAGCCCTCCGGGTCCCGCACGACGTCGAGCACCGGCACCCCGATGTTCCCGCAGGCGACGGCACGGAGTCCCCCGGCGGCGTACATCGCCGTCGCGAGCTGCGTCGTCGTGGTCTTGCCGTTCGTGCCGGTGATCGTCACCCAGGGCGCGGCGACCGGCCCCGTCACGACCTTGTCGCGCACGCGCCAGGCGAGCTCGATGTCGCCCCACACGGTGCTGTTCGCCACAGCCCAGGCGACGGTGGGGTTGTGCGGCGGAAGCCCGGGCGACACGACGACCAGGTCCGGGGCGTGCTCGACGAGCGCCGCGGGCACGGTGTCGAGCGGCGTCTGCACGAACCGCGCCCCGATGACGTCGAGCAGCTCGACGCTGTCGGCGGGAGCGTCGGTCGAGTAGACGACGACCTCGCTGCCGAGCTCCGCGAGCGTGTCGGCGACCGAGAACCCCGTCGAGCCGAGGCCGAGCACCGCCACCCGCAGGCCCTTCCAGCCTCCGGCGTACCAGCTGTCGAGACCGTTCAGGCGTTCGCTCATTGGACTCGTGCGATCCATTCCAGGTAGAACAGTCCGACCCCGGCCGCGACGCAGAGCCCCGCGATGATCCAGAACCGGACGACGACGGTCACCTCGGCCCAGCCCTTGAGCTCGAAGTGGTGGTGCAGGGGGCTCATCCGGAAGATGCGCTTGCCGTGCGTGATCTTGAAGTACGCGCGCTGCAGGATGACGGACCCGGTGACGATGAAGAACAGGCCGCCGATGAGGATGAGCAGGAGCTCGGTGCGGCTGAGGATCGCGAGCCCGGCGAGGGCACCGCCGAGGCCGAGCGACCCGGTGTCACCGAGGAAGATCTGCGCCGGCGAGGTGTTGTACCAGAGGAAGCCGATGAGGCCGCCGCAGACCGCCGCCGCGACGACGGCGAGGTCGAGCGGGTCCGTCACCGTGTAGCAGGCGTGCCGGGTGCTCTCGTCGATCCGGGCACCGCCGCAGATCTGGTTCGACTGCCAGAAGCCGATGATGACGTACGAGCCGATGGCGAGGATGCTCGACCCGGTCGCGAGCCCGTCGAGCCCGTCCGCGACGTTGACGCCGTTCGAGGTCGACACGGTGAGCAGCACGATCCAGGCCAGGAACAGGACGGTCCCGATGACCGTGCCGAGCGCCATGAAGTCGAGCCACGGGACGTCGCGGATCGCGGAGATCATCGTCGAAGCCGGCGGCTTCCCGTTGCCGGTCGGGACCACGAGGGCGATCGTCGCGAAGACGACCCCGACGATGACCTGGCCGAGGACCTTGGCCCAGCCGCCGAGCCCCAGGCTGCGCTGTCGGCGCACCTTGAGGAAGTCGTCGACGAAGCCGACCACGCCGAGCCCCACCATGAGGAACAGCACGAGCAGCCCGGACAGCGTCACCGGGTCGCGCCCGGCGAGGTGCCCGACGAAGTACCCGATCACGGCGCCCAGGATGAGGACGATGCCGCCCATGGTCGCGGTGCCGCGCTTGGTGTGGTGCGACTGCGGACCGTCGTCACGGATGAACTGCCCCCACCCGAGCCGGTGGAACAGCTTGATGAACAGCGGCGTGAGCAGCAGTGTGAACACCAGCGACACGGCGCCGGCGACGAGGAGCGCGATCATTCGGGGACACCTCCGAGGCGGTCGCCGACGAACCGCAGCCCGGCCGACTTCGAGGACTTGACCAGGACGACGTCACCCGGACGCACGATCTCCTGGAGGGCACGGACGGCGTCGTCGACGTCCTCGATGAACACGGACTCGCCGTCCCACGACCCCTCGAGGGTGGCGGCCTGGTGCAGGGCCATCGCGCCGCGGCCGACGACCACGAGCTGTCCGATGCCGAGCCGCACCACGAGACGACCGATCCGGTCGTGCTCCTCGACGGAGTACTCGCCGAGTTCGGCCATCTCGCCGAGGACGGCGACGGTGCGCTCGCCCGGACGGGCGACCTGCGCGAGCGTGCGGAGCGCGGCTGCCGTGGAGTCGGGCGACGCGTTGTAGGCGTCGTTGATCACGGTGACGCCGTCCGGCCCCTGCAGGAGCTCCATGCGCCACCGCTCGGCGCGCGTCATCGACGCGAGCGCGGCGGCGCCCTCGGCCAGCGGCACGCCCCACAGGTGCGCGACGGACAGCGCCGCGGCGGCGTTCATGGCGTGGTGCTCGCCGAGGATGGCGAGACGGACGTCGACGGTCTCGGGGGCCCCGGACGGGCCTCCCGGCACGGCGTCCGCCGACTCGACGGGAGGCGCGGTGAGTGTGAACCGGGTGCCGTCGCGGTCCGTCGTGACACCACCGATGCGGTAGTCGGCACCGGCGGAGGTGCCGAAGCCGACGACGCGGGCGGCGGTGCGCCCGCGCATCCGTGCGACGCGGTCGTCGTCGACGTTGAGGAGGGCCGTGGCCGTGGCGGGCAGGTCGGTGACCATCTCCGACTTGGCGCGCTCGGTCGCGTCGATCCCGCCGAACTCGCCGGCGTGCGCGAGGCCGACCTTGAGGACGACACCGACGTCCGGCTCCGCGATGCGGACGAGCTTCGCGATGTGGCCGATGCCGCTCGCGCCCATCTCCACCACGAGGAACCGGGTGTCGGCGGTGATGCGGAGCATCGAGACCGGTGCGCCGACGTGGTTGTTGAACGAGCCCTCGGGCGCGACCGTCTCGCCGACGCGCGACAGGATCGTGCGGAGCATGTTCTTCGTGCTCGTCTTGCCGTTCGAACCCGTGATGCCGACGACGCGCAGGGCACCGGCGGCACGGACGCGGGCGACGACCTCGTGGGCGAGGGCCGCCAGGGCGGCGTAGCCGTCGGCGACGACGATCTGCGCGGTCGGGGCGTCGTCCGGCAGGTCGACGGCGCGTTCGGTGACGACGAGCGCTGCGCCGGCGTCGGCGGCGGCCGGGACGAAGCGGTGCCCGTCGGTCTCCTCGCCGAGCAGGGCGAAGAAGACGCTGCCGGACGCGACCAGACGCGAGTCCGTCTCGACGGAACCGGTGACGGTCGTGTCGGCGGCACCGCGGACGAGCTCGCCGTCGACCGCTGCGGCGATCTCGGCGAGGGTCAGCGCGATCATCGAGCGTCCTCCGTCGGACCGGCGTTCGGTTCCCAACCGGCTTCGCGGAGCGCGGCGCGGGCTTCATCACGGGCCGAGTACGGCGTGCGGACACCCTGGATGTCGCGGTAGTCCTGGTGGCCGGGGCCGGCCCAGAGGATCGAGTCGCCCTCGCCGACGAGCGCGACCGCGGCACGGATCGCCGCCTCGGGCGGGCTGACCTCGTGGATCTCGTGGTCCGGGTAGGCGGCACGGGCGGCGTCGACCAGGGTCTTCCGGATCGACGCGGCGTCCTCGAAGCGCGGGTGGTGGTCGGTGACGACGAGGACGTCGGAACCCTCCGCCGCGACGCGGGCCATGTCGGCGCGCTTCGTGGTGTCGCGGTCCCCGTCGGCGCCGAAGAGCATGACGACCTTGCCGGGGGTGAACTGCCGGACCGCCGCCAGGGTGTTGAGGAACGCGTCCGGGCTGTGCCCGAAGTCGACGTAGACGCTCGGACCGGTGTCGCCCGAGACGCGCTCGGTCCGGCCGGGCAGGTAGCACTCGATGGCGCTCACCACGGTGCCGTCGGTCTCGTCCGGGTAGCGGCGGTGGTTCGTCTCGAGCGCCTGCGCGATCGCACCGAGCTCGAACCCGCCCTCCACGAGCATGACGATCGCCAGTGCGGCGTTCGCGGCCATGTGCCAGCCGATGAGCGGCACGCGCGTGGTGAGCTCGCGGCCCTCCGGTCCGGTCAGGCGGAACTCGGTGTAGGCCGCGTGCGCCTCGACGATGTCGACGTGCCACTCGGCCTCGACGTCCGGGTGCACCGTGATGGTCGTCACGGGGATGCGGGAGTCCTGCACGACCCGGTGGCCCCAGTCGGTGTCGAGTGAGACGACACCGCGACGGCCGTGCTCCGGCTGGAACAGCGGCAGCTTCGCCTGGAAGTACTCCTCCATGTCGGCGTAGTCGTCGAGGTGGTCGTGGCTGAGGTTCGTGAAGGCGACGACGTCGAACACGATGCCGTCCACCCGGTGGCGGCTGAGGGCCTGAGCACTGACCTCGACGGCCACCGCGCGCACCTCGCTCTCCCGCATCCGGGCGAGGAGGGCGTGCATCTCGCTGGCCTCCGGCGTGGTGAGCCGGCTCGTCACGCTGAGCGACCCGATGTGGCGCTCGGCGGTGGAGCTCAGCCCGGTGACCAGACCGAGCTGCTTGAGGACGCCTTCGAGGATGTACGACGTGCTCGTCTTGCCGTTCGTCCCGGTGACGGCGAAGAGCTGCGGCAACTCGGCCTCGTCGGGGTTCGTGCGGTAGACCCACGCCGACACGTCGCCGAGCGCGGCCCGGGGGTCCTCGACCTCGAGCACCGGCAGCCCGGAGGCCTCGGCGATCGCGACACCGGCGGCGTCGGTGAGCACGGCGACGGCGCCGCGCTCGGCGGCGTCCGTGGCGAACTCGGCACCGTGGCGGTTCGCCCCGTGCACGCCGACGAACAGGTCACCGGGCTGCACCTCGGCAGCGCTCAGGGTGACGCCGGTCGTCTCGACGCCGTCGAGCGATCCGACGACGCGGAGCCCGAAGGCGTTCGCGAGTTCGGCGACCGGCCGCGGGGTCGGGTGTTCGGGCCGGAGGACCGGGGGGATCCGTGCTGACAAGTGCTCCTTCTTCCTCACCACGTGGACAGTGCGGCTACCAGGTGGACGGGTAGGTCCGCGCCTCTGTCGTGGAGGGGGCGACTCGGTACTTCTCGAGCACCTGGGACATGAGTGTGCGGAACGCCGGAGCCGCTCCGCTCGACCACTTGGTGGTCTGCGGCTTCGTGAACGTCACCGTGACAACATACTGGGGGTCCTCGGCGGGTGCCATTCCGGCCACCGAGATCACACGCTCCGCGCCGTAGCCCTTCGCGCCGTCCGCGACCTCGGCCGTGCCGGTCTTCGCGGCGATGTTGTAGCCGGAGATCGGCTTCATGCCGACGAGTGTGCCGCCGGTGACGACGCTCTGCAGCATGTCGACCGTCTGCGACGCCGCCTGCTCGGAGACGACCCGCTTCTCCTGCACGTCGGGCGCGTCGATCGTCCTGCCGTCCGCGGTCTCGCAGCCCTTCACCATGTGGAGCGGGATCCGGACGCCGTCGTTGGCGAGGGTCTGGTAGACGCTCGACACCTGCATGGCGGTCGTGACGATGCCCTGTCCGAACATGGAGTTGATGTCGGTCTGCTGGTCCCACTGCGGGCTCGCGCCGTAGTCCATCGTCGGCTGGCCCGGGTAGTCGATGGCGGGCTCAGGCTCGAAGAGGCCGAAGTCGCGCATGACGTCGTACCGCTGCTGGGTCGACAGCTTCGCGCCGAGGTCGGTGATCCCGACGTTCGAGGAGTCGCGGAGGATGCCGGTGAGCGTCAGGTTCTCGGTCGGGTGGAACTCGGAGTCGTGGATGGTGCCACCCCACGGGAACGTCCTGGAGTACGGCACCACGGCCTGCGTCGTCGGGGTCGCGAGCCCCTTGTCGATGAGCGCGGCGGCGATCGCGGCCTTGATCGTGGAGCCGGGCTCGTAGGCCGCGGTGAGGGCGCGCGAGCCGTACGCACCGGGGTCGGTCGTCGCGTCGACGTCGTTCGGGTCGACCGTCGGGTAGTCCGCGACGGCGAGCACCTCGCCCGTCTTCGCGTTGACGACGGTGGCGGTCGCCGACTCCGCCTTGAGCTGCTGCGCGGCGTCGGCGATGTCCTGTGACGCCATGTACTGCAGGTCGCTGTCGATGGTGGTGACGAGCGTGCCGCCGTCCTTGGCGCGCTTCTTCGTCACGGTGCTGCCTGGGAGCTGCACCCCGTCCTCGCCGCGCTCGTACGTCTCGGAGCCGTTCGTGCCGGCGAGGCACTTCTGGTACGCGAGCTCGAGGCCGGCCTGGGCGCCGTCCGTCCCCATGAAGCCGGCGATGTTGCCCGTCGCCGCGGCGGTCGGGTACGTGCGCGAAGCCTGCTGCTCCTTGTAGACCCAGGGGATGCCGAGCGCGGTGACCGCCTCGTAGTGCTTCACGTCGATGCCCTTGACCAGGTAGGCGAAGTCCGACCCCGGGTCGGCCGCGATGGCCGCCTGCATCTCGGCGACGTCGCCGCCCGACGCCTGCGCGACGGCGGCGAGTGCCTGCTCGACGGTGACGTCCTTGACGCGGCTGCCGCCGAGCTTCCCCTCGAACCCCTTGACCAACCGGGGCGAGGTCGTGATGTTGTACCGGACGACGCTCTCGGCGAGTGCGGTGCCGTCACGGTCGACGATCGAGCCCCGCGTGCCGTACAGGGTCACGGGGATGCTGCGCTTCGACTCGGCGGCCTTCGTGAGTTCCGCGGCCTGCACGACCTGGATGTCGACGAGGCGGACCACGAACACCGCCACGAGCGCGATGACGGCGAGCATCACGACGCTGTAGCGGAGGCGGCGGGAGCGGAGGGTCTTCGTCACGAGCGGCCTTTCCGGGATGGAGCTGCGCCCCGGGTCACCGGGTCGTGGGTGCCTGGAGCTGGTTCGGGTCGGACTCTACGGAGGACCCCGCGGAACCCTCGTCCGACGCGCTGGCCGCGCCGGTGTTCCCAGCGTCGGCGGCCGGTGCCGGAGCTGCGGGGGCCGGAGCGGCGGCGGCCGGAGCGGCAGGCGCCGGAGCGGCAGGGGCCTGGCTGCTGGCCGCCGGTGCCGTGTCCGAGGCGCCGGTCTCCTTGCTCGTGGCGGTGTCCCCGGCCTGGGCTGCGAGGGGGACGTCACCGAGCAGGGCGTTCGGGACCTGGTTCGCGGTGTTCCCCGTCGCTTCCTCCGGGGTCGCGGGCTTCGGCGTGCCGTACACCGTCCCCGTCTTCGGGTCGAGGTAGACCGGCGTCGAGTTCGCGATCATCCCGAGGGCCTGCGCGTTCCGGGCCAGGTTCTGCGGCGACTCGAGCACCTTGAGGTCCTCGGACAGGGACGCCTGGGTCCGCGTCAGCCCGGTCTGCTCGCTCTTCAGGGAGCTGAGCGTGTAGGCGCCCTGGCTGAGCGCCATGCTGATCCCGAGCTGCGCGAGGAGCAGGACGCCGAGCGCCGCGATGGCCACCACGGCGTAGGCCACCCGGGGGCGGGCACGCCGCTGTGCCTTCGTCGGGGCGACCTCGACGAGCTCCGGGCGGCGGTCGCGGTCCGGGCGCGGGGCACGCGACGGGGCGACGACAGGGTCGACGAGTGCGAGGTTCGTGCTCATGTCACTTCCGGATCCGCTCGGCCGCGCGCAGGCGCACGGGGGTGGCTCGGGGGTTGGCGGCGCGTTCCGCCTCGTCGGCCTGTTCCGCGCCCTTGACGACGAGGGTGAAGGTCGGCGCGTGCTCGGGGAGCTCCACCGGCAGGTCGGCCGGTGCGCTCGAGGTCGTGCGCTCGACGAGGGCCCGCTTCACGATGCGGTCCTCGAGGGACTGGTAGGACTCGACGACCAGGCGGCCGCCGACCCGGATGCGGTCGAGCGCGGCGGGGATCGCGCGCTCGAGGACGCTCAGTTCGGTGTTGACCTCGATCCGCAGCGCCTGGAAGACGCGCTTGGCCGGGTGCCCCTGGCGCTGGATCGCGACGGGGGTGGCGTCGTGGAGCACCTGCACGAGGTCGCCGGACATCGTGAAGGGCGTGGTCGCCCGGCGTTCGACGATCGCCTTGGCGTAGCGGCCGGCGAGCTTCTCCTCGCCGTAGCGCTGGAAGATCCGCCGGAGTTCGCGCTCGTCGTACTCGGCGAGGACCTCGGCCGCGGTGATGCCCTGCGTCCGGTCCATCCGCATGTCGAGCGGCGCGTCCTGGCTGTAGGCGAAGCCACGCTCGGCCCGGTCGAGCTGGAGTGACGAGACGCCGAGGTCGAACAGGACCCCGTCGACCTCCGCGATGCCGAGCCCGTCGAGGGCGGCCGGGAGTTCGTCGTACACGGTGTGCACCAGGTGCACACGGTCGCCGAAGCGAGCCAACCGCTCCCCCGCGATGCCGAGTGCGTCGGTGTCGCGGTCGAGGCCGACCAGGGTCAGATCGGGGAACCGCTCGAGGAGGCCCGCCGAGTGTCCGCCCATGCCGAGCGTGGCGTCGACGACGACCTTGCCCGGACCCTCGAGGGTCGGGGTGAAGAGGTCGACGATGCGCTCGAGCATGACGGGGGTGTGCGGGAACCGTTCGGGTGTGCTCATCTGCGCCCCTGCCCTCCTGGGCCGCGGGTCCGGATCCCCATCCATGCGACCTGACACCGGGGAAGGTGTGTCAGGGCTTCACGGCTGGGAGTCCCGATCCACGGATCAGAAGATGCCCGGGATCACCTCCTCGTCGTTCTCGGCGAAGGCCTCTTCGGCCTCGGCGTAGTAGGCCTCCCATGCGCTGGTCGACCAGATCTCGGCACGGTCACCGCTGCCGATGACCGTCAGGTCCCGCTCGAGCCCCGCGTACTCGCGGAGGTTCTGCGGGATCGTGACGCGGTTCTGCTTGTCGGGCTGCTCCGCGCTCGCTCCGGAGAGGAACAGGCGCATGTAGTCACGGGTGCGCTTCGACGTCATCGGTGCCTGGCGGATCCGTTCGTGGAGTTCCTCGAAGGTCCTGGCACTGAAGACGACCACGCACCGCTCCTGGCCGCGGGTCATGACGAGTCCCCCGGACAGTTCGTCCCGGAACTTGGCGGGGAGGATCACGCGACCCTTCTCGTCGAGCTTCGGGGCATGGGTACCGAGCAGCACGTCGGGGCCTCCCCTCAGCTCCACTCGTCGTCGTCATCCCCCACGGTACTCCACTTCCCTCCACTCCGCTGTGCAAACGCCCCACTGAGATGCCCCGGCACCCCTACTGGGGGTCTCCAGCGTGCGCCGACCACGCCCACGACCCCGGATCTGCGCGGATCGTGGCGTGACGGCCGCCGGTGGAGCGGAGTGGAGGGGAATCCGCGGGCCGAGGGCGCCGAGACCGCCCGGAGGGCACAGAAAAACGGGGCCGGCCTCGGAAGGCCGACCCCGTGGAGGGATGTGGAGGAGCTAGTCCTGCTGGTTGCGCTTGTCCCAGCGCTCGTTCATCCGGTCGATGAAGGAGCCGCCGGATGAACCCCGTGCGGGACGGGCCCCACCGCGGGCTCCTGGTCCGGACGACGCGGTCCGGGTCGGGCGAGCGGTCGGGGTACGACCACCGGGGCGCAGGGCGAAGAGGACCCCGCCGAGCATGACGACGAAGCCCAGCACGCCGATCAGGGGCTGCTTGATGACCAGGCCCAGCACGATCACCCCGACGCCGACGAGGCCGATCAGGACGCCGATCGTGATCGCGGTGTACGTCGGACGGCCCTGGCGGCGACTGACGCGCGCCACGAAGTCGGAGTCGTTCTGGTAGAGGCTCCGCTCCATCTCTTCGAGGAGTCGTTGCTCTTGCTCCGAGAGCGGCATCTTGGTTCCCTCTTGTTCCTGGGATCGACGCGGTGGAAGGGGTGGATCGATCTTACGACCGGGCCACCCACTAAGGTAAGGACCGTGGCTGAGAGTACGCGATTAGTGGACCTCGTCTCGGCGCGGATCGATCGGGCTCTCGACGAGCAGCGCGACCGCCTCGCGGCGATCAGTCCGGACCTGCTCCCCTTCGACACGTTCGCGCGTGACCTACTCGGCGGCGGCAAGCGCTTCCGCGCCCTGTTCTGCTACTGGGGCTGGCAGTCCGTCGCCGGACGCTCCGGCTCGTTCGACCCGCTGTCCGAGGGCTCCCGCCAGACGACCGCCGAGGCCGTCGTCACCGCCGCCGCCGCGCTCGAGGTCTTCCACGCCGCGGCCCTCGTGCACGACGACATCATGGACCGGTCGGACACCCGTCGCGGTCGTCCCGCCGCCCACCGCCGGTACGAGTCGCTCCACGCCGAGTCCGGCTGGGTCGGAGACCGCGCGCTCTACGGCACGAACGCGGCCCTGCTGCTCGGGGACCTGCTGCTCTCGCTGAGCGACGCCGTGTTCGACGAGGCCCTCGCCCTCCTCGACCCCGTCCGGGCGCGCATCGTGCGGCAGGAGTTCCACGCGATGCGGCTCGAGGTCACCGCCGGGCAGTACCTCGACATCCACGAGGAGACCGCCTGGCCGACCGTGGACGACGCCGAACAGCTCGTCCGCGCGCAGCGGGTGATCGTCTTCAAGTCCGCCAAGTACTCGGTGGAGGCACCGCTGCTCATCGGAGCGCTCATCGCCGGCGCGAGTGCGAACCAGCTCGACGGCCTGCGGTCCTTCGGTCTCCCCCTCGGCGTGGCCTACCAGCTGCGCGACGACATGCTCGGGGTCTTCGGCGACCCCGAGGTGACCGGCAAGCCCGCCGGCGACGACCTCCGCGAGGGCAAGCGCACCGTCCTCGTCGCCACCGCCCGCAAGGCCCTGCCGGTCGGTGCACGGCAGCTGCTCGACGAGCTCCTCGGTGACCCGGACCTCGACGACGACCAGGTGCAGATGCTCCGCGCGACGCTCACCGAGTCCGGTGCGGTCAGCGCGGTCGAACGCTCGATCGACCGGCACGTCCAGCGTGCCAAGGCCGCCCTCGACGCCGCACCGCTCACCCCCTCGGCGCGCGACCAGCTCGCGGCCCTCGCCGACACCGTCAGCAACCGCTCCGCCTGACCGGGCGCGCGCGGCACCACAGACCGACGGGAGGCCCGGGTACCAGCTGGTACCCGGGCCTCCCGTCCGTCGGGCGGTCGCGTCTAGAGCAGTGCCTGGGCCGCGCGGCGCACTTCCGCCTTGCGGTTGGCGCGCAGGGCGGCGACGGGCGTCGTCCCCATCGCGTCGTCGTGCGTCAGCATCCACCGCACGGCCTCGTCGTCGGTGAGCCCGTTGTCGCCGAGGACGATGAGGGTGCCGCGCAACGCGGGCAGCGGCTCGGTGCCGTCGAGGAACTCGACGGGGACGCGGAGCACGCCGTCGACGCGGGCGGGGAGCAGCGTGCGCTCCTCGAACAGACGGTGGACACGGCCGGGGCTCACCCCCAGCAGGTCGACCAGGTCGGGCACGGTCAACCAGCGTTCGGACAGGGCGTCGTCTCCGGGAAGGGCACTCACGGGGACCATCGTGCCAGAGCCGGGCGGGCTCGCGCAGCACACCACGGCGGTGAACAGCGTCGTGTCGGGCGGCCGATTCCTCGCTGAGTCACAGCAGTCACACCCGCATCACCCGACTCTCTGGTTGACTTGGGATCACCGGCGTGTCAGCGTGTGGTCACCTGTGCGTGACGTGCGCGCACGGCCGCCAGAGCCACCCCGTGCCGACGACGTGCGGAGACAGGAGAACGACCGTGGACAGGGACACGACCGCAGACGAGGCAGCGCGCCGCATCCGCTCCGCCCGCTTCGCCACCATGCCGATCGTCCTGGCCGGCACGATCGCCGTGACCGCCGGGCTGACCGGACCGATCGCGCACGCCGAGCAGCGCCACGACGACGACACCGGGAAGCGTCACGTCGACGCGGACCGGGACGTCCACGTGGACCGGGACCTCGGGTCACGCCCGGTGTTCGCCACGGCCGTGGCGCGCCCCGCGACGCCGGTCGCCACCACCGTCGCCGCGACGCGCACCGCCGCGCCGACGACGTACACGGTGCAGCAGGGCGACACCGTCTCCGGCATCGCGGCCCGGTACGGCCTCTCCGCGCAGGAGATCCTCGTCCGCAACGGCCTCGGCTGGAACACGATCATCCACGCCGGGCAGACGCTCCGCCTCGCATCGACCCCGGTCGGCGCCGCGCAGTCCACGGCGTCCGGCACCGCGAGCTACCACGTCAAGCAGGGCGACACCGTCTCGGGGATCGCCGCCAAGGTCGGCGTCTCGACCGCCGCGCTCCTCACCGCGAACGAGCTGTCCCAGCGCAGCGTCATCTACCCGGGCCAGACCCTCCGCGTCCCCGCCGGCACCGCGAGCGCGACGAAGACCGCGACCACCGCCGGGCCCGTGGCACCGTCCGCCGGCCCGACCACGTCGTCGGCCGTCGTCCGCGGCGGCTCGGTCACGATCGGTGACGGCGACACCATCGCATCGGTCGCGACGACCCACGGCGTGTCCGTCGCGTCCCTGCTCGCCGCGAACGGTCTGACCTACACGAGCACGATCTACGCCGGCGGCACCCTGGTCCTCCCGACGAGCGGGGCGTCCCTGTCCAGCGAACAGCGCGCGAACGCGGCGACCATCGTCCGCGTCGGCCGGTCGCTCGGGGTGCCCGACCGCGGGCTCGTCATCGCGCTGGCGACGGCGATGCAGGAGTCGAGCCTCCGCAACCTCGCGCACGGCGACCGCGACTCGGTCGGGCTGTTCCAGCAGCGGCCGAGCCAGGGCTGGGGGACGCCCGCGCAGCTCCAGGACACCGTGTACGCCTCGGAGCTGTTCTTCGGCGGCTCGCGGAACCCCAACCCGGGTGTCACCCGGGGGCTCCTCGACGTCCCCGGCTGGTCGTCGATGAGCGTCACCGAGGCCGCCCAGGCCGTCCAGCTGTCCGCGTACCCGAAGGCCTACGCCCAGTGGGAGCAGTCGGCGGCCGCCTGGCTCCGCTCGCTCTGAGCCGGTCGTCCCGGCCTGACTCCGATCCCCGGGTCATCCCTCCGGTCGAGATCGTGTAACGACCGGTGCGCCGGTGTGCTCGTCCGGTGCACCGCTTCGTAGAATGCCGCAGATGACCACGAACGCCGCCACGGACCCGATGATCGGTCGCATGATCGATCAGCGGTACCGCGTCCGCTCCCGCATCGCGCGGGGCGGCATGGCGACCGTGTACCTCGCCACCGACGTCCGCCTCGAGCGCCGCGTCGCCGTCAAGATCATGCACGGCCACCTCGCGGACGACCAGGCGTTCCGGGAGCGGTTCATCCAGGAGGCCCGTTCGGCCGCCCGCCTCTCCCACCCCAACCTCGTCGGCGTCTACGACCAGGGTGCCGAGGACGACTGCGTCTACATCGTCATGGAGTACATCCCGGGCATCACGCTCCGCGACCTCCTGCAGGAGCACCGCGCCCTCACGCCGGAGCAGGCGACCGACATCCTCCGGGCCGTCCTGGCCGGGCTGGCGTCCGCGCACCGCGCCGGGATCGTGCACCGCGACCTGAAGCCCGAGAACGTGCTGCTCGCCGACGACGGCCGGATCAAGCTCGGTGACTTCGGGCTCGCCCGCGCCACCACCGCGAACACGGCCACGGGTGCGGCCCTGCTCGGGACCATCGCGTACCTCTCCCCCGAACTCGTCACCCGTGGCGCCGCTGACTCGCGGAGCGACATCTACGCGCTCGGCATCATGCTCTACGAGATGCTCACCGGCGAGCAGCCCTACAAGGGCGAGCAGCCGATGCAGATCGCCTACCAGCACGCCAACGGCACCGTCCCGGCGCCGAGCGCCGCGCTGCCCGGCGTCCCGGCGGAGCTCGACGACCTCGTCGCCTGGGCCACCGCGCGGGACCCCCGCGACCGACCCCGTGACGCCCGCGAGATGCTCGACCACATGGCCGGCGGGCAGCAGCGCGCCACCGGTCAGTACCGGACGGCCGTCCTCCGCCCCGAGAACGCGACCGCGATCCTCCCGTCGGGTGGCAGCGCCGGCGCAGCGACCTCCGGCGACGACGTCGAGGACGCGAGCGAACACGACACCACGGTGCTCGACCGCCGCGGGACGCAGGAAACCCCGCCGCGTCGGCCCGGCGGCCGATCGGCACCCGGGCCGCGACGGACCGGCGCCGTCACCGCCGCGCTCTCCCCCGCCGGGCAGCGACTCGCGGACAAGTCCGTCAAGCGGCGGAAGCGCGGGTGGATCGCCCTCGTGGTCGTGGTCGTCCTCGCGCTCGTCGGCGCGGGCATCGCCGCGTGGTACGGCCCCGGCCCCGGCGGCAACGTCCGGATCCCTGCGGTCGCCGGCAAGACCGTCCAGCAGGTGCGCCAGAGCCTCGAGTCGACCGGCCTGCGTGCCGCGGCCGCGACGACCAGCCGTCCCGACCTGTCCGTCGAGGCCGGCCTGGTCACCGCGACCCAGCCGCCCACGGACCGCGAGGTCCGGAAGGGCACGGCGGTCCGCATCGTCGTCTCGAGCGGCCCCCGCATGATCGCCCTCCCGGCGATCGTCGGTCAGTCCGTCTCCACCGCGCAGGCCGCCCTGGACGACGACTTCCGGCTGCAGGACCCGCGGTACGAGTTCTCCGCCGACGTGCCCGCCGACACCGTGATCGCCGCGACCGGCCGGGACGGCTCCGGCGCCGTCGACCTGACCACGGTCGAGCGCTACCCCGAACGCGGACCCGTGACCCTGACCGTCTCACTCGGAGCCGTCCCGGACGTCACCGGGAAGACCGTCGACGACGCCAGAGCCGCCCTCGCCGCCGTCGGCCTCGAACTCGGTGCCCAGACGCAGCAGTACAGCGAGGACGTCCCGACCGGTCAGGTCATGTCCGCGACGGTGACCGACGACCCGGCGGAGAAGGGCTCGGCCGTGGACGTCGTCGTCTCGCAGGGACCGGCGCCGATCGCCCTCCCCGACGTCTCCGGCGACACCGTCGACGAGGCGCGCGCGAGGCTCGAGGCGCTCGGCCTCGAGGTCACCTACCCCGACTGCACGAACATCCTCTGCGGGTTCTACGACTGGGAGAGCAAGCTCCCCGTGCGCTCGACCGACCCGGCGCCGGGCACCACCGTGCACAAGGGCGACACCGTCACCCTGGCCTACGACCAGTAGCCCCCGTCGGACCGGAGGCCGGACGCACGGGAGGCCCGACACCGGTCCGGTGTCGGGCCTCCCGTCCGTCAGCGGGGTGCGCCGGGGCGACCGCCGCTGGTGGCGGCGTCGATCAGCGCGCCACGGACGGGTGCGCGCGGAGCTCCTCGGCCACCAGGAAGGCGAGCTCGAGCGACTGCATGTGGTTGAGGCGCGGGTCGCACAGCGACTCGTACCGGGTGGCGAGGGTCGCCTCGTCGATGTGCTCCGAGCCGCCCAGGCACTCGGTGACGTCGTCGCCCGTGAGCTCGACGTGCATGCCGCCCGGGTACGTGCCGACCGCGCGGTGCACCTCGAAGAACCCGAGGACCTCGTCCACGACGTCGTCGAACCGGCGGGTCTTGTACCCGTTCGGCGTGGTGAGCCCGTTGCCGTGCATCGGGTCGGTCACCCAGAGCGGGTTCGCGTCCATGCCCTTGACCGCTTCGAGCAGCTTCGGGAGCTCGTCGCGGATCCTGCCGGCGCCCATCCGGGTGATGAAGGTCAGGCGGCCCGGCTCGCGCTCCGGGTCGAGCTTCTCGATGAGGGCCCGCATGTCGTCGACGCTCGTGGTCGGCCCGAGCTTGACGCCGATCGGGTTCCGCACGCGGGACAGGAAGTCGACGTGCGCCCCGTCGAGGTCGCGGGTGCGCTCCCCGATCCAGATGAAGTGGCCGGACGTGTCGTACGCCTGACCCGACCGGGAGTCGATCCGGGTCATCGGGCGCTCGTAGTCCATGAGCAGGCCCTCGTGCGAGGCGTAGAACTCGACGTGCTTGAGCGCCTCGAAGTCGGCGCCGCACGCGGCCATGAACTGGATCGCACGGTCGATCTCGGCCGCCAGGTTCTCGTACCGGGCGTTCGCCGGGTTCGCCGCGAAGCCCTTGTTCCACGAGTGCACCTGGCGCAGGTCGGCGAACCCGCCCTGCGTGAAGGCGCGGACGAGGTTCAGCGTGGACGCCGCCGTGTGGTAGCCCTGCACGAGCCGACGCGGGTCGGCCTGGCGTGACTCCGGGGTGAAGTCGTACCCGTTCACGATGTCACCGCGGTAGGCCGGCAGGGTGACGTCCCCCCGGGTCTCGAGGTCGCTCGACCGGGGCTTCGCGAACTGCCCGGCCATGCGGCCCATCTTGATGACCGGGGTCGACGCACCGTAGGTGAGCACGACGGCCATCTGCAGGATGGTCTTCACGCGGTCGCGGATCGAGTCCGCGGTGGCGCCGGCGAAGGTCTCGGCGCAGTCGCCGCCCTGCAGCAGGAACGCCTTGCCCTGGGCGGCGGCGGCAAGGCGGTCGCGCAGCTGGTCGACCTCGCCCGCGAAGACGAGCGGCGGCAGCGTGGCGATCTCCGCGGAGGCGGCCTCGGCAGCGGCGGGGTCCGGCCAGCTCGGCTGCTGCTTGATCGGGAGCGTGCGCCAGTGGTCGAGCCCCGCGATCACGTCAGGGTCCTGCAGGGTGAGGGAGTCGATCGACTCGGACAAGGCTGCACCTCGGTGTTCTGGTCGCACGCGGCCGTCGCCGGGACGGCGTCCCGACGGTTGCGGGACTGTCCGAGCCTACCGTCCGGGTGTGACCCGACGCTCCCGCATGACGGTCTCGCGGGCGGTCGTCGCGCGCTCCTTGACGCTCGTCGCGTAGACGTCCTCGTACTCCTGCCGGCTCAGCCCGCGGAGCTCGTGCATGATCTCGTCCGTCACGCTGCGGAGGATGAACCGGTCGGTCTCGAGTCCCTCGAAGCGGGAGAAGTCGAGCGGCTTGCCGAAGACGACGCCGACGCGCTTGAACTTCGGGAACTTCTGGCCGATCTGCTGGACCTCGCGGGTGCCGACCATCGCGACGGGCACGACGACGACCCGGCCCTCCAGGACCATCCGGGCGATGCCGGTCCGGCCGCGGTAGAGCTTGCCGTCCGGGCTGCGCGTGCCCTCCGGGTAGATGCCGAGCTGCTCGCCGCGGGCCAGGACCTGCAGCCCGGTGCGGAGCGAGGCCTCCGATGCCTTGCCGCCGGAGCGGTCGATGGGGAGCTGCCCGATCGCGTTGAAGAACGTCTTCGTCGCCCAGCCCTTCAGCCCGCGGCCGGTGAAGTAGTCGCTCTTCGCGAGGAACGACATCCGCCGGTCGAGCACGGCGGGCAGGATCACGGAGTCGATGAACGACACGTGGTTCGACGCGAAGATGACCGGCCCGGACCGCGGGACGTTCTCGCGGCCGATCACCCACGGCCGGAACAGCGTCAGGATGAGCGGGCCGAGCACGAAGTTCTTCAGCAGCCAGTAGAGCATCGTCGACTCCGTCGGGTGGGGTGTGGTCAGGCCGTGCGGGCGTGGATGCGGGCGAGGTCGGCGGCACCGACCACCCCCGCGTCGTTGACGAGCTCGGCGATCACGAAGTCCGGCTCCGGGTGGTAGCCGCGGGCCGGGAGGTTGTTGAGGTACGCCTGCTTGATCGGCTCGAGCAGCCGGTCCCCGGCGCTGGCGACCCCGCCGCCGAACACGAACAGCTGCGGGTCGAGCACCGCGGACAACGACGCGCACGCCTCGCCCAGGTGCCGTCCGAGCCGACGCAGCGCGGCGAGGGCGCCGGGGTCGTCGGCCAGGATGAGGTCCCCGACGACCGCGCCGTCCAGGTGGCCGCCGTTCGCGTCACGGGCCTCGGCCAGTGCCACGCCGATGCCACCGGCGTCCGCGACGTCGTTCGCCATCCGCTGGAGGGCGCGGCCCGAGCCGTACTGCTCGATGCACCCGCGCGCGCCGCACCCACAGGGCAGGCCGTTCGGGACGATGCGGAGGTGCCCGATCTCGCCGCCGGTGCCGAACCCGCCACGGAACAGGCGGTCCTCGGTGACGATCGCGCCCCCGACACCGGTGCCGATCGTCAGCATGGTCATGTCCGACACCAGGCGACCGGCACCGAAGCGGAACTCGGCCCATCCGGCGGCGTTCGCGTCGTTGTCGACGGTGATGTGCAGGTCGCCGAGACGCTCCTGCAGCTTCTGGCGCAGGGGTTCGTTCCGCCAGCGGATGTTCGGCGTGTAGTAGACGATCGACTGCGATGCGTCGATGAAGCCCGGCGCCGCGACCCCCACCGCACCGACCTGGTGCTGGAGGCTGAGGCGCTCGACCATCGACACGACGTCGTCGAGCATGGCGATCGGGTCCGCAGCGTTCGTGGCGACGCGGTCCTCGGCGAGGATCTCGCCGAGCTCCGTGACGACCGCTCCCGCGATCTTGGTGCCCCCGATGTCGATTCCGATGGCATGCACGAAGACGCAGCCTACCGGTTCGGTGGCGGCGCACCGAACGGGTGGACGCTCACCGAACTCCGGAGGAGTCGTCCTATGCTGAGTGTGAGCCGTCTCGACGATGAGCGGACTCACATCGAACCGGCCGACGAGGGAGTTGCCGTGACCGATCAGCGTGCCGACCGCACCACGTCCACCAGCAGGGGCGGGTCCCCTGCCGAACACGGCGCCGGCCTGGTCGCACCGGACCACGGTTCAGCGGCCCGCCTGCTCTCCGACCGGGCGACGCTCACGCCCGACCGTCCGATCCTCGCCGAGCGCACCGGCGACACCTGGTCCGGCATCAGCGCCGCCGACGTCCTCGCGCGCGTCCGCGGCATCGCGAAGGGCTTCGTCGCAGCGGGGCTGCAGCCCGGCGCCCACGTGGCGATCCTCTCGCGCACGCGGATGGAGTGGACACTCGTCGACTTCGCGGTGTGGACCGCGGGTCTCGTGTCCGTCCCGGTGTACGAGACGAGCGCGCCGGACCAGATCCGGCACGTCCTGGCCGACTCCGAGTCCGTCGCGATCGTCGTCGAGCAGGAGGAGCACGCCCGACGGGTCGCCGGCATCGCCGCGGACCTGCCGCACCTCGGCCAGCACTGGACGATCGACGGCGGCGGTCTCGACGACCTGACCCGCCTCGGTGAGGACGTCAGCGACGAGGAGCTCGACGGCCGGACGGCCACGGTGTCCGGGCGCGACGACGCCACGATCATCTACACCTCGGGGACGACCGGGCGGCCGAAGGGCTGCGTGCTCCGACACGACAACTTCACCGCCACCGTGGAGAACGCCACCGAGGCGATGTCGGAGGTGGTGGCCGGGGATGCTTCCACCCTGCTCTTCATCCCGATGGCCCACGTGTTCGCCCGGTTCATCGCCGCGATGTCGGTCTCCGCCGGCGTGCTCGTCGGCCACGAACCGGACACGAAGGACCTGCTGAGGGCGGTGTCGACCTTCAAGCCGACCTTCCTGCTCGCGGTCCCCCGGGTGTTCGAGAAGATCTACAACTCGTCCGAGCAGAAGGCCGACCTCGGGGGCAAGGGCAGGGTCTTCCGCGCGGCAGCCGCGACCGCCGTGGCGCACTCCGAGGCCGTCGCGGCCGGTCGGGTGCCGCTCGGCCTCACGCTGCGCTTCCGGCTCTTCGACAAGCTCGTGTACGCGAAGCTCCGGGACGCACTCGGCGGTCGGGTCCGCTACGCGATCAGCGGGTCCGCGCCGCTCTCCCCGCGCCTGTCCCACTTCTTCCGCTCGATCGGCGTCGTCATCCTCGAGGGCTACGGCCTCACGGAGACGACCGCGCCCGCGACGGTGAACCGTGCGACGGAGCTGCGGATCGGCACCGTCGGTCGTGCCCTGCCGGGCGTGGAGGTCCGGATCGCGGACGACCAGGAGATCCTGATCCGCGGGGTCGACGTCTTCGACCGCTACTGGCGGAACCCGGAGGCGACGGCGGCGGCGTTCCGCGACGGCTGGTTCCGCACCGGCGACCTCGGCCGGCTGGACGCCGACGGGGTCCTCACCGTGACCGGGCGCGCGAAGGAGCTCATCGTCACCGCGAGCGGCAAGAACGTCGCGCCGGCGCCGCTCGAGGACGCCATCCGCGAGCACCCGCTCGTCGGGCAGGTCGTCGTGGTCGGCGAGGGCAAGCCGTTCGTCGCGGCGCTCGTCACGCTCGACCGCGAGATGCTCCCCGGTTGGTGCGAGGCGCGCGGGATCGCACCGGCACTGAGCCCGCAGCAGGCCGCTCACGACGAGCGGGTGCAGCAGGCCGTCCAGGAGGCGGTGGACGCCGCGAACAGCCGGGTCTCCCGCGCCGAGTCGGTCCGGTCCTTCTCCGTCGTCGACGCGGACCTCACCGAGGCCTCCGGTCACCTCACACCGAAGCTGACGATCAAGCGGGCGGTCGTCCTCCGGGACTTCTCAGCCGACGTCGAGCACATCTACTCGGGGTCGGCCGTGCAGACGACGTCGACGCCGGTCGTGCCGTCGCGTCGGCGGCCCTGACAGCGCTGACGGTCCCGCGGCTCGACCGCCTGGAGGCCCGTCACCCGTCTGCGAGACGGGTGACGGGCCTCCAGTGCGTCGTCTGTGGGGGGACCGAGGCGCCGCAAGCGCTGCTGGCCGGCCCCACACGACTCAGGCCTGCGGGACCTCCGGGGAGTCGATCGGATCGAGCACCGCGGTCGCGGCGGGGCCGGACGAGGTCGGCTCCGGGAGTCGGTTGGTGCGGGTGCGGTGCGAGCTGAGCTCGTCGTTCTGAGGTGCCATCGTGCTCGTCCTCGTGCGTGGGATGTGAGGTCGGCGGGAGACCGACCCGCACACGCTACCGCGTGATCTGGCTGTCCTGACAATCCCGCGTCCGGGTGTCATGACCGGCGTCGGAGGGACGCCGGTCATGGCTGCTCAGCGGCGCATCATCACCACGGCGGACGACACGGCCCGGACGGTCGAGACACCGGGGTGGGTGATCGCGACACGGACCCGGTACTTGGCCTGGGGCAGGGAGCCCAGGGCGAAGCGGACCGAGTTCGTGCCGTCCTTCACCGCGATGTCCTTCGCGATCGTGTGCCAGTCCCCGGTGCCCTTCCGTGCGACCGACACGGCCGCCGTCGCGCCCGGTTCCCAGGCCGCGTCGTGGAACGTGACGGTCGTCGGGCCGGTCGAACTGGGGTCGGCCCGCAGGTGGATCGCCTTGAGGTGCCAGGTGAGGGCTCCCGGGTCCTCGTTCGGGTCGTAGCGGAGCTGCGTGATCGACCTGCCGTTCCAGCCGAGTTCCGGGGCGAGGGCGTCCTCGTCCAGGTCGTTCTGCGCGCTGAGGTCGATGTCGATCCGCTTGGCGTTCACGCCCGACCAGGTGAGCATGTCGTTGCCGATCTGCGGCACGGTCGACGACTGGTCCCACCAGATGAGCCGTGCCATCTTCCCGCCGCCCGGTGTGCCCGCGAGCGAGAACGACCCGTCGTACGAGTACTCCACCGACAGGTTGTGGTACGTGTCCGCGGCGAACTTCGACACCGGCAGGGTCAACTGCGAGTCGCCGGGGTACTGACCGGAGTTCCGCGCGGTCATGCCCCGTCCGCCGTACCCGAGCACGGTGGCGTACTTGACGCCGACACCGCTCGCGTTGTCGGCGGTGGTGAAGACCCAGGGCTTCCCGCGCTGTCGCGTCGCCAGGTCGACGCCCTGGCGGACGTTGGGCGAGTCGACCACCGGGCGCGGCCGGCGCACGACGGTGGTGGTGCCGTAGGTGCCGGCCGGGTAGGCGGCGTGCGCCCCGCCGGTGCCGTGCAGGCGGGTCCAGTCGATGCGCGCGGTCCCGGTCTTGCCGGCGGGCAGGACGACCGGGTCGAGACGGAGCGCGACGATCTTGCCGGACCAGGCCCGCTTGGACTGCAGGGTCGAGGAGGCCAGGGACAGGTCGTAGACCTTGTTGCCGGGAGTGACCGGGAACGTGATGCCGCCGCCGCACTCGGAGGTCTTCTCGCGGCAGGTCCACCACCACACCGCGCCGATCTGGCGGTCGAACGGCTGGTCCATCTTGAACGACAGCCGCTTGTACCGGGAAGCGTCGACGGGCTTCGCGGCACCGTCACGGCCGTACGGCAGGCTCCCGCTGATGGTGTCGACCAGCGACACCGCGTCGCCCGAACGGAGCGCGACCTGGAGCTTCCCCGCCTTCACGGACGTGGGGGTCCCGACCGAGTCGGTGTTCTGGTCGGCGGTGTTCGAGTAGTTCCACGGGTCGCCGTAGACCTCCGAGGCGAAGTCCGGCGACTCGACCTCCCGCGTGGCGGCGGCCGCGGGTGCGGCATCGGGCACGACGCTGACGGTGGTGCCCACGAGTGCCGCGAGGGCGGCGGTGACGATGACTGCTGCGGTACGACGACGTGTCGCCGGGCGGCGCTGCTGCATGCTGCTGATCCCCTGACCTGGACCGCCACGGCGGCGGTACCAGGTGACCGTACACAACGCCGGCGCCTGGGTCTGTCCGCCGTTGAGCGGACAAACCCGCTCCAGTTCGGGGGGGGTGGTCAGCGTTCGGCGGTCAGTGGAACCAGTCCTGCGCGCGGATGTCCCGCAGCGCCTGCCGCCGGGTCTCCGGGTCGAGCGTCATCACGTACACCGTGCCGTCGAGGTGGTCGCACTCGTGTTGCAGGGCCTCCGCCATCAGGCCGGTGCCCTCGAGCACGACCTCGGCACCGTCGACGTCGACGCCGCGCACCTTGGCGTAGGGGAACCGTCGCGTCGGGTACGCCAGACCCGGCACCGACAGGCACCCCTCGTCCATGAGCTCGGGCTCGCCCGCGGTCTCGACGAGCTCCGGGTTGAGGACGTACCCGACCTCGCCGTCGACGTTGTAGGAGAACGCACGGAGTCCGACACCGATCTGCGGCGCCGCGACGCCGGCACGACCGGGCTCCTTGACGGTGTCGAGGAGGTCCTGGACGAGTTCGCGGACCCCCTCGGAACCGATCCGGACGGGATCGGCCGGTGAGCGGAGGACGGGGTCGCCGAACAGGCGGATGGGACGGACGGTCACGTTACTGCAGCACCACCAAGAGGTCGCCGGCGTCCACCTGCTGGGTCACCGGGATCGCGAGACGGCCGACGGTCCCCGCGACGGGGGCCGTGATGGCCGCTTCCATCTTCATCGCCTCGATGCTCGCCACGGCCTGTCCGGCCTCGACGACGTCACCGACGGCGACCTTGAGCGTCACGACCCCGGAGAACGGGGCGGCGACGTGCTTCGGGTCGGACCGGTCCGCCTGCTCGGCGGCCTTGGTCTCGACGACGACCGAGCGGTCCCGCACGGCCACCGGCCGCAGCTGCCCGTTCATGGTCGCCATGACGGTCCGGACGCCCTGGGCGTCGACCTCGCCGATCGCCTCGAGCCCGACGAGCAGGTTCACGCCCTTGCCGAGCGGCACCACGTGCTCCTCCCCCTGGCGCAGGCCGTAGAGGTAGTCGACGGTGGGCACGACGGAGAGGTCGCCGTACTCGTCCCGCACCTCCTGGAACCGGCGCGTCGGCTGCTCGAACAGCAGGCGGTTCAGGGCCTGCTGCCGTACGGTGCCCGGGGTGTCCAGTGCGGCGCGCTCGTGCTCCGGCACCGGGGTGACGGCGATCCGGACGTCGCGTCCGGCCAGGACCTTCGACCGGAACGGCTCGGGCCACCCCCCGGGCAGGTCACCGAGCTCCCCCGCCATGAAGCCGATCACGGAGTCCGGCACGTCGTACTTCTCCGGGTGCTGCTCGAAGTCCGCGGGGTCGGCGTCGACCGCGGCGAGCTGCAGCGCGAGGTCACCGACCACCTTCGAGGACGGCGTGACCTTCGTCGGACGGCCGAGGATCCGGTTCGCCTCGGCGTACCAGTCCTCGACCTGCTCGAACCGGTCGCCGAGCCCGAGGGCGATGGCCTGCTGGCGGAGGTTCGACAGCTGTCCGCCCGGGATCTCGTGCTTGTAGACCCGGCCGGTGGGGCCGGCGAGCCCGGACTCGAAGGGCGCGTACACCCGACGGACCGCCTCCCAGTACGGCTCGAGGTCGCCGACGGCGCCGAGGTCGATGCCCGTGTCCCGCTCGGTGTGCGCGAGCGCCGCCACCAGGGCCGACATGCTCGGCTGGCTCGTCGTGCCGGCCATCGGGGCCGCGGCCACGTCGACCGCGTCCGCTCCGGCCCGGGACGCCGCCATCAGGGTCGCGAGCTGCCCGCCCGCGGTGTCGTGCGTGTGCACGTGCACGGGCTGGTCGAAGCGCGCACGCAGGGCGGTGACGAGCCGCTCGGCCGCCCCGGCGCGGAGGAGGCCCGCCATGTCCTTGATCCCGATGACGTGCGCGCCGGCCTCGACCATCTGCTCGGCCAACCGGAGGTAGTAGTCGAGCGTGTACAGGTCCTCCGCCGGGTCCAGGAGGTCGCCGGTGTAGCAGAGCGCCGCCTCGGCGACCGCCGTGCCGGTGGCGAGCACGGCCTCCAGGGCGGGGCGGAGCTGGCTCACGTCGTTCAGCGCGTCGAACACGCGGAAGACGTCGACGCCGGTCGCGGCGGCCTCGGCGACGAACGCGTCGGTCACTTCCGTCGGGTACGGCGTGTACCCGACGGTGTTGCGACCACGCAGCAGCATCTGGATCGGGATGTTCGGCATCGCCGTGCGCAGCGCCGTCAGGCGCTCCCACGGGTCCTCCCCGAGGAACCGGAGCGCGACGTCGTAGGTCGCGCCGCCCCACGCCTCCATGCTGAGCAGCTGCGGGGTCAGCCTGGCGACGTGCGGGGCGACCGCGACGAGGTCCTTCGTGCGGACGCGGGTGGCGAGGAGCGACTGGTGCGCGTCGCGCATCGTCGTCTCGGTCACGGCGAGGGCGGTCTGCGCACGCAGCGCCTCGGCCCACGCGGCCGGGCCGACCCGGAGCAGCAGGTCGCGCTGCCCCGCCGGCACCGGCGCAGCGAGGTCCGTGGCCGGGAGCTTCAGCGCCGGGTCCACCACGTGGGCGGCCGGCGAACCGTTCGGCCGGTTGACCGTGACGTCCGCGAGCCAGTTGAGCACCTTCGTGCCGCGGTCCTTCGACACGTGGCCGTCGAACAGCTGCGGGCGTTCCCCGATGAAGGCGGTCGAGACGTCCCCGCGGGCGAAGTCCGGGTCCTCGAGGACGGCCTGCAGGAAGGGGATGTTCGTGCTGACGCCGCGGATGCGGAACTCGGCGAGGGCACGACGGGCGCGGGCGACCGCCGCCGGGAAGTCGCGACCGCGGCAGGTCATCTTCGCGAGCATCGAGTCGAAGTGCGGGCTGATCTGCGCGCCGGTCGCGACGGTGCCGCCGTCGAGCCGCACGCCGGCGCCACCCGGGCTGCGGTACGTCGTGATCCGGCCGGTGTCGGGTCGGAACCCCTGCGCCGGGTCCTCGGTCGTGATGCGGGTCTGCAGCGCGGCGCCGTGGACCGCGACGCCGTCCTGCGACAGGCCGAGGTCGGCGAGCGTCTCCCCCGCGGCGATCCGCATCTGCGACTGCACGAGGTCGACGTCGGTGACCTCTTCCGTCACGGTGTGCTCGACCTGGATGCGCGGGTTCATCTCGATGAAGACGTGCTGGCCGGCGCGCTCCCCCACGGTGTCGAGGAGGAACTCGACCGTCCCCGCGTTCACGTAGCCGATCGAGCGCGCGAAGGCCACGGCGTCGCGGTGCAGTGCCGCCGCGATCGACGGGTCGAGGTTCGGCGCCGGTGCGATCTCGACGACCTTCTGGTTCCGCCGCTGCACCGAGCAGTCCCGCTCGAACAGGTGGATGGTGCCAGCATCGTCGCCGGTCGCGTCGGCGAGGATCTGCACCTCGATGTGCCGTGGACGCAGGACCGCCTGCTCGAGGAACATCGTCGGGTCTCCGAAGGCGCTGTCGGCTTCGCGCATCGCCTCCTCGAGCGCCGGACGGAGCTCCGCGGGCGTCTCGACCCGCCGCATGCCGCGTCCGCCACCACCGGCGACCGCCTTCGCGAACACCGGGAACCCGATCGCCTCGGCGCCGGCGACGAGTTCGTCGACGTCGCGGCTGGCCGGCGTGCTCGCGAGGACCGGGACCCCCGCGGCGATCGCGTGCTCCTTCGCGGTGACCTTGTTGCCGGCCATCTCCAGCACGTGCTCACCCGGACCGATGAAGGTGATGCCCGCAGCGGCGGCCGCCGCGGCGAGCTCGGGGTTCTCGGACAGGAAGCCGTAGCCCGGGTAGATCGCGTCGGCACCGGACTCGCGGGCGACGCGGATGATCTCGGAGACGTCCAGGTAGGCACGGACCGGGTGACCCCGCTCCCCGATGAGGTACGCCTCGTCGGCCTTCAGCCGGTGCAGGGAGTTGCGGTCCTCGTACGGGTAGACCGCCACGGTGCGGGCACCGAGCTCGTACGCCGCGCGGAAGGCCCGGATGGCGATCTCGCCACGGTTCGCGACCAGGATCTTGTCGAACACGAGGTCCCTTTCAGCCCGGGTTGAGGTCTCACAACCCTACTGGCGGTAACGTTGCTCATCGTGCATGTACTCAGCGTGAGCTCGCTCAAGGGCGGTGTCGGCAAGACGACCGTGACACTCGGCCTGACCTCGGCAGCGTTCGCCAAGGGTCTGCGCACCCTCGTGGTGGACCTCGATCCCCAGTCGGACGTGTCGACGGGACTCGACATCGACCTGACGGGCCACCTCAACGTGGCCGACGTCCTCGAGAACCCCAAGGAGAAGATCGTCCGTCAGGCGATCGCCCCCTCCGGCTGGACGAAGGGGTCCCAGGGCAAGATCGACGTCATGGTCGGATCGCCCTCGGCCATCAACTTCGACGGCCCGCACCCGTCGATCCGCGACATCTGGAAGCTCGAGGAGGCCCTGGCGAACGTCGAGGCCGACTACGACCTCGTCCTCATCGACTGCGCGCCGTCGCTCAACGCCCTGACCCGTACCGCCTGGGCCGCGTCGGACCGCGTCTCCGTCGTCACCGAACCCGGCCTGTTCTCCGTCGCCGCCGCCGACCGTGCCCTCCGCGCGATCGAGGAGATCCGTCGCGGACTCTCGCCGCGCCTCCAGCCCCTCGGCATCATCGTCAACCGCGCCCGCGTGCAGTCGCTCGAGCACCAGTTCCGCATCAAGGAACTCCGTGACATGTTCGGGCCGCTCGTGCTCTCCCCGCAGCTGCCCGAGCGCACCTCGCTCCAGCAGGCGCAGGGTGCGGCGAAGCCCCTGCACGTGTGGCCGGGTGAGTCCGCGCAGGAGATGGCGCGGAACTTCGACCAGCTGCTCGAGCGGATCATGCGCACGGGCAAGATCGGTCCGTACGCCGACGGCGCGAGCGCCAGCGCCGAGTAGTCCGCGTCGGACATCGTGGAGGGCCGCCGGTGGGCGGCCCTTCGTCGTTCCGGGACGGGACGCCAGCTCGGTCAGGTCGCCGAGCGGTCACGACAGCCTGCTCAGGTCGCCGAGCGGCCTCGGATCGTCGGGTCGAGCGTGCCGAAGCGCTCGACCGCGACCGCTCGGCGAGCCCGCGGGACGCCGACGAGTCTGCGGGACGCGGTCTGCGCCCCCGCTGGCTGCGGTCGGTGGTGTCGAGGTTCCACGACGTGCCGCCTGCGTTCGTCGCGGTTCCGGGATCCCGGCATCCGGAGCGTCGGGATGCCACAATTGCGGAACCTGGGGCGGACTGCGCATCCCGCCGCGCGGCCCCGAGGCGGCGAAGGCGCGAGCGCCCCGCGCGTCAGGAGGCGCGCGTCGCCCGGCGGGCGGCGAGCTCGTCGCTCGGGTCCTCGGCCGGGGTGGCGTCGAGTTCGACCAGCGAGGACTCGACCTCGCGCAGGACCTTGCCGACCGCGATGCCGAAGACGCCCTGGCCGCGCGACACGAGGTCGATGACCTCGTCGTCGGAGGTGCACAGGTACACCGAGGCACCGTCCGACATCAGGGTGGTCTGCGCCAGGTCGCTCACACCGGCTTCGCGGAGCTGGTTCACGGCGGTGCGGATCTGCTGCAGGGAGATGCCGGTGTCGAGCAGGCGCTTGACGAGCTTGAGCACGAGGATGTCGCGGAAGCCGTACAGGCGCTGCGACCCGGAACCGGCAGCACCGCGGATCGTGGGCTGGACGAGTTCGGTGCGGGCCCAGTAGTCGAGCTGACGGTAGCTGATGCCGGCTGCCTTGGCGGCGACGGTGCCGCGGTACCCGTTCTGTTCGTCGTGCTCGGGCAGGCCGTCGGTGAACAGCAGCCCGAGGTCGTACCGCGTCATGTCAGACGGGGTACCGGGGACATCGTTCCCACTCATCAGCTTGCCTTCCACGACGATCGAGCTCCCACCCGAAGCTTCAACAGCGGGTTGAGAGTTGTTCCGAGGTCCACGGTAGCGAGTCGGGCGGCGTGGAGGCGGGACATCCGCTCCGGCGCGTCCGGCGTGTCGAGGATATGCCCGGGCACCGACGGCCGTCGAGGGTCGACCCGCTCCGGGGTGCTCACGAGTCGAGCCGACCGATGGCCGCTCGGATGAGTGACGAGCGGATGACCTCGAGGTGTCCGGCGATCTCCCGGGCGAGTTCGAGCGCCTTCGCGCGCGAGGTGGCGTCACCCCGCCGCGACACCGGCATGAGTGCGGACTCGATGAGCCCGACCTCCCGCTCGGCGGTCGCGCGGAAGGTGCGCAGGTGTCGCGGCTCGATCCCGGAGCGCTGGAGCTCGACGAGGGCCTTGAGGACGCCGACGGACTCTTCCCCGTAGGAGTCCGCCGCGGGGAGCAGGGACGACGAGACCGCGTCCCCCACGAGCATCGGGGACGCTCCGGCCACGCGCTGGAGTTCGTCGCGCGAGTACCGCCGTTCCCGCCCGAGCATGGACGGACGGGGCACGTCCCCACCGCCCGGCAGCGTCGGCTCGCGGCCGGCGTCGAGGTCGGCGAGGTACTCCTTGATGACCTTGAGCGGGAGGTAGTGGTCCCGCTGCAGGCCGAGCACGATCCGGAGTCGGTCGACGTCGGCCGGCGAGAACTTCCGGTACCCGCTCTGCGTCCGGACCGGGGTGACCAGCTCGCGTTCCTCGAGGAACCGCAGCTTCGAGCTGGACAGGTCCGGGAAGTCCGGCTTCAGCCGCGCCAGCACCTGTCCGATCGTGAGCAGGTCCGGTGCCGGCGACACCGCCCGCGCCGCAGCGGAGCGGGGTGCCACTACGCGTTCGCCAGGCGCGCCAGGTCGACCCGGGAGGCGTAGAACGTCAGGCGGAACTTGCCGACCTGGACTTCCGACCCGTCGACGAGGAGCGCTTCGTCGATGCGCACACCGTCGAAGTACGTCCCGTTGAGGGAACCGAGGTCCTGCACGCTGAAGGACGTCCCGCGGCGGATGAAGTCCGCGTGTTTGCGGGACACCGTCACGTCGTCGAGGAAGATGTCGGCGTCGGGGTGCCGCCCGGCCGTCGTGACGTCGGAGTCGAGGAGGAACCGTGCTCCGACGTTCGGACCGCGTCGGACGACGAGCAGCGCCGACCCCGACGGCAGCGCCGAGATCGCGTCGCGTTCTTCCGCGGAGACTCCGGCCTCGGGCGTGAGCGCCGCGGCGTTCTCCATGCTGAAGGTCAGCGTGGTGTCGACCAGCCGCTGCTCCGGGGTTCGTCGTCCCGGCTGCGGGACCACTGGATCTGGCATCGTGGACCTCCTCCTCTTGGTCGCCCAGCGTATCGGAAACCAGCCGGTCGGCGAGAGCCCCGTCCACAGGGGACACAGGAGGCTCCCCGCCGACCGGCGGGGAGCCTCCTGTCCGGTGGCTGTCGGACCGCGACCGGTCAGCGCGTCGCGCCCTCCGGGGCTGCCTTCCCGGCGCGGACGTCCTGCAGGATCTCCTTCACCTCGGCGTCCTTCAGGCGGGTCCACGGCGAGCCGTCCGGGTCGCTCGTGGACGCCTCGGGGCTCTCGCCGGTGTTCCACCACTTGGCCTGGTAGGGCGTGCCGTCGAACAGGACCCGGTCGCCCGTGTCGTACGCCGCGGTCCCGGACCACCCCGCGTAGGTGCCCTTGGGCAGCGTGAGCGGTGCGACCGGCTTCTCCCCCGCGAGCACCGGGCCGACGAGCTGCCACGGCGTCTCGTACGCGCTGAGCACGGCGTCGTCGGGCAGGTCGCCCGAGGTCCACCACTTCGCCTCGTAGACGTTGCGGTGCCAGACGATCTTCGTGCCCTCGAGGTAGGAGGCCTCGTCGTCCCAGACCGGGTACGGGCTCGTCGACGGGTCGTCGGTGGGCTGCACGGTCGAGGACGGCTCGGCCTTCGTGACGTCGCCCGAGGCCGCGACGATGCCGCCGCCGAAGCCCTTGCCGAGCACGTCGGCGAAGAGCACACCGTCCTGGTCCACGCCCGAGCAGGAGTTCGACACGGTGGAGAGGTTGACGTAGTTCGAGCCGCACGTGGTGTCGCGGTTCAGGGACCACATCGACATGCGTCCGAGGCCCTGCTGCTTCGCCCAGGCGTTGAGCTTCCGGGCGTCGGTGAGCGAGAAGACCTCGTCCTGCACGTCGTTCTGCCCGATCATCGGGGTGGCGCCGACCTTGTGCCACAGGGTCCGGTCGCCGAGCGGCGTCCCGGCCCGCGTGTAGAGGATGCCGAGTTGGCGCTTGACCTGCTGCAGCGTCTCGACCGATGCCGAGTACATGCTCTGGCTCGAGCCCTTGCTCGCGCCGTAGTCCATCGTCATCGCGTTGACGCCGGCCAGGTCGACCCCGGCACGCAGGAACTGCGCGACCGCCCGGGTGCCGTCCGTGGTGAGCCCGCCGGGTGCGGCCGGCAGCGTCAGCCACACCGCGAGGGGGTGCCCGGCGGCGCGGCGCTGCTCCTGCAGGTCGGCGACCGCTGCCGCACGGCGCTTGCCGGCGTCGGCCTTCGTCAGGTCGTCGCTCTCGATGTCGAAGTCGACGGTCGAGACGTCGTACCGCTTCACGACGCTCTGGTACGCCGAGACGAGCTTGCTCCGGTCGGTGCAGGTCGTCGCGAGCTCGTCGTTGGCGAGCCCGCCGAACGACACCGCGACCGCGCCCTTCTGCTGCTCGAGTCGGGCGATGCGCCGGTCGAGGTCGAGCTGGTCGCCCGCTTCCTGCAGCCCGTACGCCGCGCCCCACGTCGGCGTGCACGCCTCGTCGTGGTCGGCGACCACGAAGGACAGCATGACGTCGCGGCCCGCGGTCGACTTGACGTCCTCGAACGGGAACGTCGGGGTGACGGTGACGTCGGTGTAGGCGGCGAACCAGGGCTTCACCGTCTCGGCGGCCTGGGCGCTCTGCCAGCGGTCCAGCCCGGCGTAGCCTCCGGCGGCGACCGCGAGGGCCACCGCGGCGGCCACGGTCACGCGGATCGGGGACAGTCGTCGTGTGGTGCTCATGGTCAGGCCGCCGTCTTCTCGTCGTGGTGCACGGTGTCGTGCCGGGTCGCCAGGTGTTCCGGCATGGTGGTGCCGCGCTGGCCGAAGTACAGCACCGAGCGCCAGTCCTCGGTCGCGGGCACGGGCTCGGGCTCGGGGACCAGGCCGCGCCGGGCCGCCTTCGCGGAGAGACGGGCCTCCTTGCGGGCCGCACGGCGTGCGGCGCGGGCGGACGGGTCGTAGAACATCCACCCGGTCGCCCACAGGAAGACGTCGACCACGGAGTTCCAGACACCGATGTAGGCGACGATCGCGTACGTGGCGAGCAGGGCGTTGAACGCGGCGAACGTGGCGTTGCCCCAGTTCTCGGCGCCGAAGTCGCGGACGAAGGTGAACACCGAGAAGGCGACGATCGCGTACGGCGCGAGGACGTAGAGCGCGGGCGAGGCGGTGCGGTCCCGGACCTTCGGCGTGCGGGCGAACGGGATCTTCTTCGCGGTGAGCGCCTGCTGGATGCTCTTGAGCACCCCGGCGACGTTCACCGGCATGAGGATGAGGTTGAACCCGTAGATGCGGAGGATGTCGGTGCGCTTGTACCCGCAGTACTTGAGGTCGCTCGCGAAGAGCCAGAAGTACGGCAGCGCGGCGAGGAGCACCATCGGGCTGAGCAGCCGGGAGTCGTACGGGTAGGCCAGCAGGAAGATGAGCCCGAGCGAGCCCCACGCGATCGACGCCATGTAGTTCACGCGGAGCGCCATCTCGACGACGCTGACGCGCTCCCCGCGTGCCTTGCGCTCGCGGACCTGGCGGATGTACTTCGGCAGGATGAGCAGCCCGCCGTTGGCCCAGCGGCGGCGCTGCACGATGAGCGAGCCGAAGTCCGGCGGGGTGGCGCTGTAGGACAGTCGCTCTGGGTAGTTCACGAGCGTCCAGCTGTGCATGCCGAGGTCGACGCTCGACTCGGTGTCCTCGATGACCGTGCGGTCCTGCACGTAGCGCTTGACCTCGAAGCCGCCGACGGTCTCGGTCTCCTCGATGTCGCGGAGGGCCCGGGTGCGGATGACCGCGTTCGCGCCGACCCAGAAGGTGGCGCCGTACTTCGACATGCCCTGGTGCAGGATGTGCTGGATGTCGGTCGTGGCACCGGCCAGGCGCTCGATGCGGGTCGCCGCACCGCGGAACGACGAGTACGGGGTCTGGGTGACGGCGACGTTCGCGTTCTCGGGCTGCTCGAGGAAGTAGACCAGGCGCAGGCAGTAGTCGCGCAGGAGCACCGAGTCGGCGTCGAGCGTCAGGACGTAGTCGGAGGCGGGGACGACCAGGTCGGCCTCGGCGGGGTCCGCGACGGTGCGGAGGACCGTGCCCGATGCGGTCTCCTCGTACCGGTAGGCGCCGCCGAGCAGGCCGAGGTAGGAGTTCAGGTTCATCGCCTTGTTCGCCTCGTGCGAGAGGTTCGCGTAGCGCTTCCGCTCGAAGGTGGTGATCTCGGCGGTGAACGTCCAGGTGAGTCGGCGCTGCAGTTCGACCGCACGGGCCGAGGTCACGTCGGTGACTTCGCGGTCGCCGGCGTCGGTGATGGCGGCGTCGAGTGCTTCGGCGGTCAGGCGGAACTCGTCGGCCAGGCCCACGAGGACCTGGTCGTGGAAGAAGTGGTCCACGTGGTCGGCGATGCCGTGCTCGCGTGCATGCCGGCGGAGCCAGGCGTCGGCCCAGCGGTGGTGCGCGACCAGGGTGCGGAGGGCCGCCACGGAGGCCATCGGCGCCTGCTCGGCCTCGATCTCGGCGAAGAACAGGGCTTCGCGGAAGCGGTGGGACGGGGCCGCGAGCTGCGCCTGGATGGACGCCGCCACGCCGCGGGTGCGCTCGAGCTTCGCGGCGGTCTCCGGGTCGGTGGGGAACGGGTCGTCGTCGACGAGCAGGACGACGCGGAGGGACGGGTACTCCTGCAGGGCGGCGGACCAGAGGGTGGTCGCGACGACGTCCGGTTCCTCGGCGTAGCTCGGCACGAGGACGGTCAGCGGCGACCCGTGTCCCTCGGCGAAGTGCCGGTCGAGTTCCGCACGCGGGACCCGGACGTGGGTCGCGAAGCGCTCGAGGGCTCCCTGGCGGGCGACCAGGTGCATGAGGGCGGAGAAGGTGAGGAAGGTGACGACGACCAGGTACGAGACGGCCTCGGTGGTGAACCGGAAGCTCTCGGTGCCGTAGTCCAGGAACTGTCGGATCACCGTGTAGACGAGGTAGGCGAGCCAGAAGGCGATCGTCAGGATGATGGCGACACGGCCGGAGACGAGCTTCCGGTCGGAGGGGCGAGCGTGGATGGTGTCGAGCGGCCGGGTCCGCCGCTCGGCCCCCCACTGTCGACGGCGCATCGGGGCGTCGTCCAGCTGTTCGGGCATGCTGTCCTTCGTTCGTACCGGACCAGTGGCCGTCGGGTGTGGCCGCTGTCGGGAGTCCGGTGTTCGTGGACGACGGTACGGCGACGATGCGCTCGGAGCGGACCCCCGGACGGGGGGTTCTGACCCCCTTCTGCGGGATACCGCAAGCGTGCGCGCGGACCCGCATCCGGGGGTGGTCCCGGCGAGTCCGACCGTCGCCTGCGCCCCGCCTGGAGGCCCGGTGCACGTCCGTCGGGAGCGCCCCGGTGCGTGCGCGGTCGCCCCTGTCCAGTGAGCTGTGCGGGGTGCGCTGGCTCAGCGCCCGCGGGCGAGCAGCCAGAGCAGGTACGGCGCTCCGACGACCCCGGTGACGACCCCGACCGGCAGCGTGACCCCGGGCAGGGCGAACTGCGCGACCAGGTCGGAGCCGAGGGTCACGACCGCACCGACGGCTGCGGCCGGACCGAGGGCGGGGCGTCCGCCACCGACGAGCCTCCTGGCGATCGGCGCTGCCATGAGCGCGACGAACGACACCGGACCGGCGGTGGCGACCGCCGCCGCGGTGAGGAGGACGGCGGTGAGGAGCAGCAGCACCTTGCCCCGGTCGGGTCGGAGGCCGAGCGAGGCCGCGACGTCGTCGCCGAGGGAGAGGACACCGAGACGGGGCGACTGCAGGAGCGCGAGCACCATCAGGACGACGAAGCCGACGAGCAGCGCGCTGACGACGGTGCGGTCGACCGCGTTGAGGCTGCCGGAGAGCCACAGGAGTGCCGTCCCTGCCTGCTGCACGCTCCCGCTCGTCAGGAGCCACCCGGTGATGCTCAGGGCGACCGCGCCGACACCGACCCCGACGAGGACCACCCGGTTCCCGGTGATCCCTCGGCGCCAGGCGAGCACGGCGATGAGCACCGCGACCGCGACCGCGCCGACGAGCACGACGCCGAACAGGGCGACACCGGAGGCGCCGAACAGCACGATCGCGACGAGACCCGAGGCGCTCGCCCCGGACGTGATGCCGATGATGTCCGGACTCGCGATGGGGTTGCGGACGACGCTCTGCACGATCGCGCCGGCGGTGCCGAGGCTCGCCCCGACGAGCAGCGCGGCGAGGACCCGCGGCCCGCGTAGCTGTCCGAGCACGAAGTCCGAGACCGCGTCACCCCGTCCGAGCAGACCGTCGAGGACCTGCACGGGCGACAGCGGGATCTCGCCGACCCCGAGGCCGACGAGCACGAGGCCGAGCAGCACGACGAGCGCGCCGACGAGCACGAGGAGCTCCCGCCGCGCGGTCCCGCCCCGACGGCGGACGGCGTCACCGGTGGCCGGTGCGCTCTCGGTCGGCGTGGTGCTCACAGGCCCCGCACCACCCGCGACCGGACCAGCGCGATGAACACCGGCGCACCGATGAGCGCCGTGACGATGCCGACCTGCAGCTCCCCCGGGTAGGCGACGACCCTGCCGATGACGTCGGCGACGAGCAGGAGGGCCGGCGCGACGACCGCGGACAGGAGGATCGTCCAGCGGTGGTCGGGTCCGGACAGGCGCCGGACGGCGTGCGGGACGGCGAGGCCGACGAAGGCGATCGGTCCGGCTGCGGCGACCGCGGACCCGGCGAGCAGCACCGTGACGATGGCCCCGACCGCGCGCACGAGCACCACGCGTTGGCCCAGGGAGGCCGCGAGTTCGTCGCCGAGCGCGAGGGTGTTCAGCGAACGGCCGAGCCCGACCGCGACGACGAGCCCGAGGACCACCGGCGCGACGACCACACCCGCTGTGCCGAGGTCCCCGCCCGCGAGCGCGCCGACCTGCCAGAAGCGCAGCTGGTCGAGCAGGGACGCGTTCGTCACGAGCACCGCGGTGGTGATCGAGGAGAGGGCGGCGGCGGTGACGGCGCCGGACAGCGCGAGGCCGACCGGGGTGAGGCCACCGCGGGCGACCGCGGCGATGCCGTAGACGAGCAGCGCGGCGAGGGCGGCTCCGGCGAACGCGAACGGCAGGTACGTGGCGGTCCCGCTGACACCGAACACGGCGATGCCCACGACGACGGCCAGGGCGGCCCCCGCGTTGATGCCGAGGATGCTCGGGTCGGCGAGCGGGTTGCGGGTGACTCCCTGCATGACGGCGCCGGCGACCCCGAGTGCGGCGCCGGCGAGGAGCCCGACGACGGTCCGCGGCAGCCGGTTGCCGAGCACGATCAGGCCGGTCTCGTCGTCGCGGCCCGGGTGCGCGAGGGTGTCGAGGACGACGCCGAGCGGGATCGGTCGGCTCCCGACGGCGATGCTCAGGGCGCAGGCGACGGCCAGCGCGACGACCGCGAGGACGACGGCCAGCACGAGCCGGGACGCGGGCGCGGGTGCGGGAGGCACGACGGATCGGGGACGCATGGGAGGTGCGGCGAGCCTAACCGATCGCCGGCGTGCCGCGGAGACCGGCGTCCGGCGACTCCCGAGCGGGTGCTCGGCCGGGCCTCGGGTGGTTCATAGGACGGTCATGGGGAGCGGGCCTGTACTGGTCCCCATCGACGGCCGACCGGGCCGTGCGGACGACCGGAGAGCACCATGAACGAGACCCCGACCCCAGCCGCGGACGACGCCGGACAGCAGCAGGCACCGGCGTGGGAGCCGCCGCACGCGGACCCGTCGACGCTCCGCGCAGCGCACGCCTTCGACGGCTCGGGTCCGTACCTCTTTGCCCCCGACGGGTCCGGTCCGTACGCCTACTCCCCCGACGGTCGCGGTCCGTATCGCGTCGGGAGCGCAGCGCTCGGGGCCACCTCCGCGCCGCAGGGCTGGACGGGCGCCCCCGGCGCCGCTCCGGGGACCACGGGTCGTCGTCGCCGTGTCGGGCTTGCGATCGGGTCGGGCATCGCCGCACTCGCGATCGTGGGCGCCGCCGGCGGGACGGCACTCGGCCTGTCGTCGCACGGCACGACGGCCACCTCGAGCCGGTCACAGGGCACGACGACCGTCCCCGGTCCCGGATCAGCGGGCAGCGGCATCGACGGCTTCACCGTCCCCGGCCAGGACCAGGGCGGGACGGACGGCCTGTCGGACGGCGACACGGGTACCGACGGCGGCACGGGCACCGGCGGCACGGGAGCCGGCGGCAGTGGGACCTCGCAGGCGGCAGCCACACCCGCGACCGCCGCGCAGACCGCGGGCGTCGTGACGATCGACACCGTGATCGGCTACGACGACGCGCAGCAGGCCGCCGGGACCGGCATGGTCCTCACCGCGGACGGGACGGTCCTGACGAACAACCACGTGGTCCAGGGCGCGACCTCGATCACGGTGACCGACGAGACGACCGGCGAGCAGTACTCCGCCGACGTCGTGGGCACCGACGCGACGAACGACGTCGCGGTGCTGCAGCTGCGGGACGCGTCCGGCCTGTCCACCGTCGCGCTCGACGACGACGGCGTCCAGACCGGCGACACCGTGACCGACGTCGGCAACGCCGAGGGCACGGGTGACCTGGTCGCCGCCGAGGGCACCGTGACCGCGAGCGACCAGGACATCCAGGTGCAGAGCGAGTCCGGTACCGGGACCGAGTCCCTGACCGGGCTCATCGAGGTCGCAGCGCAGATCGTTTCCGGTGACTCCGGCGGTCCCGTCCTGGACAGCGAGGGCGAGGTCGTCGGCATGGCGACCGCCGCGTCCTCGGGTTCGGCGGACGTCACCGGCTACGCGATCCCGATCAGCACCGCGAAGTCGATCGCCGCGCACATCCTGGCGGGCGAGGCCTCGGACACCATCACGATCGGGCTGCCGGCGTTCCTGGGCGTGCAGGTCAGCAGCGCGGCGACCGGGACCACCTCCGGTGTGCCCGTCGCCGGGACGGTCGAGGGATCGGGGGCAGCGGCCGCCGGGCTCGCCGCCGGCGACACGATCACGAGCATCGACGGCACCGCGGTCACGAGCGCGTCCGAGCTGACGGAGGCGGTCGCTCGGCACGCGGTCGGCGACCGGGTCACGGTCGGCTACACGACGGCCGACGGCACCGCGGCCACGGCGACCGTCACCCTGACCGCCGGCCCGGCCGCCTGATCGGGCGCACACCGGCACGCTACCAACGGCCCCGCAACGACGGCCCGCACCGACGGCCCCGCACCTATGGCACGACGCTCGCGCTCCGTCCGCGCGGGGTCGTGCCGTCGTCCGCCGTCCGGTGTGAACCGGGCGGAGGTCAGCCGAGCACGGCGCGGACGAGCGACCGGTAGACGTTGGCGGACGCCTCGGCCCTGAACGCCGTCGCCCCGCCCTCGGCGCGGCCGACCCGCGCGAAGCCGACCCCCGCCGCGGACACGACCACGACGGGACGGGTCCGACCGGGCGCCAGCAGCGAGGACACGGTCCACGGCGCCGCCCAGAACGCCGCGAGCGTCGGGTCGGCTTCGGCGAGGGCGTCCGGCAGGGCCGGGGCGGACGGGCCGCCCGCCAGACGACGGTCGAGCAGGTCGCTCGACAGGACCGGCGTGCGGAACGGCCAGGTCCACGTCGGGCGCACTCCGAGCCTCCCGGCCATCAGCCCGACCACCCGGTCCGGCCGGACGGATGCGATGACCGACCGACCGTCGGCCCCCGTGTCGACGACGGTGCCGGCCCAGGCCCGGAGACGCGTGACGCGCCCGTCGTCGTCGTGCTGGTCCAGCGTGGTGGGCGGCACCCCGTCCGCCCAGGGCGCGAGCACCTCGGCGGTGTCCGGCGGCACCGTCCCGAAGCGACCGACGAGGTCGGCGGCGACCAGCTCCCGGCCGCCGTCCGAGCGGAGCAGCGCCGGGTTCCAGCGCTTGCCGGCGAGGTCCTGCAGCGTGGCGACGGCCTCGGCGCCGAGGGACGGCCCGGTCAGCGTCGAGCCGGCGAGCAGGACCGGGAGCGCCTCGAGCGTCCGGGACTCGGTGGCGGTGACGCGGTCGAGCGTCCGGACGGAGTCGAGGACGGCGAACACCGGGTCGTCGGTGGCGGTCATCCGGGCCAGCGGACGCTCCACGGTGACGTCCACGCGGTGCCGACCCGTGACGAGCAGCAGGTGCGCACCGACGACGTCGCCCTCTTCGTCGGGGCGGACGTACTCGACGAGCCGTGCGGGGGCACCGGCCGTCGTCCACACGTCGCAGCCGAGCAGGAGCAGGCCGTCGACCGACCCCGGCAGCCGTTCCAGCAGCGAGGCGTTCTCGTCCCCGATCGCCCGGTCGCCGGGACGCGACCGGACCGTGAGCACGACGTCGTCACCGCGGACGCGGAGGTCGGCACCGGGGGCGTCCTCGACACGCCAGCCGGTCGGGCGGGTGAACCGGACACGGGCGGTGCGGTCCTCGGTGGTCCCGGCTGCGGCGGCGGGTGGGTCGGGGACGGCCATGGAGCGAGGCTACGTGCGCGGTCCCGGAGTGCCGTCGGCGGCTCGCCGGGACGGGGTGGATCCTCCGGTCAGCCGGCCGGCTCGTCCGTGCCGGGACGCCGTCGGGGTGCCCGGGGCGGCGGGGGCGGCGGCACCGGCTTCGCGGCCACGACGTCGGACCGGAGCACGGTGACGGGTCCGCGACGGGTGGCGATCGTCACCGTCTCGGCGGTCCGGTCGGTCAGCTCGCCGAGCGCGTCCCGCGCGCCGGCTCCGTCGTGCGCCCGTACGACGAGCCGGTCACCGAGTGCCGCGCCGTCGAGCACGACGAGGGCCCGGGTGCGGGCGATCGCCGCCTGGGACGGGACCGTGGTCGGCGGGTCGGGGTCGGTCATGGCTCCGAGGCTACGGGCTCGCACCGGACGTGCGGGCCCGGTCGACCGGACGTCGAGGGGACGTCGAGGGGACGCAGGACCGGCGCGGCTAGGGTGGCCGGATGGACAAGGCCCGGGTGGACAGCTGGATCTGGGCGGTCCGGATCACCAAGACCCGGTCCGCGGCGACGACCGCGTGCAAGGCCGGCCACGTCCGCGTCAACGGCGAGCGGGCGAAGCCGTCCCAGCCGGTCGGTCCCGGGGACGAGGTCCGCGTGCGCCAGGCCGGCTTCGACCGGATCGTCGTCGTGAAGAGCATCATCCTCAAGCGCGTCGGTGCGACCGAGGCCGCGAAGCACCTCGAGGACCGCACACCGCCGCGCCTGCCCCGCGAGGAAGCCGGCTTCGTCCCGATCCGGGAGCGCGGGGCCGGACGGCCGAGCAAGCGGGAGCGCCGGGACCTCGAGAAGCTCCGCGGGTACTGACCCCGACGGTGCGCAACGGCCGGCGGCGCGTGACGGGCGGTGCTGCTGGTCGGGCGGCGCTGCTGGTCCGGCGGCGCTGCTGGTCGGATCAGACGAACCGGACGGTCTGCTGCAGGCGGTCGCGGACCGCGAAGACGTCGACGGACCCCTCGGGCGACCAGACGCCGGAGAGCACCTGCCCGAGCGCACTCCGACGGACGATGAACGCGGTCGGCTTACGGGGGGTCCCGACGAGTCGGACGTCCTCGTCGACCGCGGAGTCCGGCACCACCAGGACACGGCCGGTGAACCGGACCCGCGTCTGCTTCTGCACGGCACGGGCCGCGCGGACGAGCTCCTTCACCGGCTGCTCCCCCGGGCCGAGCGTCTCGCCGACGACCTCGCCGTGCTCCACCGCGACCGGGCCGCCCCAGTCGATCGACTCGAGTGCCCAGAGTCCGGTGGGCGTCAGCACCGCGTGGTCGAGCTTGCCCTCGGCACCGGCGTCGAGGTCGTGCCACACCGTGACGCCGATGCCCATCTCCGCGATGATCGCAGCCGTCGCCTCCTCGGCCAGCGCCTCGCCCAGGAGACGCCGGACGTGCCGGGGTGCCGACCGGACGAGTGCCGGGTCGTACGGGTCCTCGATCGGGTCGCCGAGGCCCACCCACTCGCGTTCGGCGGCGAGGAAGACCTCGCGGGAGCGCCCGCCGGGGTGCCCGTACGACCGAGCCCGCGGGCGGGAGTCACGTCGGGCGGACGGGGGTGCGTAGGCGTCACGCCCGGTGTCCGACCGCCACGCGGCCGATCCGGACGGCGCTGACGAGGACCCCGCGCGCAGGGTCCCGGCGTCGTAGGCTCGACGGGCCGAGGGCGTCCCGATGCGCTCCCAGGCGACCTGCACCCGGCGGAAGCGCTGGGCGTCCCCGCCGAGGTCGGGGTGGCTCTCACGCGCGGCCCGACGGTAGGCGCGTCGGAGGGTGTCGTCGTCGGCGGTCGCGGGGACGCCGAGGACCTCGTACGGGGTGGCGTCCGCCGGGCTGTCGGTCATGGCCCTGGAACGCTACCGGACGCAGGATCGAGGTCCGCCGCGAGGGCGCTGGGCACGCGCTGGGCGGTCGGCGACCTCGTCCCCGGCGCGCCCCCTCAGCGGAGCGCGGCGGTGATCCGGTCCCCGTGCTCCTCGAGCCACGCGACGTCGGCCCGGTACAGGTCGGCGTGCCCGTGCGCGAGGTCGCTCACGAACTTCGGGTTGCCCGCGGCCGCCTCGGTCTCGAGGGTCGTCACCAGGGCCACCAGGCCGGCGGTGATCGTCTCGACGAGCACGGCACGCGAGCGGTCGTCGAGACCGTAGGCGCGGCAGAACTCGGCGGCACGGGTGAGCCGGTCCTCGAGCGCCGGGACGGGACGGCCCTCGTCGGCTCCGGTCGTGAAGGGCGCGAACCGGTAGACCGCACTGGCGACGTCCCAGACGCGGGGCCCGGGGTGCGCGGTGTCGAAGTCGATCACGCCGACCGCCGCGATGCCGTCGTAAACGACGTTGTACGGGGCGAAGTCGCCGTGCACGACGGTCTCGACCGGCACCCGCGCGGCCTGGGACCACACGTCGACGGAGTCGTCCAGGGGGAAGCTCGCCGCGGCGTCGTGCAGCTGTCGGAGCAGCCGGGCACTCGTGACGAGGGCGGCCTCGCTCGCGACGTCCTCGGTCCAGGGGTACTCGCCGGCCACTCCCGGGACGAACGTCACCGTCTCGAGCGCGTCCCCGAGCGAGATCGGAGCCGGGGCCGCCACGAAGCCCTGCTCGTGCAGGTGCGTGAGCAGCCGGTGGACCGTCGGTGTCCACGGCCCGGCGGGGCGGTGCACCCGGTCGTCGCTCTTGGTGATCCGTTCCATCGGGAACCTCCTGAACGTCGTCGTCGACGTGTCCGCAACTGTAGTGCTCCCGTCCCGTCGACGCCCGGCTTCGCGCCTCACCATCCGGAGGGCGCGCTGCACGGACTCGGAGGGCGCGCTGCACGGACCTACGCGACGCCGGGGCGACCACAGCGGCGGCAGCCGGTCGTCAGTCGGGCAGGAGCTCCCGCAGCCACGACGGCCCGCGGACGTCCGCCCCGACCGCGGTCACGCGGTCACGGAGGCCGCGGTCCGCGGTCACGACGACGACCGGGCCGTCCCCGGCCGCGACGGCGGTCTGCACGGCGGCGACGATCGCGTCGTCCCCGGCGGCCGGTGCCTGCTCGACGGTCACCACGGGGAGACCGGGACGGGTGTCGGCGACGACGTCGACCGGGGTCGCACCCCGGGCCTCCCCCTCGAGCACCACGGTCCACCGCGGCCACCAGGTGGCGGACGGCAGGTCCAGCGCGGCGGCGTCGACGCCGGACGCGGCGAGCGCGCTCACCCGGGCGACGAGTCGGGAGGCCGCTCCCGCGCGGTCCTTCCACCAGCCGTCCGGGACGCTCCCGACGACGTTCGCCGCGTCGACGACGACGTGCGGTGTCCGGTCGAGCGTGGCCCGGAGCGCGGGCCACGAGGCGCCGAACCCGGGGTGGAGCGGCAGGTCCGGCACGTCGGCGACGGGGACCCAGGCCAGGGCCAGGCTCTCACGGTCGGCGACGACGGGGTCGAACGGGCGGGAGGCGCGTCCCACGACGGTCGTGTAGGTCCAGAACCCGAGGTCGAGGACGGCGGTGTGCCGGAGGTCGATGCCGTCCTCGGGGACGCCGGCCTCCTCGGCGGACTCGCGGAGGGCGGCGGTCACCGGGTCCTCGTGCTGGTGGCGCGCCCCGCCGGGGATCCCCCAGGTGCCGCCGTGGTGGCTCCACTCGACGCGGTGCTGCAGGAGGACCCGTCCGCGTCCGTCGTCGACGAGCAGGCCCGCGGCGCCGAAGCGGCCCCACGCCTTGGTGCCGTCCGGGCCGACCGCCCAGGCATCGCCGGGGTCGCGCGGTCCTGCCGGGGGGCCGGGTGGCGGTCCCGCCGGGGTCGCGGTCCGTCGTTCGTCGTCCACGGGTCCACCCTTCCACACCGGTCCCGGACGTGTCGCTGGACGACGGCGGCGATGCGTGTACGGTGTCGTCCGAGACACGGGGTGCCGCATCCGAGCGGCTGAGATCACACCCGTCGAACCTGCTCGAGCTCGTACTCGCGAAGGGATCGTCCATGGAGAACGCTGCGCCCGCCCACTGGGCCGAACGCACCGCCGACCTGCTGGAGGCCGTCCGGACCCGGGCGCCCCTGGTGCAGTGCATCACGAACACGGTGGTGCAGAACGTCACCGCCAACGTGCTGCTCGCGCTGGGGGCGTCGGCCGCGATGGTCGACGTGCCGACCGAGGCGGGGCCGTTCGCCGGCGTCGCGGACGGGTTGCTCGTCAACACCGGCACCCCGCACGCTGAGCCGTCGACCGCGTCCCGCGAGGCCGCGGCCGCAGCGGCGGAAGCCGGGACACCGTGGGTGCTCGACCCGGTCGCGGTCGGGTCGCTGCCGGTCCGGACGGCCCTGGCGCGGGACCTGCTCGCGATGCGGCCGACGGTGCTGCGCGGGAACGCGTCCGAGGTGCTCGCGGTCCTCGGCGCCTCGGCCGGCGGTCGGGGTGTGGACAGCACGGTCGGGACGGAGGACGCCCGCGACGCCGCGGTCGCCGCCGCGGACGCCGGGACCGCGCAGGCGGTGGCGGTCTCGGGTGCGGTGGACCTGCTCGTGGCGCCCGAGGGGCTGGTCCGCGTCGCGAACGGGACCGAGCTGCTCACCCGGATCACGGGTGGCGGCTGTGCCCTCGGGGCCGTCGTCGCCGCCTTCGCGGCCGTGGCGCCGGGGCGTGCGCTCGACGCGGCCGTCGCCGCGACCGCGGTCCACACCATCGCGGCGGAGCTCGCCGCACGGGACGCCGGCGGGCCCGGCACGTTCCAGCCGCTGTTCCTCGACCGGCTCGCGTCGCTGACGCCGGAGGACGTGATCCGGGAGGCCCGGATCACCGCCGACGGTCCGGGTGCCCGGGCCGCCTCGACGACGATCGGAGCGGGATCGTGACCACGGACGGCGCTGCCGCTGCAGTCACCGGGACCGCCGGACGCGTACCGGGAGCGCAGGAGCTCGGCGTCTACCTCGTCACCGACACCGCCCTGGCCGCTCGGCACGGGCACGGGGTCCTCGGCGTCGTCCGGGCGGCGGTGAGCGCCGGGGTCCGCATCGTGCAGGTCCGGGACAAGACGGCGTCCGCCCGGGACCTGGTCGCGTTGACGGTCGCGGTCGCGGACGCGGTCGGCGACCGGGCACTCGTCGTCGTGGACGACCGGCTCGACGTGGCGCTGGCCGCACGGCACGAGGGGCACGCGGTGGCGGGCGTGCACCTCGGACAGTCGGACGTCCCGGGGAGCGCCGCGCGTGCACTGCTCGGCCCGGACGCCCACGTCGGACTGACCGCGAACACGACGCGGCACCTGGTCGAGGTCGCCGCGATGCCGCACGGCACGGTCGACCTGCTCGGCGTCGGCGTCGTGCACCCGACGAGCACGAAGCCCGACCACCCGCCGGCGCTCGGCGTCGCGGGCTTCGCCCGGATCGCGGCGACGACCACCGTGCCGTGCGTGGGCATCGGCGGCGTCGGACTGGCGGACGTCGGGCCGCTGCGGGCTGCCGGGGCGGCGGGGGTCGCCGTGGTGTCGGGCATCTGCGCGGCCCCCGACCCGGGTGCCGCGGCCGCCGCGTTCGTCGCGGCGTGGAACGGGGCGGGCCGGTGACCGCGACGACGGGGCCGGCTGCGAGCGGCCGGGTGCCCAGGGTGCTCAGCATCGCGGGGACCGACCCGACCGGGGGTGCGGGGATCCAGGCCGACCTGAAGTCGATCGCCGCCCAGGACGGGTACGGCATGGCGGTGGTCACGGCCCTGGTCGCGCAGAACACCCGGGGCGTGCGCTCGGTGCACGTGCCCGACACGGACTTCCTCCGCGAGCAGCTCGACGCGGTCTGGGACGACGTCACGGTGGACTCGGTGAAGACCGGCATGCTCGGCACCGCCGAGGTCGTCCGGGTCGTCGTGGAGTCGTTGCGGGCACACCGGCCGCGGTGGCTGGTCGTCGACCCCGTGATGGTCGCCACGAGCGGTGACCGACTGCTCGACGCCGATGCCGAGGCGGCGATGACCGACCTGTTCGCCCTCGCCGACCTCGTCACCCCGAACCGCGACGAACTGCGGGTGCTCGCCGACCTCGCCGGCTCCGACGCGACGGACCCCCTCGACGCGGCCCTGGCGGTGGCACGACGCTTCGACGTCCGCGTGCTCGCGAAGGGCGGACACGACGGCGGCCCGACCTCGGACGACGCCCTCGTGACGCCGGACGGCTCGGTGCGGGTGTTCCCCGGCCCACGGGTCGCGACGACGAACACCCACGGGACGGGCTGTTCGCTCTCGAGCGCGATCGCCACGCTCGTGGCCCGACACGGCGACTGGGAGCTCGCCGTCGGTGCCGCGAAGACGTGGCTCACCGCGGCCCTCCGCGGTGCCGACGCCCTCCAGGTCGGGCACGGACACGGCCCGGTCGACCACAACGCCGCCGTGCGGGCCGCCCTGCCGGTCCCCCGCCTGACCGACCTCTGGTGGACGGACGCGGCCGCGGTGCTCGACGAGACCCTCGCGTGCGCGTTCCTGCAGGGCCTCGCCGACGGCACCCTCGACGCGGAGGTCTTCGCCGGGTACCTCGCGCAGGACGTGCACTACCTCCGCGCGTACGAGCAGCACCTCCGGGCGATCGCGGCCGGCTCGATCGGCGACGCCGCGGCGTTCTGGACGACCGCGAGCGAGGGCTGCGCCGCCGAGGCCCGCGACCTGCACCACCGCAGACTCGCCGGGTCGCACGCCGACGACCCCGTGCACCCGGTCTGCGCCGGCTACCTCGCGCACCTGGCCGCGGCGGCCGACGATGCCGCCGCCACCGGGGACGTCTCGGTGCTCGCCGCCGCCGTCCTGCCCTGCTTCCGGGTGTACGCCTGGGTCGGGGAGCGGCTCGGCACGGCGCCGGTCGGGCACCCGTTCGCGGACTGGATCGCGGCGTACGGGGACCCGGGCTTCGCGGCGTCGAGCGCGCGGGCGACCGACCTCGTCGAGGAGCTCGCCGTGCGCGCCGACCCGGAGCTGCGGGGCCGGATGGCCCGCGCGTTCCGGGAGTCGGTCGCGCAGGAGCTCGCGTTCTTCCGGATGCCGGAGCAGTTGCCCGGTCCCCGGCGGGGCGGAGCCGCAGCGGGCCTCCCGGCCGGTGGGCCCGACGCGGGCCCGACCGCGGGTGCGGAGTCAGGCCGGGTGTGAGGGCGCGGTGCGGACCCCGTCCGCACCGGGGGCGCGCCGCACCAGGGTGACCTGCAGGTCGGCGCCGTCGACCGTGCAGCGCATCCACGTGTGGTCCGGCTGCCGACGACGGTCCGTCGGTGAACCGGGGTTGAGCAGGCGCATGCCGTTCGGCGCCAGCGAGTCCCACGGGATGTGCGAGTGCCCGAACACGAGCACGTCGACGTCCGGGTGGTCGGCGACGGCCCGACGCTCCCGCCCGGTCGCCGCGCCGGTCTCGTGCACGACCGCGAACCGCAGTCCCTCGACGCGGCGTGAGGCGACGAGCGGCAACCGGTCCTCGAACCCCGGGTCGTTGTTCCCGCGCACGGCGAGGAGGTCGCGGGACCGGGCCTCCAGCAGGTCCACGGTCGCCAGGTCCACCCAGTCGCCCGCGTGCACGACGAGGTCGGCCGTGTCGATGTCCGCCCACAGCTCCGGCGGCAGGTCCTTCGCCCGTTTCGGCAGGTGCGTGTCCGACAGCAGGACGAGCGAGGTGGTCACGGCTCGGTCGTCCTGCTCGGCATCGGCAGCTCGGCCTCGTCCGCGGCTCCGAGCCGTTCGAGCAGCCCGGCGAGCAGCGCGACGTCGTCGTCGGACCAGTCGGCCAGCCGCTCGACCAGGGCATCGCGGTGCAGCTGCACCGAGCGATCGAGGGCACGCCGGCCGGCCTCGGTCGCCTCGAGCGGTTTCGCGTTGCCGGTGCCGCCGTCGACCGTCCGGACGAGTCCCGCGGCGAGGAGTCCGGACAGCTGCCGCGAGATGGTCGACCGGTTCAGCCGGAGGTACCGGGCGATGTCGATCGCCATGCACCCCGGGTGCTGCACGACGAAGTCGACCAGGGACTGGTCGACGACGCTCAACACGTCGGCGGTCCCCCGCGCCCGGACGCTCGCGCGGCGGGTGATGCGGGAGAGCTCGGTGTACGCCCGTCCGATGTCCGCTTCGCGGATCCCGGGGCCCCTCGGGTCGGCCATGCTGTTCCAGTCTGTCGTCCGGCGTGGCGCCGGTGGTCGGTCGCCCCTGGTCGGGACGTCGGGTCCGGCGGCCGCCCACGTCCGTGGTCCCCTGCGCCGCTCGGTGTGGCCCCACGATAACCGCGGGTCCCCCGGAACGGGGACCGGCGGTCCCCGGGGTCGGGACCGGTGCGACCGTCCGGCGACGTGGCCGGACGTGCCCGGTGTCGGTGATCAGTCGGAGGCCGCCGCGCGGAGGGCCCCGATGTCGAGCTTGACCATGTCCCGCATCGCCCGGAACACCCGCGCGCCCGCTGCCGGGTCACCACCGGCGGCCATGAGCTCGCCCATCATCGACGGGGTCACCTGCCACGACAGACCCCAGCGGTCGACGAGCCACCCGCACGCCACCGGGTGGCCGCCGTCGGCGAGGAGCCCGTCCCAGATCCGGTCGAGCTCCTCCTGCGTGTCGACGTCCACCTGCAGCGAGACGGCGTCGGTGAAGGGATGACCGGGACCGCCGTTCATGGCACGGTACGGCTGGCCCATCAGGGTGAACTCGACCACGAGCACGGACCCGTCCGGGGCACGGCCGACCCCGTCGACACGTGCGTCCGGGAAGAGCCCGACGTAGTGCTCAGCCGCGGACTGGGCCTGGTCGTCGAACCAGAGGAAGGGGACGATGCGGGGCACGGTGGCGCCTCTCGGTGGTGCTCAGTCCGCGACGCCGCGGCTGAGCAGGTCTGCCTTGTCGGGGTGTTCGTCGAACCACTGGCTGACGAACCAGCACATCGGGACGATGCGCTTCGTCGACGTCGTCTCGACGTCGGCCACGGCGTGCTCCACGAGTTCCCCGGCGTACCCGTGCCCGCGGTGCGCCGGGACCGTGTACGTGTGCGGGAAGGCGATCGCGTCACCGTTGACGCGGTAGTCGAGCACGCTCACGAGGGCTCCGTCGACGTACATGGCGTAGCGGTCGCGGTCGGCCTCGTTGCGGAACTCGTGTGTCATGGCGCCATCCTGCACCGCACGGCGGACGACGGTCACACGTCCTCCGGCGAACGCGTGGCCCCGCCCCCGACGGGCGGTCTGTCTGTCCCGGTCGTCGGGCCGGAATGACCACCGGCCACGGTTGTTGCACCCCACATGACGACCATCGGGATCATCGGAGCAGGCAACATCGGATCACAGCTCGCACGCCTCGCGGTGCAGCACGGCCACCAGGTCGTGATCGCGAACTCGCGCGGGCCGGAGACGCTGACGGACCTCGTCGCGGAGCTCGGCGAACACGCCACCGCCGGTACACGCGAGGACGCGGCCACCCGGGGCGACATCGTCGTCGTGACCGTGCCGCTCGGCGCCGTCGAGACGATCCCCGTCGAGCCGCTCGTCGGCAAGGTCGTCATCGACACGGACAACTACTACCCGGAGCGCGACGGGCACATCGCGGCCCTCGACGACGAGACGACCACCACGGCCGAGATGCTGCAGGACCACCTGGTCGGCGCGCACGTGGTCAAGGCCTTCAACCACATCGGCGCCGCGGACCTGACCGGACACGCCACCCCCAGCGGCACCGAGGGACGCCGCGCCCTGGTCGTCGCGGGCGACGACGAGACGGCGAAGCGCACCGTCGCCGACCTCATCGACGAGTTCGGCTTCGACGTGGTCGACGCCGGACCGCTCGCCGAGGGATGGCGCATCCAGCGCGACACCCCGGGCTACGGCCCGCGCATGACCGCGGACGAACTACGCGACGCCCTCGCCGCCGCGAAGCGGTACCGCGACATGTGACGGTCCTGCACCGACCGTTCCACCCCCTCTGACTGGGGCGTTCGGCCGCTGTTCCCGCCCGGTAGAACGGACTCTGGATCAATCCAGGGAGAGGAACAGCGGCCGTGGCGTCTCATCGCATGCCCGAGTCCGAGCGACCCCGTCGGGCGGTGCCCGCACTGTCTCTTATACACATCTCCGAGCCCACGAGACATCTC